>JAFLCB010000002.1:0-300000 GCA_017302795.1 Deltaproteobacteria bacterium | reverse complement strand
CCGTATTGCAGGTTCCTCTGATTAAATCCTACACTAGAAATAACTGATGAAGCACACCATTCTTTGCGTTGATGACGAAGCTGATAACGTAGATGCGCTCGAGCGCCTCTTTCGTACGAAGTACAAGGTACTAAAGGCGACTTCAGGCGCAGACGCTATTAAGATTCTGGACAAAAATCGAGTTACCTTGATCATCAGCGATCAACGAATGCCGAGAATGACTGGCGTTGAATTTCTAACAAAGTCACTCTCCACCCACCCCGATGCCATCCGTATTTTGCTGACGGGTTACGCCGATATTGAAGTCGTTATTGAAGCGATCAATAGCGGGCAAATTTATCGCTACGTAAATAAACCTTGGGACCCCGTCGATCTCGTTAACACGATCGACAAAGCTGTCGAACGGTATGAGCTCGGCCAAGAGCTGATGGAGAAGAATCGAGCGCTGCAGGAGGCCCTCGACGAACTGCAAACCTTGGATCAAGCGAAAAACCAATTCATGGTGCTAGTGAACCATGAATTAAAAACACCTCTCACAACAATGCTCAGTTTTACGGACCTCTTGGGTGAAACAAAGCTCGATGTCGATCAGCAGCGTTATCTCAGCCGCATCCGCACCGCCGCAACTCGTTTGCAAGATATGATCAATGACTCTTTAGAGTTGGTTTCGGCAGAGACGAAGCAAACCAAACTAGATTTGAGATCCTTAACCTCGAAGTCGGTACTAAGCGAAAAACTTCTAACTGATCCCGTCGTAAAAATTGCGTCGGATCGACACCTTGAGATTCGTTTCGACATCGAAAATCAAAACTTCATTGGCGATGAAAAAATATTGAAAAATGTGATTCGTCGACTGACCCACAACGCTGTGAAGTTCGCCACCGCAAGCAGCGAAATCCAAGTTAGCGGAAAAACCATTGCAGGCGGACTTTACAAAATCTCGATTGAAAATCTCGGACCTGCCATCGACGAAAGAAAAATTCAAAATCTTTTCAAGCCATTTACGCTCAACGAAAACACGTTGAATCACTCGGTCGGCACTGGGCTCGGCCTCAGTATTTGTAACGCCCTTTTAAAGTTGCAGGATTCTAAACTTGAGCTGGCTTCTAAAGCAGGAAAAGTCGTTGCAAGCTTCTCAATCGGAATTGATCCTGACTCCCTCCAACACTGATATCCGGAACTCGGACAAATTTCTTCACTCTATTGTCGAATAGTTCGATCTCAGAGGTTTACCGCTCTTGCAGAACTGCGAAAGCATCACGCTTTTTCCGCCAGCGAGGCCAAACCTATGAATGCCCCAAAGCCCATTTGCAATTTGTTAATCATCCGATCCTTGAGCCCCAGCCTGCAAAGACGCCTGCTTTATGCCCTTCTTGCAGCTTCTTCTTTTTTCGCACTGGGGGCCAATGCGAAAACCTCTATCATCGGTTTAGGAGAATCGGTGCGATTAGAAATCCCAAACGCATCGAAAATTCATATAAGCGACGGTGGGATAGTCCGAGCCCGATCTATCGGATCAAGCATCATTCTCACCGGCCGTCGTACGGGCAGAACAAGTATGCGCTTTATCTCGTCCCGCGGAGGCGATGTCCGCGACAAGCGAGACGAGTCTTTGCTTCAAGATCGAACCATTTACGTGACAGAAAGAAAAGTCGCGGAAGCGGCCCGCCGCTTTAACGATTATTTAAGTTTACGCCGCGGGCTCACGCTTGACCCAGCCGCGCTTCCGCAAGTCGTCGTGACCGGCGAACTACTGCGAATTGATGATTGGGAGAACTTAGTAGCAATAGCAAAAACTCATCGAATTGCTTGGCGCCTTGAAGCCAACACCTTTGCCCCGATCCGAGGAGACCTACATAGGGCAATCGACGGAGAACTAAAGAAGCTAGCGTGGCCGGGCGACTTTTTGCGTATAGATGAATCGGGAATCCGGCTGACCTCCGGCACTGAGGGGCCGAAGCATTCGGCAACTCAACTTCTAGCAGTGACCACCCTTGGTTTATCGCTTGAAACCTCGGCAACGTTAAATGAGCTCGAACCGATGGTTCGAACACAGATTGTCCTTGCGGAAATCCGTCGTTCCAAGAGGCAATTGCTGGGGATTCGATGGCCTCAAGATTTGACGGTTAGCGCGGCCTCCTCATTTGTGGTGTCGAGCGAATCGCTCACCGCCAAAATCGAAGCACTTGAAAATTCCGGTGATGGTCGGATTTTAGCTATGCCCAATCTGTTGTGCCGTTCGGGAGGAGAGGCAAAGTTTTTCGCCGGTGGTGAAATACCTATTAAAATTTCCACTATTCGCACATCGCAAGTTGAATGGAAAAAATACGGAATCATGCTCCATGTTCAGCCACGGGCAGATCGCCTGGGACGTTTGAAGTTTCAGCTTAGCACCGAAATTTCGTCGCTCGATGGGGCCAACAAAGTCGACACTGTACCGGGAATTCTCACAAATCGAATTGATACTCAGTTCAATCTCAAGGGAACTCAAACTGTCGTGCTTTCGGGGCTAATAAAGAAAGAAGAATCGAAAGCGGTCTCCGGGGTCGCTCTATTAAACTCCATCCCTATTCTTGGAAGACTGTTCGAAAGCCAAGACTTTAACCAAAACCTTACCGAACTCTTGGTCTTCGTTACGCCCGAAGTCTATTTTCCAAATGCGCCAAGCGAGGGCGAAAATGGAATCTAGTGAAAATACCCTCTTCAATGCTGAAGTTTTTAAGCAAGCGGAATCAACGTTACGTGCCATTCAAGAAATTCCAAGTCTCAAGCACACGCCAGTATTGGATCGTATTAACCGCGATCGCGACGTCGCCCTTGAAACGTGCATAGATAAAGCGACTCTCCATCTGAGCGAAATTACGAAACGCCGTGTGCTTGAAGAGCTATTTGAATTTGGGCCGCTCCACTCGGCGATCGGTGACGACGACGTTACCGAGATCCTCATTCTTTCACCCGAAGTGATTTGGCTCGAACGGAAAGGAAAGTTGATTCCTCACTCAGACAGGTTTTTAAATCACACGACGTTCCGAAGCTTTGTTCACCGGCTGACGCGAGAAGCGCGTACAAACACCGATGAAACACAGCCTTTTGCTAACGGCCGATGGAGAGATTTCCGAGTTCACGTCGCGGGTCTCCCGATTGTCAGTGAAACGCCCAACATCACACTCAGAAGAATCCGCAATAAAAAATGGTCACTCGATGAGCTTAGAGAACTGGGTTGGGTCGATGACAGCGGAAGGAAACTTTTAGAGAAAATCGTAGATGAGAAATCCAATGTACTTGTTGTGGGAGCAACCGGAGCCGGAAAAACCTCGGCTCTTTCAGCCTGCCTGAACGCAACCGGTTCAAACGAGCGGATCTTGCTGATCGAAGACACCGACGAGATTGCGATACCGAACGCCGTAAGTACAAAACTTCTTTCCAAACCTGCACGAGTCGCTGGCGACACGGAATTCGGCCTCGGAGATCTCCTCAAGCACTGTTTGCGAATGCGGCCCGACCGAATTGTCATGGGTGAAGTCCGCGGCGGAGAGGCAAAGGACCTATTGATGGCTTTTGCCACCGGTCACAGGGGTTGCTGGGGGACACTTCACGCAGCAACACCGCGCGAGGCATTGCTGCGCCTGGAAATGCTCGTGCAAATGGGCGCACCACAGTGGACCACTCACACAGTTCGCTCGCTGATTCATTCAAGTATCGACTTCATTGTCGTCGCTGAAAAGGACGAAGACGGGAAAAGGCGACTGGGAAGTATTCACCAGGTCGCCTCGCTGGAAGATATTGGCTTTTGTTTTTCCACGCTCTATCGACATGGAAGCAATCTCACTTATGCACGGACGTCGACAAAACTGCCTCTCGGATAAAGGCCAGCTGGCGCATCGGATTGGGGCGATTCGTTCATTTCAACGGGAGCAAGATCAGTAGCCAAATCGCCAAAATCACTCGTTACAGATTCAACAACAGATTCGATTCTCGAGTCAAAACCGGCTGGCGCCGAGGCTTTCGCCGACATCATTGCGGCAGGGATCCCCTGATTGGCAGTATCTCCCCTTAGCTCCGTCATTCCCGCGTCGACATTCATTTCATTCACGGCATTGGCCTTTCGGTTGATGAAAAAGCTTTCAGAAATCTCGCGAGCCAGAGCGGCCTGATTGAGATCCTTAGATTTCCAGTCAAGACGGTCTTGATTGATTTTTGCGGCCCTAGCCGCTGTTTCACCGATTTTTGCGTCTCGTAAGGAAGAAACGCCTTCTGGTCTTCCGAAACTAGGTGTTCCGGGGCGAATGGGTGCAGCGTCTTTCATATCAACGGATGAAACTCGCGATGAACTAGGCAAAATTCCGCTGATCTTCTCCATACCAACCTCCTGTCGGTGCACACCCTTCGCTCGAGTGTGCGTGAGTCACATCATGTGCCTCGCAGTCTCTTGTCGGCTCACCTTGAGACAAAGCTGCGGAGTCGAGGGTAAAACTGGAATTTAGTCGAGTGTGAAAACGGAATACTAGACCTTCGATATTGAAGGTCAGCTACAACTTTCATCAAACTCATTTCAAACTAAATTAATATGAACCATCGCTTGCTCTCTGTGTTCGCAAAGTTCTTTATTACTACGAGCATTTTATTTTGTACTTCGACCTCAAATTCGGCGGCAGTTAAAATGAGCGGTGTGTTAGAAAACATCTCTCCGACTGAGTGTCGCAATCAATTATCAATCGCGCTGACCGATTTAAACTTGCATCGATGGGATTGGCAGTCTGCGCCTACGATCGGCTCTGTTCAAACGTGGAACGCTTTTGATCGTAAGTCCTTGAACTGGATCCAAATTCAAACGACCACAGGAAATGCCGAGCTCCGTTCTTCCCGCATAATTTACTCTGACAACGATCGGTCGGAGGCCGTTGAAATATCAAATTCCAGCGACTGTTTGTTCGACGCGGATAAATTCGTGAAGACGCTGAAAGACGCTCGGAAAAACCAATCAGGACTAAAAAGCGGAAACACTCTATATTATAGCTACTCGACGGCAATGCCACTTTCTGTAGAAGGAATGGTTTCAATTCTCGAAATTGCAAATGACCTCAAATTCGAGGTCGTTTTTCTGGCTGATCGAAATATGCCATCTGAGCAGCAGTCGCAGGTTCAAAAAGACTTACTCGCGGAACAACAGTCGCTCATTTCGAAGGTTGCTGTCCAGTGGGCCTCGCTCGATCAAACAGGCTACATGTATCGCGGGTTAAGCAGACAGTTCCCGTCCGTTCTGGCTTCTATTAATGGCCAATTGCAAAGTGACGCATATTCAGGACACAAACCGAAAACGGTTTGGAAGAAGTGGCTAACGGACTCCGCTTCGGAAGCGAAGGGAAAAAAGTGATCTTTAATCGTTCAATAGCGAATCGTTCGGGTCTTTTTATCCTGATCTCTTTGGTTTCGATTCAAGCCGCTCAGTCGTCAGCTTTACCAGCGGAACTCGAACTAGAGCGTTCTTGTTTGATAGAAAGGCCGCGAAATGAACGTCATTCACTGAATGGCACGGAGGGATATTTCTCGCAACCCCTTGGGAACGACAGATTGATGATGAATGGCCGCTGGGCAAGCCGAATCATGGTCAACCAAACTCGAGCAAAAGTTTATAACCTGAAAACGCGTCGCACGACCGAAATCACGAAGGGAATTGATCCCTACCCAACACTTGATGGGAAATATTATGTACATCCGGTTCCGGTTCGATTTTACAAAGTCGAAGACCTAAATCGAGGTAATAAAAACGCAAAACCAGTAGCAGAATTCAAAGACCACACGGGATGGTATCAATCAGTAGGTCAGCTTAATGATCAGAGCGGTAAGACTTTTTACCGAGTGCTAACTGGCGAAGGGAGAGGCGTCATAAACGACTACCAAGAAAAAGACGGAAAGATTGTCGCAATCGGCAAACCGACGAAACTCTGCGGCAACCTAAGCAATCGTGGTGATCTCGACTGGGCGCTGCCGATGATGTCGCGAAATGGCCGCAGATTCGCTACGATTAGCTCGGCGACTAAAACCACTATCGTTTATGATATCACCATGCCTGGAGGTCATTGCCGGCAAGTTGCAGATCTCGGCTTTGGAACCAGCAAAGTGTCCTTTTCTTACGATGGCGGGATGATCACTTTTCCCGCCCATATTGCAGGGCTAAAAAGCCGAACTGCTTTGGTCTTTGATATTGCTTCGGGAACGTATGTGCCAGTTCAGCCGCCCAGCGAAAGCGTTGACGCCTACTTCTCGGTTTTTTTTCCTGACGGCAGTATTGGAGTTCTATCTTTCAAAAAAGATTTTATGGCGCGCACTTCGAGAAAAGCACTTGGGCCAGAAGTATCGTCTATGGGCGACGGCTTGCCGGTTTTAGAAATCGAGCGCGACTTTTACAATCGTGTCGCACCAACGGAGGCACAGAAGAAGTTAGCACTCGCCATGATTTTGAGTTGCCCGAACTACCCGACATTGCATCCAGAATGGATTGCACCGTTTCTGTTTCGAGAAAAATGTGAATCACTTCGAAAGAAACACCCTCAGCACTTTGGCCATGCCGATTGCCAGTCGCTTCCCGCCGTCCAAGCTAGACCAGCGGGACGAAAACAAAGAGTGACGAAATAATTATTAGGAGGTCGCTGGCGTTTCACCTACGCCCGGAGCTAAACGGATCCCGAGTTCGATCAGTTGATCTCGGGAAACGGTGTTCGGGGCATCGGCCATAAGGTCCGTCGCTTTCGCTGTTTTTGGAAACGCAATGACATCGCGAATTGCGTCTGTGTTGCAAAGAATCATCGTCAAACGATCAACGCCCCAAGCAATCCCCGCGTGAGGCGGGGTTCCGTAAGTGAGGGCCTCCATGAAGAAACCGAACTTTTCCTTCGCTTCCTCCAGCGACATACCGAGGGCCTTGAACATCGAAGCTTGAACATCGCTGCGGTGAATCCGCACGGACCCGCCGCCGATCTCGTGGCCGTTGCAAACAAGGTCATAGGCTTTGGCCAGAATCTCACCGTAACGTTTTTCCTCGCCATTCTTGAGAATGTCCATGTGCTGATTCTGTGGCGATGTGAACGGATGGTGACGTGCGTTCCAGCGACCACCTTCTGCATCGTACTCAAACAAAGGGAAATCCACGACCCACAGAAACTTGTCTTGGGATTCGTCGATCAACTTCAATTCGCGGCCAAAGTGCAAACGCAGCGCCGAAAGCGCCGAGCAAGCTGTATCGAAGGTGTCGGCAACGATTAAAGACAAGCCTTTGCCGGAGGGGCAAAGTGTCTTATGAAAGTCTTTTACCTTCTCTTCAGGAAGCGCTTTGCTAACGGCCGAAGTGAGCGTCCCATTCACGTCGCCTTTGATCCAAACAAGTCCTTTGGCGCCGCCTTTTTTGGCGATCTCGACAAGTTTGTCTATCTGCGCGCGCGACATATCACCCGCCTGCTCAACCCCAAGACCTTTAATCACGCCATTTTTTGCTAGGACGTCGTCAAAAACCTTGAAACCTGTGCCCCCGGCTTTTGCCGTGAGGTCTTGCAGTTCAAGACCGAAACGCATGTCAGGTTTGTCGCAACCAAAGCGGTTCATAGCATCGATGAATTTCATTTTTGGAATCGGACCAAGCTCGACACCGCGGAACTTCTTCCAAATCAGCTGCGCCATCTTTTCGTTCACCGCGATGATATCCTCTTGGTCAACAAAGCTCATCTCGATATCGATTTGTGAAAACTCTGGCTGGCGATCTGCGCGCAAATCTTCGTCTCGGAAACACCGAGCGATTTGAAAATAGCGGTCCATTCCGCCGATCATCAAAAGCTGCTTCAACGTCTGAGGAGATTGCGGAAGCGCGTAGAAGGTACCTTGATTCACGCGCGAAGGTACAAGGTAGTCCCGTGCGCCTTCGGGCGTTGATTTATACAGAATAGGCGTTTCGACTTCCGTAAATCCTTCGTCAGAAAGATAGTTTCTAACTGTGCGAACAATTTCATGTCGTTTACGCAGATATCCGCTGAGGCGCTGGGACCGAATATCGAGATAGCGATATTTCAGACGCAGATTTTCGCCAACGGAATCGTCGTTCACTTGAAACGGCGGCGTCTTTGCCTCACTGAGGATTTCAATCTCTTGGGCCTCAACTTCAACTTCACCAGTAGCAAGTTTTTTATTTGTCATTCCGCTTGGACGCGCACGCACTAAACCGCGGATCCCAACGACGAACTCCGCGCGAAGTTCCTTTGCTGCAGCCATCGCAGGATTTGCAGGATCGAGTACCACTTGTACAGTGCCTTCTCGATCGCGAACATCGACAAAAATAAGGCCACCATGATCTCGTCGGCCATCAATCCATCCCATTATGACAACTGTCTGACCGGCGTGCTCGACTCGAAGGTTGCCGGCGTAATGCGAACGCTTAATCTGAGCCACAAACTTCGCTGTCGAAGATTTTCCAGAAACTTCAGTGCTCAACACAGGTGGTACTCCTAATATGCCAGAGGAATATGCCAGAGGAATATGCCAGAGGGGATATGCCTGAGGGATTCCGCTTGGGTAAAGCCTCTAGCCTAGTGCCAGTTCGTAAAAAAGCCAATCATGAAAAGGGTTTGGCTTGCGCAAACGAATACTTATACCAGTCACGAAGCCGACTGACTTAGGCCACGGGACGTCGTAGGCTAACAAGCTAAAAGCTCTAACATAGAGCATCAACTTGACCCGGAGAAAATCGTGCCCAAATTCAAAGTTGAATCGAAGTCGGCGCTGAGCCAGGCGGAAGCCTACTCGCGAATGAAACAGTTGCTCGAAAATGATCAGGACCTAAGAAAAATGGACGCATCGTGCAAGGTTAGCTTCAGCGACAATAGCCATTCGGGACTGATAAAGGGTTCCAAGTTTTCGGCTGAGCTCAATGTTACGGCCCAGGGAACTGGCTCCAACGTGACGATCGAAGTCGATCTACCGTTGATGCTTTTACCGGTAAAGGGCATGGTGCAGGCGACACTCGAGAAAAAAATGTCGAGGGCCCTCACCTAAACTAGACAACCGCGAAAATCTTAATTGAAAAAGCCATCAAGAAAGAGACTTGTGACAAAGCCGAAGGCTACTTCTGGAAAGACGAAATCCAAAACCGCTGCGCGGCCTAAGCGGCCGGCCAGTGAAGTTCGTTCGGTAGAGGCAGAAATCGTCGATCCCGTTGCGGACGGCTCCGAAGATGTGGAATCAGATTTGGATTTTCCTCGTCGGGTGGCCGAAGAAGCCGACGAATGGCAGTCTCGGGGCTGGCAAGATCACGCTTCGAAAAGCCTGAGTCCCGATCGCGAGCCCGAATTTGCAGAAATTAAAGATCTGATTTCAAAAAAGCCTATCGATCAAACCGGTATTGCTTCCAACAGCAAGAGTTTGACGACAGCCGATTCGACCAGCTCTGACCCGGTTGCAATCTATATGGCGGAAGTCCGCCGTTACCCGCTTCTTACGAGAGAGCAGGAACAAGAGTTAGCTCGGCGCTACCGCGAGACCGGAGACAAACGAGCCGCCGAAGCACTGGTCACAAGCAATCTTCGGTTTGTTGTCAAAGTCGCTGCCGAATATTCACGATTTGGTGCACGCCTCATTGATCTTGTCCAAGAAGGCAACGTTGGTCTTATGCACGCCGTTAGGGAGTTCAATCCTTACAAAGGCGTACGATTGATCACGTACGCAGTCTGGTGGATTCGCGGCTACATTCAGGATTATCTCATGCGACAGTATTCGATGGTTCGCATTGGTACGACTCAGTCACAAAGAAAATTGTTTTATCGGCTGCAAAAAGAGAAAGACCTTCTCGAGTCCATGGGCGAAGAGCCAACAGTTCAGTTGCTGTCCAGTCGATTGGGTGTCAGCGAATCAGATGTTGAATCTATGAGTATGCGGCTAAAAGGTCGCGATGTTTCGCTGCAAACCTCGGTCGATGATTCTGGAAAAACCACTCTCCTAGATTTTGAGGCATCAAATGATTTGCCGATCGATGAAAAAATTGGCCAAGACGAGATGCTTTCACTTCTTCACGAAGGTATTGAGGAATTGCGCGGCTCGCTAAATGATCGTGAGCGAGAACTTTTGGAGGATCGCCTCCTTGCCGATGAACCTCTGACACTTCAAGAAATCGGCGAAAAGTATGGCGTCACGCGCGAGGCCGTTCGTCAGATGGAAAATAGGTTGATGCTAAAAATTAGAAACATTCTTGAAGAGCGATTGAAGGCTTAACGCTTTCGCAATTTTTCGAACCACTTTGCACATTCTGGCAGGAAACGCCTTAGGCCTTTCAGCTGCTGAGTGCTAGGCGGCACTGCATCCGTTGAAGAAGCGGCCCTTATTGCCACTGGAGCCGTCTGTTCCAAAGCGACGGGCCCGGAAACCACTGCATTTATTTTTACCGGAGCTGGAACTGGATCGGGAGGCCTGAGGCTTTTGATCTGATCTAGGTACGCCTGCCGCCGCAGAGGTTCACCTCGCTGCCATTCGAGACACTCCAACATGAACTTGGCATGCTGCGGGTTTCCTGCGGGATTCTTCGACATCGCCTCAAAGGCAGCAACTGCCAATTCGTCGTTGTAGGTGCCAAATGGCTTTTCATAAACGGCTGACTGAGCGGCTCCGTAAATCGATTGCAGGACATGATGGTCTGTTTCAGTCCCAATATTGCGCGCTGCAATTTCTAAAACCTCGGGTCGATCGCGAAAATTCCAAGACAGGACACCATAAGCATTCCGACGGACATTGGGGTCAGTACTTTTCTCTGCCAGTTGCGCCGCGATTTTGAAAAGTGGTTCTTCTTTGGATGCTTGGTCGCGCCCAAACGTAAGACTCGATTTCCAAAAGTAGTCCAGGATTGCCGACTGCATCTTCGCGTCGGAAGTCTTCTCTAGCCATTCCAAAAGTAACTTTTCCGTCGGGAGATCGCGTTTCTTGCGATCTGACAATTCTCTGACCAAATTCGACAGGGCATCTCCGTTCAGATCTGATACCGCACGCAAAGCTTCGACTCCACCATTTGAGATTGCGCTGATAACCGCTCTGCGAAGGGGCCCGGCTCGCATCGAATCCTCAGAAAGTTTCACTCGCGAAAGTGCATGCAAATGCTGCGCGTGCCGAATAGTTGCAGAAGGTTGCGCCTGAAATCCTTTAAACACTTCTTCCAGAACATCTTCTGGTAGGCCGCGAAAATCGAAATCCAAAGCTAACTTTTCGAGCGGAATATCTGAAAAGGAAGCCTGAGCTGCGCCGATCCGGACAGCTATTGCTTGCGCCTTCGGATCGCGGGACGCCATGAGTTCCGCCGCTGTTTTCTTCATCGCATCTGTTGGACCCAATCTCTTAACCAAATTTCGAATATTTACTTCTGATCTCTGCCCGTCGATGTTCAACGCTCGAAAAAGATCTGGTCGAACATAGCCAGCACGAATCGCGATCCTTGCGCGCTCGGCCGGATCGTCGATAAGGTCAAGATGCTGATAAAGATATTCACCGATACTTGCCGGGTACTTCTTCGAATAATCAACCATCCGCTGAACCTGCGAAAGAGTGGCGCGGTCAGGATTCGGAATTTCTTTAAGTAATGCAAGCACCCGCTGTTCCGACGCTTCATCGGGAATTCTCGAACTTGACTTCCAAAATTCGACCGCAAGTCGAAAGGACGGGTCAGATTCGGTTTCCAAAATTTTTAATCGAGCGTCATAGCGAGCACGCATTTCCTCGGGTAGCGCATAGGTGACGTTTAAAAAGTCTCGTTTGATTTGCGCCGGAAGTGCTGCGATCTCTGCCTGATCAGTCATTCCAGCTGGGATCACGAGTTCTGCAGCGTTTATTCGGCCAGTATGAGAAGTGATACTATCTGTGTCGAATCCAGATTTCATTTCTGCGCTCAACCATTTGCGGAGCGGCGACTGGAGATTTGAAAGATGTGAATCGAGATGCGGTCGCGACAAGAGCGATGCGAGGAACTCTCGACCAATACCGCGCTGCTCAGCCTGTGCATAAACGTTTTTGAAAGAATCAAAGTCAGCCGAAGAAGTTTCTGGATTCAATAAACCGCCGATACCACGCAACACTGAAAGACGATTTTTTCTCTGTAAACCGCGATTATCCAGGATCTCGGTTAAATTTCTAAGCAGTTCTTTTTGGGTGACCCTATCGATTTTTCGATTGCCGCCTGCATCTCTCGCGATTGCGTTCTCGGTCATGATGACAAACCACTGCCCCTGACGTCGAAAGTCGACTCCCTCAACGGCCTCGGCGCTGAGAGTAATAGAAACGTAATGGTCGCCATAAGACAGCGAATCGAATTCGTGGGCGGCGTAAAGCCCTGGGCCGTTTGCCGCTTGCATCGCTTTATCTCCGATCATAGAGCTGTCGTTGGAAGCCCAGAGTGCACCGCGAGAAATATTCTGGGCAGCGTTGAGGCTTGTGCGATGTCGGACAACAATTTCCTTCCCCAATTTTTTCCCAGCCACCGGGATGTCTTTCGGTCGCTGCGGAATAGGAACTAAGATACGTTCCTTCGCGATCCCCGCTGCTTCTGCCATTTTGACGATCCCATATGTTTCAAGCAGCTTGCGTGTTTTCGCAGAATTCTTCGAATACAATTGAAGCTTTTCCAGCTGCTCAATGAGCTTTGCGCCCTCTGCAAAGCTCGGCTTTCCTGGCTTATATTTACTGTGTCCGTCGCGAAGCAAAGTCTGAACCTCACCCGAAGCATCACGCTCTAGCTGCTGAACAACGGTCCGAATCGTTTTGTCGGTCTCGGGCGTGACTTCCGAATCGGGATATTCTGAAAGATAGCGGATCCACCGCAGTGCCTGTCTTAAAAGTCCGAAAGTATTATTCGTCCCTGAACCCGGCACAGCTGACGGATTGAGGCGAAAATCCAATTGTCCCGAAGCGAACTGCCGCAGCCCCTCGTCGCCCATGTTGATTTTCTTACCGTCAAATTCAACATTCAGTTGCGGAAGCCGTTCGACTCCCTTGGCCGTAATCGCCAAGTTAGAGATCGGCTCGAAGTGTTCATTACCAACCGGATACTTTACAAAAAACTCTTGTGGGACGATGAGGTCAATTCGTTTGTAGAAGACACTCTGCGGAAATCGAAGGTCGATTTTCTTTCTCACCGCATCTATCTCTGCCATTCTCTGCGGAGATATCGGCACATCCGCGCCTTCGTTGGGTATCAACATGACATCCAAATCACTTTGCAAGCGATGCCAATCGACAATGGAGATATTGCTTTGGCTCTTTAGCCAATTGACGTAGGCGTCGACGGATCCGAGTGTGTTCACACGTTCGATGACAAGATCGGTAACTTCACGAGCAGTACCGCCGTAAGCCGCCACCCGCAGGTTTGAGGTTTCGGCAATTTCATCCATCGCTTTGAATTCAGGAATAGCGCTTAAGGTTAGACTCGTAAGTCTGGAGACTGTGGCGACATCGAGTGGCACGCGTGCCACCGAGATATCCGCAGTCACAACGAGAAGCAGCGCGAATACAAATGACCTGCAAAGCAGGAATAGAAAATGCCCCTTCTCCATATACTGATGTATCGGAGCTTTCGAGGCCCATATTGAAATTAAGGGCCCGAATTTTAATAAGGACCTTTAACTAGCTTCGTTATTCTGTTCTTTAAAGAAAGCGGTTAGCTTCTGACGAAGACGGCTGATTGCCTGTGCATGTAACTGCGACACACGGCTCTCAGTCACGCGTAAGACTTTACCAATCTCCTTCAAGTTCAAATCCTCGTAGTAATACAAAGACAGGACCAGACGCTGGCGCTCCGGCAGCTCTTCGATCGCACCGGTGATGACGTCTTTGACGGATTTCAAATTTAGCTGAATGTATGGGTTGGCGACTTTTACGTCTTCCAGAAGAGACATCAAAGATTTCTTATCGACGTTAGAAAAAGACGCAATTTCGTCAATCGATAATACCGACACCGGACGAACCTGATTAACAAGTTCGAAGAATTCGTCCAACGTCATATTAAGCTTCGCTGCCACTTCCTCGTCCGTAGCCTGACGCCCTGTCGCCGCTTCTAAATCGGCAACTGTTTTGTCTAGAAGCTTCGCCTTGTCGCGGACCGAGCGCGGCACCCAATCTTGAGCTCGAAGTTCGTCTAAGATCGCTCCACGAATTCGAAACTCAGCATAAGTTTTAAATTTATTGTCACGCGTGGGATCGTACTTTTCGATCGCGTCCATCAAACCAATAACACCGCTTGAAATCAGGTCATCAAGCTCGATGTTTGAGGGAAGACGAACCGCAATTTTTTGCGCGATGAATTTGATCAGCGGCGTATATTCACGGATGAGTTCTTCACGCTCTTTTGGGTTCAGGCGCGTGGGCTCTTCCTTATACTTCTTGAGTAACGAGTTATTCATCATTCCCTCATTTTTCCTTCGAGTAACACTTTAAGGTTACTCTTTTCGCCGGGCCGTTTGAAGTCCTGACTGTTTCATGCCAGACCTCGTGAAACTTGAGATTATCCTGGCCTCGCCGTCTGGCCTGGCCTTAAAAACTAGATGGCAGTTAGTTAGGCTGCGCCGATTAACTGTTTCCAGAAAAACTGTAAACTTCCTTTACACTCGACCTCGCCGAATCCAGCTTGTTCAACTCCCAAGAGAGAATTCGCCAATGCATTTATTGCTTTTGCGGACTCCGCCTGGGGAAAAGTTCGACACACTAGCTGCTGTGAGCGTGTGGACTGCCGCAAATGCGGATCGGACGGAATTGACCCACGATAAGAAAGCGACACAGGTAAAAATCGAGCGGCGACGGATTGGAGGCGATCAAAAATTTTCTGGCCATCTTGTTCGTCTCGGACTTGATTGCAGATCACGTTGAATTTCGTTTCACGCTGCCTAACGTTCAGTACTTTTATAAGAGCGTAGGCATCCGCCAGGGATGATGGGTCCGGCGTTAAGACGACTGTGATTTCCTGCGCCGCTGAATTTAGATAGAGAACGTTATCAGCAATGCCGGGGGCAGTATCGATAAGCATAATGTCGTAGATCGTGCCGAGGTCACTAACTTGATCAAGCAATATTTGCTTGGCACTTGTCGGGAGCTTTTGCAGTTCAAACACACCGGTTCCGCCAGGGATCAGGCTTATCGAAGGAGTCAGCGGCACTAAAACATCACGCAGATCTGCTCCCCCATGAATCACGTCGGCGACCGACATCGTCGGTTTCACTTGGAACATGATATCGAGGTTTGCCATTCCAAGATCTCCGTCAAAAAGAAGCACGCGTTTGCCCCGTTTTTCAAACTCGATCGCAAGATTGGCGACGATCGTACTTTTGCCAACTCCACCTTTGCCTGACGTCACTGAAATCACTTTAGTGGACCGACCTGTTACTTCACTTGAATAACCCATTACTTATTTCTCCGTGGTGCGCTTGAGGCTGCTAAGTTTGAAAAGAAGATCTAGGACTCGTTCCTTGGTGGCGACCTCGAAGTCCTCGGGGACCCTTGCGCCGATACCGAACGAATGAATCGGAAGTCCGGAGCGCAATTGCACGGTGGCAATTACTCCGTGTTGAACGCTGAGATCGAGAGCGGTAAAAACCAGATCTGTCGGTTGGACAACGCGGAAGCGGCGGACCACCTCTAGCGCGTCGGACTCTTTCATCGAGGACGAAAGACATAAATGAATCGCTGCACCTTCTGCCGACGGCATAAGGGAACGAATCTTTTGAATTTCGTCCATATCGCGAAGGCCAAGGCCGGGCGAATCGATGAGAACGTGATCGATCGAGCCTAACTGGCTTTCTAGCCATTCCCATTCAGAGCGATCGCGAATGATTGCAAACGGAACATTTAGAATCTGGCAATAAATCTTTAATTGATCGACGGCGCCGACCTTTGACGTATCTGTAGTAACGATCGCCACTTTTTTCTTTTCGCGAATCACAAGCTGCGCGGCCGTCTTAACTAGCTGTGAGGTTTTTCCTCCACCCATTGGACCAACGAAGACGTGAACTTTGCCCGCCAATGGCCGGGTGCAAACTGAAATATTATGAAGCAGCCATTTCGCCACCCACGCCTCGACAATGGCAGGCTTTTTGGCGTTGAACGAATCGATTTCTTGCGAAGCACGCGTTAAAATTTCCGCCGCGAGATCGCCCGCCACCCCGGCTTCAACTAGCTTTTGATAGCACCGGCTAAAATCGTAACCTAACCCAAACTCAGCCCCGGGATGTGCCGCCCCTTGAAAGGTCTGCGGAACTTTTTGAAATCCCTCAAGCAGACTTTGCAGTCGATGAATTTCACTTTTCAAAGAAATTATTTCTTGCGCTCCATTTTGACCAGCTGAATGGCCTACTGCCGTTGTGGGCACTGTGGCTTTGGGTGGAGCGGATTCAATCATGCCGCCCGCTTCGAACGCTTCACGAGCAAGACTTCTAATTTTCCCTCGGACATCCGCCATTCCGCTTCGATTTGCCT
Organism: Deltaproteobacteria bacterium; assembly: GCA_017302795.1. Lineage (GTDB taxonomy): Bacteria > Bdellovibrionota > Bdellovibrionia > Bdellovibrionales > JAMPXM01. Next base: position 283,521 of record JAFLCB010000002.1, on the reverse strand, counting down.
CTATCCCATCGATGCTTGCAGGCGGTCTCGTGGCTTTCGGTGCCGGCTTCACCGCAGCTGCAGAAGCTTGAACGGAAGTTTGACCAAGCGATTGGGCCGGTTGCCGAACGCCTGCACGAGGCGCATAAACCTTTGCAGTTTCTCGTGGTTTTTGTGCTTGCGCCGGAGCTTCATCTTGAATGTCGATATAGCTGATTTTTGTGATTGGACGAGGACGCCAGTCCGCAGCGTCGCTGGCTTGGCGAGCTGCTACCGCTTGTGACTGCGTTCGCTTATCGACCATTTTTTCAATCATTCGTCTTTGAGCGCGAGCGTCCGCCGTCCGAAATTTTTCTTTATCGTCTTCTTTTAAGCGCGACTCCACAAACCGCTTTTTTTGGAGGGTCGATTCGGAAACCGCTGCCGTCACTTCGAAAGAGGTCTCTCCTGCGATTCCAAAAGATCGTTTGTTTTCGCGCGCACCAAGTATGACCGCTTCTGGCCCAAGCTCGGCTTTCACCATACGCAAAGCATCTTTCATGGACTTGGCTTCGAATTTCTTAACCCGCATTGGCGATCTCCACCGTTGCTACGGAGCGAATGTTAACGTCAGTTGAAATTTCGTTGTGCGAAAGAACCACAAGCTGAGGAATAAACCTGTTAGTCAGTTTCGATATGTGTCGCCGAGTCGTTGGGCTCACTAAAAGAATTGGCTGACCCGCGATTTCTGGGTGCCGTTCGATCGTGCTCGCGATTCCTTCGATCATGTCCGAAGCCGCTCGAGGGTCCATCACAAGCTGCACACCTTGGTCCGTCTGCAGAAGCGAGTTCGAAACTAGTTCCTCTAGCCGCGAGTCGAGATTCATGACGTTGATTTTGCTGCGGTCGTCTTTGTATCGAGCCGAGATTCCTCGCGCCATTGCTTTGCGAACGCTTTCTGTCAAAAGATCAGCGTCTTTTGTGCGGCCAGCTTCATCAGCCAAAGTTTCAAAGATAGTCAAAAGATCGCGAATCGAAACCTGTTCGCGGAGGAGATTTTGAAGAACCTTAACCACCACTCCAATCGAAAGTGGATCTGGAATGAGATCCTCGACGACTTTGGGATAAGACTTCTTAAGATTTTCAACCAAGCCTGCAACTTCCTGACGTCCAAGAAGCTCGTGCGCATGAGTTCGAACGATTTCCGTAAGGTGAGTTGCCATGACAGTCGGCAGATCAACGACGGTGTAACCTGCAAGCTCTGCTTCTTCTCTTGATGACTTTCCAATCCAAAGGGCGTCGAGACCGAAGGCAGGTTCACGCGTCGGTATTCCATCAACTCGCGCGGTAGTGTTGCCTGGATCCATTGCCATTAGGTAATCCGGTCGCAACGTTCCGCCGCCGACACGATTGCCTTTAATAAGAACCCGGTACTCACCCGGCTCAAGCTGTAAATTGTCTCGAATATGAATGCTTGGAACGATGATGCCCATGTCGAGTGCGAACTGCTTTCGAATAGACACAATTCGCTCGAGCAGATCGCCACTTTGGTTGCTCTCAACAATGTTGATCAACCCATAGCCAACTTCGAGTTCCACAAGATCCAAAGGCAGAAGTGTTTCGACCTTCTCTTTCTCCGGTTTTGCCGCTTGCTCATCGCTTTTTCGCTTTGCTTCAGAAACTTCTTCCTTTTGAAAACGATCAACCAGCCAACCAATCCCAGCAAAACCACCGGCCAAAGTGAAGAATGGAATTCCAGGGAGACCCGGAACCATGCCAAGGAAAGCAATGACTCCGCCACCGATGTACATCGCGCGCGAATTCAAAAAGAGCTGGGACACGACTTCCGTACCCATGTCATCTTCGCTACCCGTGCGAGTAACGATGATACCGGCAGCTGTAGATATGATCAGTGCTGGGATTTGGGTAACGAGACCATCACCGATCGTAAGCTTCGTGTATGTTTCGGCCGCCGCTGCGATATCGAGCCCGTGCTGAAGAACTCCGATCAAAAGACCACCAATGATGTTGACCGCCATAATAAGAATACCGGCAATTGCATCACCGCGTACAAACTTAGAGGCACCGTCCATCGCTCCGTAGAAATCCGCTTCGCCTTCAATTTCTTTTCGACGTTTGCGAGCTTGCTCTTCGTTGATCAGACCCGCATTGAGATCGGCATCGATCGACATTTGTTTACCGGGCATGGCGTCCAACGTGAATCGAGCGGCAACTTCCGCAACGCGACCAGAACCCTTTGTGATGACCACAAAGTTGATGACGATCAAAATCATGAAGACGATGAAGCCGATGACGTAGTTGTCTCCGACGACGAAACTTCCAAAAGCGTGAACCACGGCACCGGCCGCCGAAGAACCGTTGTGTCCTTCACTTAAGATCAATCGCGTGGTAGCAACGTTTAAGGACAATCGAAAAAGCGTCGTGAGCAGAAGCAAGCTGGGGAAAACCGAAAAATCGAGCGCTTTTTTAGCATACAAAGAAACGAGCAGAATTAAAATCGACGCCGCTAAGCTTAGGGTAAGTGCTAAATCTAAAAGCAGCGGAGGCAGCGGAATGATCATAACGGCGAGGACCGCTAGTATTGCGATCGCCATTAAAAGGTCGACGTTTTTGGAATACTTCTCGAAGCGTTTTAAAAATTGAAATACTTGTTCCATTAACGCCCAACCTTCTTCTTAAGCCGGTACACATACGAAAGAACTTGAGCGACAGCGGTGAACAGCTCTCGCGGAATCGTTTGGCCAATCTTTAGAGTTTTGAAAATGGCCCGCGCCAGAGGCTTGTTTTCTAAAATAGGCACGCCGTTCTCGCGCGCGATTTCCTTGATCTTTTCAGCGATCAGACCACTGCCCTTCGCAATCAGCTTAGGCGCCGCCATGGTGTTCGGATCATAAATCAGGGCACAGGCAATGTGAGTTGGGTTGGTAACAATGACGTCCGCCTTAGGTACATCCTTCATCATCCGCTTACTCGACATTTCGCGCTGAATGCGGCGAATGCGAGCCTTGATCATCGGATCACCCTCTCGAGATTTGTGCTCTTCTTTGATCTCTTGCTTTGTCATGCGCATCTGCTTTTCAAGATCCCAGCGCTGAAAGAAATAGTCCGCGCCGGCGATCACTGCCATGAAGACACCGAGGCCGGCTAAAAGTTTAATGGTAAGGTCACCAGTGTAGGCTAGGATTTGCTCAATGGAATAAAACGTTAGGCGATGGAGAACGTCGACTTCATCTTTCACCAGCGCGTAAGCGATGCTGATCACAAGAATCAATTTCAAGAGTGACTTGAGCCCCTCGACAACCGACCGAATGCTGAATATTTTTTGAAGGCCACTGATGGGATTAATCTTTTCAAGATTAAAATCCATTGCCTCTTCGTTATGTAGAAATCCCACCTGCACAACAGTTGAAATTCCCGACAGCAGCATGAGCATCAGAAGAATCGGGCCGCCTAGGAACAACGCTTTTTTTACGGCAAAAAATACGAGCGGCTCGACCTGTCCGGTGCGAACTGCTTCAACCAGGTTCGGGCCCAAAATAAACGTGATAAGTTCTGAAACCTGCTCGAGAGCAAATCGACCCAGACCCCAGAATAAAAACGCCGACCCAAGCAGCACAAGTACACTTGCGAGCTCTCTGGTCTGTGCAACCTGGCCACGCTTGCGGAAGTCATCTCTCCGCTGTTGCGTAGCCTCTTCGGTCCGTTCCTGTTGGTCCTCTGCCATTACCGACCCGTCCTTGGGTATTCGCCGTCACTCATCCTGAGCGAACGCGTCCTAACTAACTTACAACGATCTTAAAAGTCTGAAGAGCATCTCCCCGAAATCCACCATGCCTTTGTCGAGCCCGAGAATCAGCGCAGGTAGAGTGACAATCATCACGACAAGTCCAGCCAGGATATTGACTGGCAGCGATGTCACTAACACGTTGATCTGCGGTACCGCGCGACCAATGATGCCCATTGCGACGTTGAGGAAGAAGATAACAACCATTACTGGTGCTCCCATCTTCAGTCCTGCAATAGTCACCTGCTGAATCATCTCTCCTCCGCCCTTCTGACTATTGAAGGCAGCAAGATCAATGCCCGCCGGCGAGATAGGAATTGACGTAAAACTCTCGACCATCGCCGAGAGAAATGTGTGATGTGCGTTCAATCCGAGAAAAAGAAGCGTCAAAAGGACGAGATAAAACTTTTCGATGACGGTCGAGTTAGCGCCGCTTGCAGGATTAAAGACCGTGGCGCTTGTTAATCCCATTGAAGTTGCAATCATGTGGCCGCCAATTTCGACAGCGTAGAAAAGCAATCGACTGACGAAGCCCATGAGGATTCCGATGAAGGCTTCTTTTACAGCGAGCCATGCGAGACCAGTTTCAAGGGAAACAGAGTCAATGCCGGTGCGTGGGATAACGTGAAACACACAAAATGTGACCGACAGCGCGAAAAGAACCTTTACAGCGTTGGGCACGCTGAACTGAGAAAAAACCGGCCACGTGGCGAAAAATGCAGAAATTCTGATCAGCGAGAGGCCAAAGATCATAATTTCAGTTTCATTGATTTGAAACGGCGCCACCTAGATTCCTCTATTCACGCACAAACATCGGTAAGTTTTCGTAGAGTCCAATGGTGTAAGTAGATAGAACGTCAATCATCCAAGGACCGGCAAGCATCAGAATTAATCCGATAATCACCATTTTTGGAACGAAGGTAAGTGTCGCTTCGTTGATCTGAGTGATGGCCTGAAAAATACTGACTACCAGACCGATGACCAGTGCCGCCCCTAGCATCGGCGTCGCAACCATCGCGGTCGTTTTTAGAGCTTCCTGCCCAAGTCGCATGACAAGTTCTTCTGTCACTTAAGACCTCCGCTTCAGCCGAAGCTTTTGACCATTGAACCGATCAACAGCGTCCAACCGTCAACAAGCACGAACAGCATGATTTTAAATGGGAGCGAAATAACAACCGGCGGAAGCATCATCATACCCATCGCCATCAAGACACTTGCGATCACCATGTCGATAACAAGAAAGGGTAGGTAGATAATGAACCCGATTTGAAACGCTGTTTTAAGTTCTGAAATGATAAATGCGGGAACCAGAACTGTTGTAGGAACATCTTGTCTTGTTTTTGGTGTTTCGATTTTTGCGAGCTTCACGAAAAGGCCGAGATCTGCGTCTCGCGTTTGATTAAACATAAACCTTCGCAGTGGCACCAGCGCCGCATCCATTGCCTGCTCTTGATTCACCTTGTTTGCCAGAAAAGGCTGAAGCGCGTTTTGGTTTACCTCTTCAAAGGCGGGCCGCATGATAAAGAAAGTGAGAAACAAAGCGAGTCCGACGAGGATCTGATTGGGTGGCATTTGCGCCGTGCCTAGTGCCTGCCGCAAAAACGATAACACGACAATCAAACGCGTGAAGCCCGTCATCATAATCAGAATCGCTGGCGCGAGCGTCAAGACAGTCATCATCAGAATGATTTTGACTGTGTTGACCACTTCACTCGGGTTTTGAGTTGTCTTAAATCCAAGATTCACCGATGGAAGTGTCACCTGAGCCATCGCAACGTCCGATACGCCTAGTATCAATGCGACCGCCGCTGTCGCCATTGCCGCTAACAGAGCTTTGCCAGGAAGCCCGTTTTTCATTAGACGTCTTTCCGTGATGAACGACCATTCGAACCAAAGGAAAACTTCGTGTTCACGAGGTCACGGACTTCCCCGAGGCCCTTCATAGCAAAATTTTCGACTTGATCCTCTGGCTCTGGATCGTAACCCTCCTGAGCTGCGCGACCGACGTGGTCGTCAGAATCGAGTTCATCAGAAAAGTTTTTCGGCACAAGCCCAGGAACTTCGTCGTCAATCAGAGCCAAGGTTTTTAGCATTGATATGTTTTGATCTGTGATTCCAATCAGAATTGCTTCGCCGGCAACCTGAACTATAGCGAGGCTCTTTTTAGGGCCCAAATGATACTGAGTTAAAATTTGAATTTTTGTTGGGCTACCAGCTTGGCCTTTCCGGTTGATGGACCAACGCTTGATTCCAAAAAGTGCTGCACCCAACACAACGCAAACCACAAACAACGTGATTACCAAACGCTCGATTCCTGCGCCTGCTGTTTTCTTTTCTTGTGTCGCGGCCGCAAAAACGGGAATTTCTGATTCCGGTCGATTATCTTTTACCGCAGCAGCGGCTGCTGCCACCGGCGTCGCAGCTACGTCAGCCTTCTTTGACTCTTCCCGCGCCGTTAGTCGGTCTTGAATTTCAGCAGTCGCGTTTTCCTTTTCATTGGCCGGCGCAGGCTCTACGTTGGCAAGATTCGGTACTGCCGAAATGACAACTGGCTTTACTCCTGTGAAAGGTGTGGCGATTGTTTGTAGCTTCGCAGGTATTGAAACGCGGACAAAGCCATTGGAACGCCCAATGGCAATTTGATCTGCTGCTGCCGACGCATTGTTCTCTTTCAAGTTGAATCGAATAATTCCCGCGGCCCCATCTTTAGTCAGTGACACCGTCTTTACTGTCACGTCATCGAATCGAAATAATTGACGACGGCCATCAATGCCGAAGTCCGCACCCGGAACATGAATTTCAATTGTTCCTGCTTCAGGAGCGGAAATTGTCGCGTCGGTGCCGTCGAAGTCAGCTTGCACAGCGGCCGTAATTGCGATCTCTTCCGCGTCGCGTTTTAAATTTACATCTGCGGCCTCGGCAAAAAAACCACCGAGAAAAAAGACTGCTCCAACGAACACGCCGAGCAGGTTGAAACCAGCAAATTTTCCGGATTTTTTAAACTTAGACATTTCGGCTCCTACTTCAGCTGTTCGACTCGTTCAGAAGGCGAGATAATATCTGTCAGGCGAACACCAAACTTTTCGTTAACAACAACTGCTTCGCCGCGCGCGACAAGCTTGTCGTTGACTAAGACTTCCATCGGTTCACCAGCAAGCTTTGCTAGCTCGATCACACTTCCCTGCCCGAGGTTCAGAAGATCGCTCACCAACATCCGCGTGCGACCTAGTTCAACTGTCACTTTTAAAGGGATATCGAGAATTAAATCGAGGTTGCGATCATTTTTCCGGAGCTCCGCCACCGATGCGCCGCTCGTCGCCGGATCGACCTCCATCAGATTCGTGACATTGTTTCTATCGTCTGCCATTGCCGTCTCCTTTGCCACGTCCATTGGGACTATTGATCAATTGAACCGCGATCGATCCATGATTGATGCCGTAGTACCCTTGGAATTTTGGAACACCTTCAACAAGTACATCAAACTCCCCACTAGAGTCTTGATCCAGCGGAATCACATCTCCTGGACGAAGGTTCATAAGCTCATTAAGTGTGATTTCGGTTTCTCCGAGGTTCACCTTCACATCGACTTCTGTGTGCAGAAGCTGCTTCTGAATAATTCCAGCCCAAATCTTTTTGTCCGCTTGATCGCTTTCAACCTGAAAGCCGCTGGAGAGCTTTTGTTTGATCGGCTCGATTGTCGCGTATGGGATAACCAGAGTGATCGTCCCGTTGGCATTTTCGAGCTCAACGTCAAACGTCGACGCAATCACCACATCCGTAGGAGGAACTAGACCAACAAACTGTGGGTTCACTTCCGTGCGGACGAAGCTGCAATCAATTTTTGCGATCGCAAGCCACGCAGCCTCAAGGTCATCAATTGCCAGCTGCACGACCTTTTGAATGATCGTTAGCTCAATCGGAGTGAAGTCCTTTCCCTCAACTTTGTTGTAGGGACGATCATCACCGCCAAAAAAACTATCCACAAGCGCATAGGCGAGCTTGGTTTCAATCACTAACAATGCCGAGCCACGAAGTGCGTTGAAACGTAAAACCGACATGCAGGTTGGCATCGGTAGCGTGTTAATGAATTCACCAAATTTCAAAAAGTCCGTCGATGCGTGGTTGAGTGTCGCAATTTTTCGCAATTGCGCTGAAAGCGAGACTCGAAACGAACGCATGAATTTTTCATAGATGACGTCCAACTGTGGAAGTCGTCCTCGAATAATTCGATCTTGACTTGTTAAATCATAGACGACGACCACGCGGTCATCGCCGGATGATCCGGGTTCTGTACCAGATTTCTCTGCTAGCTCACCCTCATTGACGGCGGCTAACAGTGCATCAACTTCACTCTGCGATAAGACCTGATTCATGCCTTGACCTCAGTTGTAAATAAATTCCGTGAAGTGAACGTGCTTGATCTTTCCCTTGGTCAGAAACGAATTCACCGCGTCTTTGATTTCATCGCGAAGACCCTCTTTGCCCTGACGCGATTCCAGATCCTTGAATGTCTTAGAGGATAGAATAATTATGATGATGTCGCGAATTTGGGGCTTTCGTTTCTCGATTTCTTCGATGACTTTTTCACTTTCGACTTCGAGCTCCATATTAACTTTCAAAAGTCGGTTCCCGCGATTGCCGGCCAGGTTCACATAAAACGTTTCCATCGGAATCATTTTTCCAATGAACTCATCAGCTTTACCTTTTTCTTCGGCCTGTGCTTGCGCTTCACCCTCGACTACTTTTTCGATCGTCGCGTGCTGCGCTTCTTTCTTCTTGCCCATGAAGACGAGGGCCCCGACGCCCCCGACAAAGAGCATGTTGATGATGACTAACGCGTAAAGCAGAATCGGTTTTGATGCCTTACCTTCGGCTGGCGCTGCTGCCGCCGCGTCTTTTGCTGCATTATCTTCTGCCACTTCCGCCTCCTGCGTCCGTGATGAGTCAAAGCTTGAGAAAGCAACGACGGTGCCACAAATTCGCAACCGATATTGACTGGACCCCAAAGGGCGGCGTCGCGGTTATTCGAAGCTGAGAAAAATTCCTGGATCTTCGCCTGGGCTCTCGCCTGGTCTTTTAGGCTGAGTGGATTTTGACGGTCGCCAAGTGATTGGCTGGGACCGAGGCGTTAGGTCGGGTCAACTCGACCAAGTATTTTCATAAGCTCCGAGTGTTGATGGGGAGTCGCGCAAACGACGGATCGCTTGCGGGGCTCGAAATGCTTCCCAGCAAAGTCGGTCGCGATTGCACCGGCCTCGCGCGCGATTAGGACTCCAGCCGCCGTATCCCAGGGCTGTAGGTTTCGTTCCCAGAATCCGTCAAAAACTCCCTCCGCAACAAGACAAAGGTCGAGTGCGGCAGCGCCCAAGCGACGTATTCCTCGCGCGTTCCGAATGACGTGGGAAACAAGTTCCATCTGTACATCTAACGTGTGATCAGAGCTTGAAAACCCGGTCGCAAAAAGCCCGTCGCGAAACTTGGTTCGCTTAGAGATTGAAATTGGTGCACCATTTAAAAATGCTCCGCCCCCGCGAATGGCCTCGTAGCGCCAACCAAGTAATGGAGCATCGATAACTGCTACTAACAACTGCCCCTGAATCTCTAGCCCCAGACTGCTGCAGAAAAATGGCAATCGATGGACATAATTGGTTGTCCCATCCAGAGGGTCTATCATCCAAATCGCACCGTCAGTTGCCTCGACCCCGGAAAGGCCAGTTTCTTCCCCAAGAATTTGGTGGTGCGGGAACTTTTCAAACAGGATTTGTTTTATTACGGCCTCGGACTCTCGATCTGCTTCGCTGACGAGTCCAGCCTGAAATTTCTCGTCAACTGATGATAGCCGGCCGTAATACTTTTTTAGGACTAGACCTGCGGCATCGGCTGCTTTTCCAGCTGTCACCAATGCTTCTTTCGCCACTTTCTCAAGTGGTGCCGATAGTTTGAACTGATTTGAACCGTCGCCGTTTGAGCCAATATCTGCAACCATAGGGTCATCAGCCGAAGAGTCTGCTATTTTGTCAAGGATTTGACACATTGACCCCGCGTTCAGAGACTCTTTAACATATAGAAGTAGTCGTCGATGAACGAATTGGTGAGGGCGTGAAGAACCTCGAAAACTTTGGTGGAAACGGAGATCCAGCATGTCAGTAAAAACTTTGAACGAACGAGGCGCATCGAGCTGGGACCTTGTTCTTAAAATTCTTTCGATCACACTTGTTTCTCTATTCGCATTTTCGTCAGGGATCTGGTTCGGAAAAAAACTTTCCGATAGCGATTATCAGCGCCAAGCCCTTGAAGGGGAATTCGACCGCGAGGTTCGCAAGTCTTCTGATTCTGTTGCTGACCAGCACGGAGGCCAAGATGACGACGCACTGACAGACGAAGAAGTTGCGGCCGCGACGGACAAAGCGCTTGAAGCGCAGAAAAAAGTCGCATCAGAGGGAACTGGCACAGCAGAAAAAGCAGAGCAAGTAGCCGCTTCTCCAAAAACATCTTCTGCCGCAAATCACGCGGCAAATTACGCAACAAATCCAACGGCAACCGGACACTCTACTGGTGGTCACGCGACAGCCCAGTCGATGACCGCGCCTGCCGCAGCAGCGGCTTCAACTCAAGCAGCAGCTCAAGCCCCCGCAAAAGCAACGGCAAGAGCAGTTGCGTCGGCTCCATCTGAGTCTGCTAAACCAGATCTCTCTGCGGCCCACCAGGCAGCCACCCGCGTTGCCAACAATGCTGCGCCAACAACGGCAGCATCTGAAAAAGCAGCTAAAGAGACGCGCGTACCATCAAGCCTTCCGAAAACAGTAGGCACGACGAGCGATGTGGAATTCACAGTGCAGGTGGCTTCGTATCCAACTGCGGATGCAGCACGCGAACATGTCGATTCGATGGTAAAAAAGGGATTCCCGGCATTTCCAGTGGAAGCAAAGATCAACGGCAAAACCTGGTACCGCGTCAGCGTTGGAAGCTTCAAGTCGTTTAACGACGCTTCGAAATTTCGCGCACAATTGCTGAAACAAGCGGATCTTCCATCTGCTATTGTTCAAAAAATCGCTCGCTGATTTGGCGCAACTCTAGAACGAGTTTTCTAAGTAAACTGCGACGCCCGATCGGGCGTCGTTTGTTTTTAAGGTCTCGGCGGATTCATAGCGAAACTCGGCTCGAATTGTCACGACGTTACTCCAGTCCGCGCGGAATCCCAAGGCTCCTGCAAATGCACCCTTCCAGCCCCCAACACCAGTTTCCGAAGCGCCGTTCAAGGTCGTGACGATTTCACTTTGGACAAAGCCAGCGCCGAGGCCAAGATAAGAAACCCATCCTTTAGCCATCCCCAGATCCCGCGTCGCCCAAGCCAAAGCGGCCTGACGACGACGGCGAACCGACAGCGTCTGATTTCCATCGAGCGACTCATCGGCGGAGTACTCGATCCGCGTCGTCCAACGAGAGAAATCTTGGTCAAGTTTCAACCCCACGCCAATAAGTAGCGGCAAAACAGAATTTTGAAAGCGCTGGTCGTTTGTTTTTTCAAACAAGACTGCTGCACCCAATGTGATCATGGGACGCAGCTCCCAGTTCTTATTAAGAACGATTGAATTCTCGTCCGTAACAAGAACCGATTCGGCCTGCGCTATCGCAGTTTCTGACGCATATAACTCGTCCGCAGAGGCGTGAGACAAGTTAGATAGTAAGCCGACAAGGCACAAAAAGATTCCCAGTTTCACGGAGTCACCCCTGGCGTCTCGGCTGGGCAGCTTTCTCCCAGTAATTCTTTAGACGCACTCAGTGCCTTCAGCTCACGACAAACAGCCCTGATACTTCCAGCCGAAAGTGCCTCGATTCCCTCGCCGCCAGCCGAAGATAGAAGTCCAGAAATCACGGGACGAAGCAGAAGCTCGGGATTCAATTCGTCTTTCAACCACAAAGTAGAAATGTCGATGGCAAGACTTTCTAGGGAGCGACCAACCGCTCTGCGAACTTGCGCTCTGGACTTTTCTCGATCAACCCCTGAGGCTTCCACAGCGTCGACAAGCGTGCGTAGCAGACGGCCGTATTCCGTTCCAAGTCGATAGGACGCCGCAACTCGGCCGGATTCGGACTTCAACACAGGACGCCCTGACGAGCCGATCGTGATCAACATGTTTCGGAAAGCGACTTGGGACGGAAGTTTAGAAGGTTTGCGATCGAGTCTTCTGGCCGAGTCTTCCTGTTCGCCTAATGACCGCCCGACAAAAAAGTCATCGTTCGCATACGACCAGCCCCAAAAATCGGCGAGGCCTTCGTTCACCCCGCGCAAAACCGTTTGATTCCAAATCTTAAGTGGTACCAGTTGATCTTCCAACGGCAGACCGGCAACGGCCTCAGTTGGCGAAGCTTCGGTGCCAGAAGCTTCTTCAGCAGAAGCTTTTGCTCCCGCGCACGCATGCTCTTGCTGAATTTCGATACCTTGAATTGGCATCGCCTGAAGCCGACGCAAAACTACCGCTTGGAAGAGTCGATGAAAGTGCTCGTGGGCGATGATTCCCGCATTCATTGAAATGGGAAGTTCTGGTCCTGTGAACGGAACAACAAACAAAACATCCAGTCGCCCATCAAAGATCGCGTTGTTTAGAATCAGCTGTGTCGAAAATCCGTCCGACAACCGAGAAAGGAGTCCAATTTTCGACGGTCCTTTTAAATAGGGAAAGAGACCCAAACTACGATCGATGAGATTAAGTTTTTCATGATGGGCGTACAACACGGCCGCTTGAAGAGTGACAAAGTCCGAAGGGATTCTTCTCAAAACGCCGTTCACATTCGTTTCTGTCCAACGACCGATCGGTTCTTCGCCGATCAGTTGCCCACTGGTGACGCGAGGATCGACGATGATCTCCGCCACCTGACCACGAAGCTTCTGTGGCTCGGTGAAAGTCTGAAGAACGATGTCCTGAAGTTCGTACTTTCCTGACCCCGATGGCCATGGAAGCCGATACACCTGATTTTCCGAAGATTCGCTCTCTGAAACTGGGGCACAGGCACTAGTACCAAGCAAAACGGCGAGAATAGCTGTCCAGAGGCCGAATTCTCGTCCCGGAAGCACCGCAATCTCGTTCCTCTTTCGAGGCAAATCCGCTAAACCCACAAGGCGAGTTGGAAAGCACGGAGCGGGCCGAAAAATGGCACCGCGAAAAAACCGGTAGTCAACCAGCGGCGAGGGCTTAAAGTGCTTCACGAGGACTTTCAGGAGAATACAATCGAGATGCGACATGAAGGATCTACAACTCTTCTGGAGGCGATTACACGTGGACTTAATCCACCACAGGCCGAGGCCGTTGAAGCGATGGACGGGCCGCTTTTGATTTTGGCTGGCGCTGGATCTGGGAAGACACGTGTTCTGACCCATCGGATTGCGGCCCTGATCGCGACGGGTCGTGCGGCCCCCGAACAAATACTTGCCGTGACATTTACCAACAAAGCCGCGCGCGAAATGGAGCACCGAACTCAAACGCTGCTTCGCGAACTTGGTCTTGGCAAAGGCGAATCCTCTTTCAATCAACAAGACCGAATGTGGATCTCGACTTTTCACTCGATCGGCGCGCGCCTGCTTCGTGAACACATTGAACTCCTCGATTATCGACCCTTCTTTGGTATCTATGACACAGGGGAACAACTGGCGATGGTTAAGAAGGTCGCCTCGGCACTTGGATACGACGAAAAGCTCTATCCCGCCAAGTTATTTGCTGGACGAATCAATTCCGTCAAAACTGATGGGCTAACGCCTGATGATGTTCGAAAGCGGCGCCATCTGATGGACGAACAACAGCTTGCGGTCTTTGAACGCTACGAAGAGGAAATGAAGCGAGCCAATGCCCTCGATTTCGGTGATCTTCTGATTAAGACTCATCAGCTTTTTCGCGATTATCCTGCGGTGCTTGAAGCCTACAGAAATAAATTTCGCTACATCATGGTGGACGAGTATCAAGATACAAACTCGGTGCAGTACAAAATCGTCAGAATGCTTTCCGATGGCCATCAAAATCTCTGCGTTGTCGGTGACGAAGATCAATCGATTTATTCTTGGCGTGGTGCCGACATCCAAAACATCTTGTCTTTCGAAAAAGACTTTCCGAATTCCAAGGTCGTCAAGCTTGAAGAAAACTATCGGTCCACTCAAACCATCATAGGCGCCGCAACCCACGTCATCCGCAACAACACTCAAAGAAAAGACAAAACTCTTTTCACAAATAACCCCGTAGGCGAACCGATCATCGTACGCGAAGAGCAGAATGAATACGATGAGGCGCGATTTGTAGTAAATGAAATCGCGAAACTCATTCGTGAAACCGATGCTTCGCCAGAAGAGATTTCCGTTTTCTATCGAACCAATGCACAAAGCCGGGTTCTTGAAGAACAGTTTCGCTCGCGCACAATTCCCTACCGAATTGTTGGCGGTATGAAGTTTTACGACCGGATGGAAGTAAAAGATATTCTTGGCTATTTGAAGCTCGTATTGAATCCAAGCGATGACATCAGCTTTAAACGGGTCATTAACGTTCCCGCGCGCGGAATTGGAAAAACAACCGTGGAACGAATTGAGGCGATCTCGAACCAAAGTCGTATTTCGATGGTGGAGGCCGCGTCGATGGCGGTCGATAACCGCGAATTCAATTCTGGTACTACGTCAAAAGTTCGCAGCTTCTTAAACCTCCTAGTTGCCCTTCGCGAAGAAGCCCGCCAAGTTTCGCTTCCTGACCTGTCGATCGCCGTTGTCGACAAAACGGAGTACGCAAAACGGTTGATCGCCGACGGCTCGCCTGAAGCTGAAGCGCGAATTGAAAACCTTGAAGAATTGCAAAACGCGATTTCTAAATTTGCGGAAGAACGAGGCGAAGAAGGTCACCTACAGGCATTTTTAGAAGAAATGGCACTGGTCAGCGATGCGGATGACACTGGCAACGGTAATGGCGGCGAACGTGCCGTCACGATGATGACGCTTCATATTTCGAAGGGTCTTGAATACCCTTATGTCTTCATCGTTGGTTGTGAAGAAAATCTTTTCCCAAGTGGACGCGCCACAGATTCAGCAGATCCAACGGAAATCGAAGAAGAACGAAGACTTTGTTACGTCGGTATGACTCGTGCTGAAAAACGACTTTTCATGACCCACGCTAGGACTAGAAAAGTTTGGGGCACAGACCAGATGAATCCACCAAGTCGATTTTTAAAAGAGCTTCCAAAGGAGGGCGTCGTTCAGCAGTCCTCTGTTTCAAGTCGACCGCGGTTCTTAGATCGTTGGGGCGGTGACGATACGCAAGCGTCACAATATGGAACTTCTAAATCCCATCCTTTGATGGGTTCTGCAGGTTCCGCGCGAGGCGGATCGCCGTTTCCAGATTATGAAAATGGGAGCGACTCGTTTGATGATGCGTCCTCGGGACCTGAATATCGAAAAGGTTTGCGCGTAAGACATCCTTCGTATGGCGTCGGTCAAGTTCTGCAGGTTGAAGGAAGTGGTGGCGACACGAAAGTGACCGTTGTTTTTTCGGACAATACAGTGAAAAAGTTTGTCGCAAAGTATGCGCGCTTAGAGCGAACCTGATTTTTCAAACTTCAGTTGGCAAAAGCGGATCGGCAAAAAAATGAGTGCGCTGGCCTTCGACCGGGTTCTGCGGTTTAGATTTCGCACGCTTTAAGGCGTTCCATTCTTCTTGGTAATCGGCTGCATCGATCGGCAACTGACGTTGAGACCTAGGCGGACTTTTGTAGACAGACTCGACACCATCCCAGCCTCTGTAAGAACGCGTTGTTCCCGCTTCGCGGTCGCCCAAGCGCTTATCAATCATTTCGAATTCCGGTACCAAGGTGGCTTTACCGCCGCCGTCGGGAATATCAAGCGACAACGTTGGCATTGCAAGACCCGACAAGTTACCCCAGAGCTCGGCTTGAATCTCCAAACTCTCTTCGACACTTGTTCTCAAATGATCTGTGCCAAACGAGGGATCGCATTGAAACATGTAGTAAGGTTTGGCGCGAAGAAACAGAAGGCGACGAGAAAGTGCCTGCACGATCCGCGCATCGTTGTTCACTCCGTTGAGTAAAACCATTTGATTGAAGACTGGAATCCCGTTGTCGACAAAACGTTCAACAGCCGCTGCAGCCTGCGTAGTCAGTTCGCGCGGGTGATTGAAATGGGTCATCAAATACACGGGCTTTGCTTTTTTGAGAATTCCAACTAGATCGTCCGTCACACGCATTGGACACACGACCGGCATTCTTGTGCCCACGCGAATAATTTCGATATGATCGATTTTTCTCAAGTCAGAAACGACTCGATCTAACTTTTCATCTGACAATGTCAGCGGATCGCCGCCAGACAAAATGACTTCACGTACTCCAGTGGCACGACGTAAATAACTGAGTGCTGCTTTGTACTCATCAGGTTTCACAAAGGCTTGCTCGCCGCCAGTAAAGTGCTTTCTCGTGCAGTACCGACAGTAGACTGAACAAAAGTCAGTTACTAAAAAAAGGACGCGATCGGGATATCGGTGCACGATCCGTGGCGAGGGATTGTTTTTGCGCTCGCCCAGGGGATCAAGCATCGCCTGAGTTCCCCGGTGCAATTCCTCTTTCCGCGGCATCAGCATCTTTCGAATCGGATCGTCTTGGTCTGTAGGGCTTGCCAGCGCTGCATAATAAGGAGTGGTCCGCACTTCAAATAATGGGATCTCACCACTTGCGAAGCCCGCCCGTTCTGAAGCTGTCATTGAGAACTGCTTTTTAAATTCAGCTTCGGACTTCAGGGAGTGGCGCATTTGCCAGATCCAATTATTCCAATCTGAAAATTGAACACCCTGAGGCGGCGGCGAATCTGTGAACTGAAAACGCATACAGAGCACCTAGCACACTTGTCCCGAAAATGCGCCATCCCCCCTGTCAGAGAATTCGACAATCTAAGCTGCTGAAAGGACTTCTTAAATTTGACCACCCATGTGGGGTGTCAGGAATGTCCGCAATCTAATGACCCCACGGTCATACTCTAAATAGCCGCGCTGATCGAAATTTAAATCAGTAAAATTAAAGACTTACATTGCAGCAGGCAAACTCGCCAGGCAGCCGGCTCGACTCTTGGACTAGAGGGCTATGAAGGATTCTATTTTCAGATCGAACTGGAGGAACTATGAAACTCACGAAACAAACAGCACTAAAGGGCGCGCTATTGATGGTCCTTGCGGCAAACGTGTCGTGGGAGAAGCTCGAAGTCGGTTCTCACGAACTTGCTTCTGAAGCTGTAACTACAACACCGGGCGCGCCAAGCGAGGCGACAGGCGATGGCAAAGTCAGCACGGCTCCGGCTGCGCTTACTGTCGCGGCAAAAGGTGCACCTCCGGCAGCTATTAAAATTTCTTCGCCTGACGCGGGTAAGACAACCCTTCCGTCTCATGAAGCTGACGCGAAAATTTGCGGTGACACTTATAAGTTAAAATACCAACAGGTCGAAAAAGGTGGGGAGATGATGACGGAAATCACAGCGCACCGTCCGACTCGTTCCGGTGATTCGTGGGTGTCCATTACTTGGCGTGCCGACCTCATAAACACGATCGTTAAAAAGTCAGAAGCTGACAATGCGCTGATCGCGACCGTCAAAGCTCATCGCACACTCAAAAAAGAGGCGTGCCCAGGATCAGAAGTCGCGACCCGTGAAGAATCAGGCAAAGACGACGAAGACAAATCCCGCATTGCTGACGGAATGAAAAACTGCACCCTCGACAAAAAAGGAACTAGCCTTAAAGGTGAAGCGAAGCTTGATTGCTGGTTGGATCAACTGAACAGCATCGACAAGCGTGTAGGAAAACACAAATCAGACGAGGCGATGAGCAAAGCGGTTCTTGCAGAGATGCAGCGAATCGTTCGCGGACCCTTCAAACGTCAATTGAAAGATGCGTTGATGTCAGAAGACGAAGATCGCGCTGAACATGCAAAAGATTTGATCACGGAAGCCATGCAGGCCGTCGAGGATATCGGCGCAGAACATGACCTTGGTCGCTCGTCGCGAAGTGGTCGCTCGAATAACGCAGTTTCGAAACTAATCGGCGAGCTCTCGGCCATGAAAACTGGTGCTGAAGCTCATGAAGAAGCCGAGAAGTACGGGTCACGTGCAAAAGACGTAAAAGAAAATCTTCGAACGACACGGTCTGAGCTGAATGCTCGCAAGGCCGAGCGCGATGCTCTCTATCAGCAAGCCATGCGCAACCCGCTGGATACCTACGCAATGCAGGCCTACTACGAATCAAATCAGCAATATCAAAACGCTGCTGCAACTTTGGATTTCGTCAAAGGCGATTACGATGCTCTTCGATACGACATCGGCATGAATCTCGAACCAAACTTGATTCGTCCAATGCGATCGATGCAGACCTCGGGCCTCATGACCGCGCAAGATTACAAAGAGTTCTCACAACCCTTCGCCGATCTACAAAAGATGATGCGTGAGAGTGTGAATTTCATGAACCTTTCGAGCCCAAGTTCCATCGCTGGGACTCGCACCTCTGGCTTTTCAGGGACCATCAAGGACTCAGTTCTTGGTAGCGACTTCGCGATTCCGGTAAATCTCGCAACAGTTCGTTCAACGGGCGTTGCAGGCGCATCGCGATCATCAGTTCCAGGGCTACCATCTACTGCACCGGCTTTGAGCTTCCAGGCTCCGCGCTCGATCTTCTCGCCAAACTGACCACCCAAAGGTACCGCCTACATTTTGGTAACGCAGATGCGTTACCAAAATGTAGGCGGTACCTCTAAGAAGCCCACCGGTTAAACCGTGTGGGCTTTTCCCGTTTCAATCCCAACCGACCTGAAAAAGAAGCCTTCCACGGATCTCTAGTTGCGCCGCGTCAACTTGTCTGGTAAGCCTCGTCCGCCCTCAATCTAAACGATCTTTTCTATTCAGGAGTTTCAATATTATGAACTTGGCGAAAGCTTCAATGACAGCTCTAAGCACTTTGGCGATCGCAGCGGTGGCCGCCGCGGCTGGCTCGATGATCACCTTTTCTGATCAAGGTTCAGCATCGATCAAGGTTCTAAAGGATTCGTCTAATGACATGGAAACCATCGAAATAACCGAGACTCGATACTTTGAACTTGGTTATCCCACAGACTATTTAGCAAAGGCCGTCATTCAAACTCGTCGCCTCTCAGGGACGGATTCGATGGAAGACAAAATTTCTTTAGAAGTCCGTGGCAATGATAAAGCCCGGTTCGACAAAGTCATCTGGACCGCACAAGAAGATGGCGCCGAAGTTGTCTTTCCAGGGACTGGTTTTGTTGGCATTCGTCAATTCGGCTGCTGCGGAGCGCCCGACGTTACTCGTTTGTTCAACGCGAAAACAGGTAAAAAAGTGGAAGCTCTTGCAAGCCCCCTTTTTGAAATCGAAGTTCCAAATTCAATGCTGCCAAATCGCTTTATGGGGATCGCTCTGGATTCTAAAGCGCCGGCTGAATTCGCGGGAAAATCATACATCGGCACCGTTACCTATTTCTCCGCTGAGAAAATTATTTCGCGCGCCCGTGTATACGCAAATCTTCCGGCTGGCTGGGGAACAGAAATAACAGAACTCAAACTTGTCGATACCGCTCCACGAGCAAACGTTCAAGTTGTTAGCGACAATGGACAGCGTGCGACACTTTGGGGAACAGACGGAGTTCGCGATGCTGCGCAAGCGTTCAAAGGCTTCGCTCTCACTGGGACGCTTTACTACGACAAACAAGTAGAAACAGTTCGCTTCGCTGTAAACGGCGACCAAGTCGACGCACTGGCATCAAATGCCTCTTCTGGCATCGCTCTCGTTTACGTAAAATAGCCGACTAGGTACCGCCTACCTTTTGGTAGCGCAACTGCGCTACCAAAAGGTAGGCGGTACCTTGGCAAAAAAAACCTGGGGGATTGCTCCCCCAGGGCCCTGCTCCGCTATCCCGTCATGTTGCGTTCGAGATGTAATCTAAGATGCAAATACTAGATGCAATCGAGCTGCGTTAAAATCGAATAGCGGCCTTGGTCGTAATTCCATACGCGAACGAGTTATCCAAGTTCGCGGGGCCTGCCTTCCATGTTTCCCCTGGTAAGAGCATTCCCACTTCCGTGATCCAAGTGAATCGATCAAATGGAGTCCACGTTAAATTCAAATCAAATTCGTATCCAAGATCCGTCCCAGTGCTGCCGCCCGCGATAGGCTCTTTATTCAAACGGCCCAAGACAAAAGTTCCGCCATACGACCACGCATCGCTTGCTCGATATTGTACAGCAGGTGCGAAGTACATCGCGTTCGAAATCGTTTCTGTATCGATTTGAGCTGCGCTACTTCCAGCTACACTTCGAGTAAGTCCTGTGCGCAAGAAGTCCCGCTGACCAAGCGGATGAGTGAACATCAACTGTCCAACGCGGTAGTTTCGGCTGAACGAATATCCTTCGTAGGTATCCGTTGTTCCTGGATCATCACCGGTCGCAAATCCGCCCTTCACGTTCGCCGACCATTTCGAAGCTTCCGGTTTCCAAGCGACCTCAGCAGCAAGACCGAAGGAGTTGAGCTTCACATCCTGGCTGCCATTGGCGACGCTGGAGCGAACACCCGTGTCGCCGCTCAAAACCCCTGCTTCAACTGCGACCGTGAAGTTCGAAAGCTTCTGAGAAGAGAAAACACCGATGTAGTTGTGTTTATAGTTCGCAACCTGCGTCGACCCGACACCGCCCATGTAGTCGGAATTTGTGACGTTGTCGTTTCCGCCACCATTTCGAATTTGATACAGAAGACCGATCGAGAGTTCAGTTTCTGGATTGTCGTACTGAACGTGAACCATATAGTCGTTCACATCGTCTTCCTTGTTCACGGCCCCCTCGTTCACTTTACCAACGATCGGCATAATGAAGAGGTTTCCAGTCACTACTTTATAACCAACCATATCGAGGGTCGAAAGGTAGTGATCAAAATTGCCTCGACCAGAGTTGAACCAAGTTCCGAGCCCGAAATGAAGTGGTGCGCGGCCTACCACCAACTGACCAAACTCTTGTGCCCAGCTCATATAAAGTTCGGTGACGGCCAAGCCGCCCGTATCTTGATTGCGCGAGAGAACGTTGCTGTTATCAATCGAAGACGGCGTAGCGCCTCCGACACCTTTACCGATAAACTCGCCGGCCTGAGTGTTGACGCCAAAACCTGCATTGTTCATCAAATCGAATCGACCAAAGATGGTCATCCCGTCAGCCGCAACGATCTTTGGTTGAAGAATCAAATGATGAAGCATGTAGGCTTTTTCGGATTTATCTGACTTCAGCTCGGGATTGTCGATCCGAACACCTTCAAATCGATACAGCCCACCCCATTGGAGATCCGCAGCCGACGAAAGCGACGCTGAAATCGCGATCGCAGAAACAGCAAGTCCTAGTGAGATCAATTTCACTATCGACTCAACACCGCTGCGGCGTCGTCGGCGACCTGCATTTGCCGAAGTACCTATAAAACCGAATTCGTGCGACGTATTTTTCATATTGGAACTTGCTCCTTCAAACTTCGCTAACTTTGGCCGTGGCCATAGTCCGCTACGAATCAAGTCGCCGGTCAATAGAAACGTTACATTGCCATACATCACAATAGGTCAAGTCGTGAAACCCTCGCCAGGACTGGCGGAGCGCGAAATAAGAAGTGGGAGGAGAACTAAAATCCGTGTGCCGGATTTTATAGCGGCACACGGATTCAGGAAGCGTGAATTAATCCGTTGAAACTCCAAGAAGATCTGTTTCTCGCATAATCAAAAAAGTCGCGCCATCGAGCTCGATTTCAGAACCTGACCACTGCGTAAACAAAACGACGTCGCCAACTTTGACATCAAGCGGCCGAATTCGACCCTTGGCGTCGCGATGACCTTTTCCAACCGCAATCACTTTTCCCTTTGTTGGGCGTTCTTGCGCCATGTCGGGAATATAGAGTCCCCCCGGAGTGCGATCGCTCGCGACGAGCTTTTCAACAAGTAGTCGATCGTCGAGTGGCATAAGAAAGGCCGACTTCCCGCCTTTGATCATAGTCAGTTTTGCGGAAGCGGCTTTTGCGTCCATCATCGCCGGCTGCTTCGCAACGGCTTTCGGTTTCACTTTTGCCGCCGCTGGCTTTGCCGCAGGCTTCGACTTCACGGCCAGTTTTGCTGCAGGCTGCTTTTTTGTCTTAGCGGCAGCTTTTGTTTTGCTTGCGGCTTTAACAGCGGATTTGGCTGCAGACTTAGGAGCAGCTTTTTTTACTTCTTTTTTAACGGATTTCGACTTTGCCATTTTGGATCACTTCTCTGCCTGTCGTTCAGGCGTAAAAACGGAAAACGTTTGCAACCTAATATTCTTTTTGAGCAATAGACTCTTGGACGCACAATCACTATTGTGAATGAGGCAAAGAATCAAGCATCGTATCTGAACCAACGGATGTGCTTCACGTGAACGAGACCCCTCCCACTAACGAAAGCCACGGGCAAAATCCAACCGGGCAAAATCCGACCAGCCAAAATCGCGGCCGGAAACGTCGAATCCTTCTGGCTCTAGCGCTGATTTTATTTTTTCTGTCGATCACCGCCGCGCTTATCGTCGGCACTTGGATTTTTCAACTCGATCGGGAAATCGCCCAACGGTTTGAGCAAAAACGATTCGCCCCGCCGGTCGAGTTCTACTCAGCACCCGAACTCATAAGAGTGGGGCAGATCCTTGGCCCTGAAGAACTGACTGCCGTTTTTGCCCGGCGCGGGTACCGCGCACGTGAGTTCGGTCAACCGCTTCAACCGTCTGACTTTAGCCTGTGGCCAGGCGATGGCTGCGCGTCGATTTTACCCAACACCAGTCAAGCTTCAGAGAACTTCACCGCCAAGGACATCAAAAGCTGTGTCGCCTTCCGGCACCAGCCCAGTTCAGCCTCAAGCTTTTCAGCAAGCGCGATCCTACAGTCGATACAAGAAAATTCATCTCATTCGCAAGCAGACATTAACGCGAGAGTCGAGCCCAACCCGGACGACTTGACGTCGGACTCAGATCCGGGCGACGAGACCAATGAGAATGGGTTTCCACCGCCAGCGGCCGAGGAAAGCGATGGAGCCACTCCAAGAATCTCGGATTCTGAACCCGTTCAGATCATAGCCTTCAATTCGCAAAGCGAAGTCGTCGGTACATTCGCTGGTGCGAATCCGCGACCTGTCGATTCCGCGGTGCTCAATCCGGAGCTCTATGCTCAATACTATGGCGACCGCCCCACGTTGCGCACAGAGGTGAGCCTGGGCCAAATCCCGCCAGCCTGTAAAGATGCACTTCTGGCGATCGAAGACCCAGCTTTCTTAGAACATTCGGGAATCAGCTTCACGGGACTTATTCGTGCAGTTGTAACTAATCTTCGACGTGGCCGTTTCGCACAAGGCGGCAGTACGATCACCCAGCAGCTAGTAAAGAACTACTTTCTCACTGAAGAAAAAACTTTGCGCCGAAAAGTCACAGAAATAGCGATGTCGTTTCTCGTCGAGCGACGAGCCACAAAAGAGGACATCCTAGAAACCTATTTAAATTTGATTTACATGGGGCAAAACGGACCCTTCGAAGTTCGGGGTTTCGCCGCAGCATCTCAGCACTATTTCGCTAAGCCGATCGATCGATTGGAAACCCACGAATGCGCCCTGCTTGCTGCCATCCTGAATAGTCCAGGAATGTTCAACCCTTTCACGAAACCCGATGCCGCAATGAAACGGCGCACGCGAGTCCTCGAAAAAATGAAAGAGTCAGGTCGACTGGACGCAGAAACTGCTGCGAGTGCATCGGCCCATCCGCTTCCGAAGTCCCCTGCTCGATCAATGACCGAGCCTGCGCCTTACTTTGTTAAGTCTGCGCGAAAAGAACTTGAAACGTTAGGATTGGATTTGTCGCAAGGTCTTCGCGTTTACACCACTCTCGATTTACGCACCCAAGAGGCAGCACAACGGGCTGTGCGACAAGGACTTGAAAAACTTGAAACAACAAACACACTGATAAAAAAAATTAAAACTGAAAAGGGAAAAAGCCTTGAGGCGCTGCTTGTCGCGGCCGATCCATCTTCCGGTTTCATCAACGCCATTGTCGGAGGCCGTAGTTACACGGCCACTCAGTACAATCGAGCTACTGAAAGTCGACGCCAAGTCGGTTCAGTCATGAAACCCTTCGTGTACTTGACGGCGCTCGAATCAGGCTCAAGGGAAGAAGCGGCGTTTACCCCAGAGTCGGAACTCGATGACAACGCCTACACGATAAAATACGAGGGACAATCTTGGACCCCGAAAAATTATGATGGAAAATATCGAGGCACAGTTCCGCTTTGGTTCGCTCTTGCCGAATCGCTGAACTCATCTACGGCGCGCCTCGGACAAGAAGTGGGAATCAAAAATGTGATTGAACTTTCACGTCGACTTGGAATGACATCTAAACTCGAAAACCTTCCTTCCTTAGCGCTTGGAGCCTTCGAAATCGCTCCGCTTGAGGTACTTGCGGCCTACACGTCTCTCGCAAGATTAGGATCCCGCGTTCCGCTCTCCACTTTGTATAGAGTGGAAGACTTATCAGGAAGAGAGCTCCACAGTTTCCGGCCGACTGCGGAGGCCGTCGTCAACACCGAGGCCGCTAGTATGTTGGTTGGAATCTTAAAAGCTGCAGTTGATCACGGCACGGGACGCGGGGCACGCGCGATGGGACTCGTGGGTCCTGCTGCGGGAAAAACGGGTACCACGAATGACAAAAAAGATTCGTGGTTCGCTGGCTTCACACCCAATCAGGTCGCCGTGGTTTGGGTCGGATACGATGACAACACATCGCACGGTCTAACCGGCGGATCAGGCGCAGTTCCGATTTGGTCGCAATTCATGCTTAATTCGCAGAAGCTTTCAAAATCGATTCTTGCCAATTTAGATTTCCCTTGGCCAGACACAGTTCAGCTTAAGACGATTGAAGTTTCTGACCTCGAAAAATACCCTGGGATCGGCGAGCTCATTAAAGAGCCCGTAACCATCATCGAACCCAAAGAATCAAAATCGAAATCTTCACCCGGCTTCTTCTAAGGCGCGGAACGCCTGTTGCCCTTAAGGCGGAACGCCTGTTGCCCCGAAGGCGGAACGCCTGTTGCTATAGTCAATTGCGACAGTTCCGAGGGACGCACCTTTTGGTCCTTAGGCGGTCGGAATGCACGGCTAGATCGTAATTATGCGATTTGGCGCAACTGCATGTGCCCGCGTGGGGTCAACTCGGCACCACATTCGAATGGCTGTCGACTAGCTGGTGAAGTTTTATCACTAGCAGTCTCTAAAAGAAGACGCACCTAACGAAGAAAGGGGGCCTGGTGATCGAGAAAACGAATGCGATGGAGATGGAAATCGTCAGGCACGGCGAACTTCTCGGCTTGAGAACCCGCGACCAGCGGACTTTTGGTTTTCATTCAGACACAATGGAAGTCGCTGCTCTTGCTCCGCAGGCTTGGACTGCTCTTCGCGCACTTCAATCACCGTCCATCCAGGTTGAATCAAAAGAAGAGAACGAAGCCATTTCTGAGCTGAAGCAATGGGAACAAGAACGCGCAGGATCTGGGACATCGGTTTCGAGATTGCGAGAGCCCGCGATTCGTTCGCTCACGATTAACGTTGCGCAAGTCTGCAATCTTGCCTGCACTTATTGCGCGGCCGGAGGCGACGGAACCTATGGATCTAAAGTTAAAACACCTGACCTTGAAAAGACCCAAGAACTGCTGGCTCGGCTTTTAAACAAAGTTCCCGCCGGCGAAAAATTTGTTATTACGTTTCTTGGCGGTGAACCGCTTTTACATCCTCAGATTCTTCGATCAATCGAACGACACGCAAAGCTCGTCACTGCAGGCCAAGGAATAAAGCTGCGTTTCGACATCGTCACCAACGGGACTCTCGTGACGCCGGATGCGGCCGAACTGCTCGCATCGATGAATGCCCACGTCACGATCTCGATCGACGGTCATCCTGAAGACAACGACAACGCTCGCCTGACGAAATCGGGGAAAGGATCTAGCGCCTTAGTGCTAAAGGGGCTCGAGGAGCTGTTGAAGGTCCGCGAACGCCTGGGCTCTTTGACGGCAGGAGCGGTTTTTGGGAAACATGGGCTAAGCATCGTTCGAGCCTGGGAATTTCTTTCTGTATACCCGTTTGATTCGATGAAGTTCGACTTTGCAGCCGAAGTTGACGACGAACTGGCATCGAAAATATACGCAAAAGGCATCTCCGAGGTGGCCGATCTCGCCTATGCACGCGGGGGCGAAAATGAACTTCGCCGCCTTCATGTTTTTGATCATCTGTTTCGCGCGCTCGACGATCGCGCCCGAATTGAAAATCATTGTTTGGCTGGCAAAAATCATCTTCAGCTTGATACCGACGGTCGATTGACTGCCTGCCAATGGTTTGTTGGACAAAAGGACGAAGAACTTGGTTCGACAGATCACGCAGAACTAAACCTGAAGAACCCTGTGCTTCAGGGATTTTCTCAGCCACTCATCGAGAAGCATGGCTGCGGCTCGTGCTGGGCTCGCCACATCTGCGGTGGCGGCTGTATGCATGTAAATAAGGTTAAAAACGGAAATAAGCACAAGGTGGACCACGCCTTCTGCGAGCGAACACGAACCATCATCGCCAAAGGAATTGAACGATATGCTGAATCACGATATACAAACGGTCGACGAGACGACGGAGACATCAGTGAAATTCATTAAAAAATTAAATTCGCCAGAAGGTTCGTTGTCCTCGGCGCAGGCAATCGATCGCATTTCGTCATCGGTGGAGACTGACCACAGTGTAAACGAAGTAAAAAGCGTCGCTGCTCATACTTCGAACGCAGGACACACTCCCCTGGCGGATTCCTTGTCGGCAAAAAGTCCGACGATGGATCGCCGTCCAGGTGGAGGCTGTATTCCAGTTTCTGGCCTTGATCGCTAACCATACGAGAAAGCAATAGGGCCTCGTGGATAAGCAGCAAGATAAGAGAAATTTTTTGGCCAATTCGTTGGCCAATTCTTTTTGGTCCAAACTTCAATTAAAGCCCGCGCTGATTCATGTTTCCCGAGCCATCTTTGCAGCTGCAATCACCGCAATCCTGACTCAGTTTCCGTTCGATTACATTGAATCTTTCACCTATGACGTTCGGCTTAGATTCCGACCGGCACCGGCTCCCTCTGGCCATGTCGCTACAATCGTCATAGACCCCGCTACAATTCAAGAACTCGGGCGTGTTCCAAACGCGAATGATTTCAAAACTGTGGTCGAACGCCTTCATCAGGCAAAAGCCCACACGATTGTTTCTTTGATTAATCTTTCGGAAACGCTTGGCTCGGCCGAAGAGCAGCGGGCGCTCGCGAACAGTGCCTCCGAAATCCCAAGATTCGTCGTCGCTTTGGACGACGTTCCGTTAGGTGGCGAACGAGATGCGCTGAAGCTTCCTGTCCCCTTTGAAAAAGTTAAGACCGCAAGTGCGCCGGTCCCAGTCGACCGAAACATTTTTGCCCGTGACGACGTGACGAGAAGGATGATGCTCGCCTACCAAGGCTTGCCCACTCTCTATCCGACGACCGCCGCGCAAATTTGG
Organism: Deltaproteobacteria bacterium; assembly: GCA_017302795.1. Lineage (GTDB taxonomy): Bacteria > Bdellovibrionota > Bdellovibrionia > Bdellovibrionales > JAMPXM01. Next base: position 256,156 of record JAFLCB010000002.1, on the reverse strand, counting down.
GAACTCAATGGTCAACCTGCGAAACCCGTCTACGACCGAGAAGCATTTCGCGGAGTGTTTGATTATCTAAAAAGCGATCAGGCCTACATCCGTTTCGCTCCCGCGGGCACCTACCAGGCGATCAGTTTTCTTTCAGTCCTAAGAGGCACGGTTGATCTCAATCAATTTCAAAACAAGATCGTGATCCTTGGCCGGGACATTCAGACAACTTCGAAAGATTATGTTCGAACCCCCTATTCCAGAGAAATCGTGGCGATGACGATCGTCGAACTCTCAGCCAACATGTTTGATACGCTCATTCAAAACGAAGCGCCGATCCGAGCACCGCAATGGGTGAACACGCTGCTCACCGGACTCATTTCCTACCTGACGGTCATCGTCGTCCTGACGCTAACCCCGACAACGGGCTTGTTAATCCTTGGCTCGACCCTCACCGGATATTTTGTCGCTGCATTTTTAGCACTTTGGCTAGGCGGATTTTGGATCGCAGTCGCTCATCCGTTTATCGCGATTTTCATCTGCTATTATTTCTTTATTCCCTACCGCTTGATCATCGAAAATCGGCGAAGCTGGGAATACTACCAAAAGAATAAACTGCTGACTCAGGTTGAAGAGCTTAAAACGAACTTCCTCTCGATGATGTCGCATGATCTTAAAACGCCGATCGCACGTATTCAGGGGATGGCTGATGTCGTTCGCAACGACAGCAATCCCCTGTCTGCCCGTCAGCGGGAGGCCGTCGAAACTTTGCGACGTTCTAGCGATGAGCTTTTGGAGTTTGTCTCTGGCATACTAAATCTCGGTCGAATTGAGTCCAAAGCGATTCAACTGCATTTTCATTCGAAGGATGTGAACGCGCTGGTAAAAGACGTGATCGCAAAACTCGAATACCTCGCTCGCTCGAAAAATATCGAAATTCGGGCGGAACTCGAGCCCCTGTTTAGCATAAAAATCGATGTGGATCTGATGCGGCAAGTGTTTCAAAACCTGATCGAAAACGGAATCAAGTACAGCCCGGAAGGAACCTCGATTTTAGTGACCTCTGAAGAGCGGGACGGATCGATCGTTGTCCAGGTCGCTGACCAGGGCCCGGGCATCCCAGAGGATGAACTTCCTCACATCTTTATGAAATTTTATCGTAGTCGAAACGCCAAGGGCTCAACTATTAAGGGCTCAGGCCTCGGTCTCTATCTTGCTAAATACTTTGTCGAATTGCATAAAGGGCGAGTCCTCGTGGATTCGACGCTTGGGCAGGGAACTACGTTCACAGTCGAATTGCCAACGGAATAATGGTCACTCGAGAGGGGCGATATGCTTCGGATTCTAGTTGTTGATGATGATGCGGGACTTCGCTTTTCAGTGCGGGAAGCACTGTCTTCCGCCGGTCGCTACGAAATCGCAGAAGCGCATGATGGCCTTGAGGCTGTTGAAAAAGTGCGAGCGAGCCGGTTTGACCTCGTTATGCTTGATGTCGACATGCCGAGACTTTCTGGCCTAGAGGCCCTCAAGCTAATTAAGGAACACGACCCCTCCATTCAGGTCATTATCATGACCGCTTACGCGAATATTGACGATGCGGTTTCGGTGGTCAAAGAAGGCGCTTACAACTACCTTGCGAAGCCAATTAGCTCGGAAGATCTTCTTGCGATGACCGAGCGAGCGCTGAAAGCACAGTCTTTGATTTCAAGCATCGCGGCGAGTGCCCCGGTCTTGACTGAGGCCGGTCGAAAAATCATTGGCTCGTCCAATGAGATGCAAAAGGTTTTCAACATTATCAATCGACTATCAAAAGTCGACACACCCGTTTTGATTCGCGGCGCATCGGGAACCGGGAAAGAGCTTGTCGCTCGCGCTGTTCACTATAACAGCTCGCGAAAAGATGGAAAATTTGTCGCCATCAACTGTTCCGCTATTCCGGAAAACCTTTTCGAGAGTGAGCTCTTTGGCCACGAAAAAGGTTCTTTCACGGGCGCTCATGAACGAAAAATCGGCCGCTTTCAGTTTGCCGAGGGCGGAACACTTTTCCTCGACGAGCTGGGCGAAATGCCAGTCACAATGCAGGTAAAGCTTCTTCGCGTACTTCAAGAAAAAGTATTTACTCCTGTGGGATCTAACCGCGAAATCGAATCCAACGTTCGCGTTATTGCTGCGACCAATCGACCTCTTGAACAAATGATTCAAGAGGGGAAGTTCCGCGAAGATCTTTACTATCGACTCAATGTCGTACCAATTTATTTGCCTGCGTTGGCAGAGAGAAAAAACGACCTCGAAAACTTGGTCAATGGTTTCATCAAGAAGTTCAATACCGCTCACTGCAAACGCATAACAAATATCGCCGCCGATGCGATGGCGATTTTTAAGCGGTATTCGTGGCCAGGAAATATCCGCGAACTTGAAAACGTGATCGAACATTGTTTCATCCTGGAGTCTTCGAACACGCTGACGCTTTCTTCTATTCCAGAGAATGTCCTCAATGCCGTCGGAGTGCAGCTGAATGGGGCGGGATTAGATTCCGTCCTCAGTGCACTCGCATCCGAAGGCCTTACTTCCGCTCCTTCATCAGCCATCAGTTTGACGCCCACGTCTGATGAGCTTGCGGCAAAAACGGAGGACGCTCTTGACGAGCTCCAGTCGATGGATGCCGCAGGCGAAGAAGGCGACGTCGACGATGGTGAATTGACAGTTTCGATCGGCGGAGACACGCTGGATTTTAATAAACATAAAGAAGCGTTCGAACGTGAGTTCATAGTGAAAGCCTTGAAAACATTTAAAGGCCGAATAAATCAAACCGCACTTCACGCCAATATTCCCAAGAAGACACTTCTTCGTAAAATCGAAAAATACGGCATCATTGCTCGAGATTACGCAGATCCAAAATAGCCCAAAGGTACCGCCTACATTTTTGAAACGCAGCGCGTTTCAAAAATGTAGGCGGTACCTTCTGTGCCTTCTGCAGTACCTTCTTTACGTGCTCAAAACTTCGACATACTTGGGAATTTCCTTGAACCAACATGGGCCCGGTGGATAGCGTCCCGCCCCTATGTCTTCTTACGGATTTCCCCCCGCAAATTCAGGCAACACAACGACGCAGTACAGCCGCGTCGATTTGCAGGCGGCATTCAATTGGCTGGTCAACCAGCCAGATCATGTAAGAAAACAGGCCTCTGATCCAGACCGTTTGATGACACTCTACTATCGATCAAGCGGTAGGGGCGGCAGTCACTCGGAAACAACGCGAGTAGATTCCATGCGAGTAGAGACTTCGCGGGTCGAGTCTTCGCGAATGGAAAATGAGGCGCCCGTCAGCAGCCAAAACTTTCTTTCTGATCTTCGCCAAATCAATGAGGCTCTGCGTCAGTTCGATTCGCCAGGAGCACAACCAATGAGTCTCGGTCACACCATCGGTCACACCATCGGTCACTCCGGCAGTCACTCGGGCAGCCACTCGGCACATGGTCCGACCAATATGGCGCAAACAGCTGCAACAGCAACTCAACAGACCGTGATTCACACGGCTCCGCCCGCTGCTCACGTTCACATTCACAATTCAGTCCCCGCTCCGCAGGTCACAGCACATGCAGGGGCAATTGGTATGGCGCCTAATGGTCGGACCCAATCGATTTTGATGGAAGTCCGCGAGAAATTGAATTTATCGAGCGAGACCGAAGCACTTCATATGCTAGTGGCGATTGGGTACAAACAGCTAAAGCAGTTGATCGATTAAGAACTGAATCCGATGGTCGCGAATCCGTATTCATGCTACCAGAGAAGGATGAAAGAAACGATCCAGCTTCCAGCTACTGATTTCCCTATGAAGGGCAACCTCCCCGAACGCGAACCAGTAATGATCGCAGACTGGGACAAAAATCAAATTTACTCAAAAATTCTCGCGAAAAATGCTAGCCGCCCGGCCTTCACCATGCCTGATGGACCTCCGTACGCGAATGGCAACATTCACATCGGTCACGTTCTAAATAAGTGCCTCAAAGATTTCACAGTGAAGTTCAAAAATATGTCCGGCTTCAACGCGACATTTATTCCGGGCTGGGACTGTCACGGTTTACCAATTGAAATCAACGTCACAAAAGAACTCGGCGCCAAGCGAAAAGAAAAAACCGAAACCGACATTCGGGCGCTTTGCCGGCAAGAAGCAGGAAAATGGGTAAAAATCCAAGGGGAGCAGTTCAAGCGCCTGGGCGTACTCGCAGATTGGCAAAATCCTTATCTGACAATGGATCCCGCCTACGAGGCGGAAGAAGTTCGAGAACTTGCACGTGCTCTTCGCAAAGGAACGCTTTATCGCGGCGAAAAGCCAGTCTACTGGTGCCCAACGCTTCAAACCGCACTCGCGGAAGCTGAAGTAGAGTATCACGAGCACAAATCTCCTTCGATCTACTTTGTGATGGACTTCACAGGACCGGCGAAAGCGTTTGGGAACTTCAGCAAACCCGTTGGATTCGCAGTTTGGACGACAACTCCTTGGACGCTTCCAGCGAATCTCGGTTTGGCGTTGAACGCCGATTTTGATTACGGTTTTTTTGATGCCGGCGACCGCATACTTATCTGTGCGGTCGGCCTAAAGGAATCCGTCGAAAAGGAAACCGGGCTGACTCTTGTCGCGACCGGCACCATTGTAAAAGGCGCAAAATTTGAAAGACTAAAAACCAAACACCCGTTCTATGAACGCGATTCTTTAATCGTGCTTGGTGGGCACGTGACGATGGAAGCAGGTACTGGCGCAGTTCACACAGCGCCTGGCCACGGTCAGGACGATTACCGAGTTGGCCTTCAGTACGGACTCAAAGTTTTGTCTCCAATTGACGGAGCCGGGTGCTACACAGACGAAGTTCCTGAATACAAGGGCGTAAAAATCTGGGATGCAAATCCCCTTGTTGTTCAGCGCCTTCGCGACAATGGCGGACTTTTGTCATTCAAAGAATTTGTTCACCAATACCCGCACAATTGGCGCTCTAAAACTCCGCTGATTTTCCGTGCGACTCCGCAGTGGTTTCTTGGAATGGATTTGGAAGAATCAAAAGAAGTTTCTTCGGGTGCAGCGCAAATGCGAAAACGCGCGCTCAAGGAAATTCAGAATATTAAGTTCGTTCCAGCTTGGGGCGAGGCACGTTTGCGAGCGATGATTGAAAATCGACCTGACTGGTGTCTCTCGCGTCAAAGAATCTGGGGTGTCCCAATCCCTGTTTTCAATTGCGTTAAGTGTGATGAGGTTTTAGCGAACGCCGATGTCATGGACCAAGTGGCAGATGCAATTGAAAAAGAGGGCGGTATCGAAGCCTATCATGCGCATCCCGAAAGCCACTTCACGCGCGACAAATCTGGAGTTCCGCTAAAGTGCAAATGCGGATCAGCGGAATTTAAACGTGGGAATGACATTCTTGATGTCTGGTTCGATTCGGGTGTTTGCTGGTCGGCCGTTCAAAAACGACGTAAAGGAATGACCTACCCAGCAGATATTTATCTCGAAGGAAGTGACCAACACCGTGGCTGGTTTCAGACCTCGCTACTCGCATCGATGGCGACAGAAGGAAAAGCTCCGTTTAAAGCGCTCGTTACACATGGATTTGTAACGGATGTCCAAGGTCGAAAGATGTCTAAGTCATTAGGCAACGTCGTTGATCCTGCAGACACAACAAAAAAATCGGGTGCAGAAATTTTGCGACTTTGGTGTTCTTACGTCGACTTCGGTCAAGACGTTGGCTGCGGAAAGGAAAGTTTCGATCGCGTCACAGAAACCTATCGCCGCTTCCGAAACACCATGCGGTTCTTCCTTGGGAACATAAACGATTTCAATCCTCAAACTGATAGTGTGGCGTTCGAGAAAATGACGCTGCTCGATCAGTGGGCGCTCGGCCGACTCAACGAACTCATCGCTGACACTCGGGCAGCCTATGAAGCTTACGAGTTTTATAAGGTTTATCACCTGTTGAATCAGTACTTCACGGTGACACTGTCGGCGGGCTACCTCGACATGTTGAAAGACCGGCTTTACACTTTCAAAAAAACAGGTGCTGAACGTCGATCTGCCCAGACGGCGCTATTCACAATCGCCAACAGTCTGACGCGTATCATGGCGCCAATCACCTCGTTTTTATCTGAGGAAGTTTATTCTTATCTTCCTGGAGAGAAAGCAGACAGTGTGTTCTTAACCGACTTCCCAGAAGTAAATCCAAAATGGACGGGGGATGGGCTTCAGAATGACGTCGACGAACTTTTTGCGATTCGATCGGAAGTGACCAAGAAACTTGAAGAATTGCGCCAAACAAAATCGATCGGGTCTGGACTGGACGCGAAAATCGTGATCCACGCTGACTCAAAGCGCGCTGAAGTTCTAAAACGCCATCGTGCCCTTCTGACTGAGTTTTTTATTGTTTCCCAAGTCGAGTTCAACGTGGGAGCATTTGAGATATCAGCCGTGCATGCAGAGGGTGAAAAGTGTGAACGTTGCTGGTATTGGAGCACAGAGATCGGTCGCGACACAAAGTACCCCACGGTTTGCCCTAAGTGTTCGACGGCGCTCGCGGATTAGAGAGCTGACTAGAATTAAAACTGAGGACTGAATGAAACTGAAATATTTGATTCTGGCGGCTATTGCAGGAGCCATCATCACGGTCGATCAAGCGACGAAAATGTACGTCCATACTCATTTTTCTTTGCATGAATCGATCGATGTTATTCAAGGATTTTTCAATCTCACTTATGTTCGCAACTATGGTGCCGCGTTTGGATTTTTGGCCGAGAGTCATCCCTCATTCCGAGAGATTTTTTTCTTGTCGATGCCTCCAGTCGCGCTTTTGGTCATTTTAGGAATTCTGCGAACAGTGCATGAAACGGACCGAAAACAAATCGTTTCCCTTTCGCTGGTGTTTGGTGGCGCGATCGGAAATTACATCGACCGCATTCGCTTTCGCTACGTGATCGACTTTCTCGATTTTCATATCGACAAGAAATATACTTGGCCTGCGTTCAATATTGCCGACAGTGCGATTGTCGTCGGTGTTGCCGTACTCTTGTTCCTAGAGCTAACTCGCACCAAAAAAGCTGCGGAAGTTACCGCAGGCTCGACTCCTAATAAAGATGAGCCCTCACCGACGTGAGCGAATTCAGCTCGTTGTCATTGGCGACGTCTGGCTTTTTACCTTGGATTGAAATCGGCCCGATTCGAATTCAAAGCTACTTTGTCGTTATCAGTATTGTCTTAAGTGCGATTGCTTTTTGGATCCCAAGACGCGCCGTCAGTTTGGACTATTCTCCTCGCCGCGCTTTAGATCTTTACATCGCTGCTATGATATTTGGATTCGTGGGCGCACGACTCTTCCATATTTTGTGGGAAGAACCCCGGTACTACATTGCGGACCCGTTATTGGTGTTTGATATCCTTGGCGGCGGCTTTGTTTGGTACGGCGGAGCGATCGGCGGCATGCTTGGACTGTATCTGATACTTCGGCGCGATCGGCCTTCATCGATCGGCGGCTGGCTTGATCTTTTTGCTCCCATCGCCGCCGTTGGCTATGGAGCAGGCCGGATCGCCTGTCTTTTAACAGGGTGTTGTTACGGTGCTGTCTGCGAACTTCCACATTGGCTTCACTCACATGGCGCATCGCCGATTCGCTTCATGCTTCCCACACAGGCTTTTGCGATTATTTGGGAATTTGGAGCGGCCTTTGTACTTCATCGCGCCGAAGGCCGCAGATGGGCGAAGGGTCGACAGCCAGGACAGCTTTTCAGTCTGTGGCTAGTGCTTCACGGCTTAGGACGAATGTTGATGGAACTCATGCGGGCTGATCCGCGTGGACCAAGCGCGTTTGGAGTGACCGTCTCGATGGTCATGAGTCTCATTTTGATACTTGTCGGAGGCTTTTTTCTTCGGACTGCCAGTGGGCAGTTAAATCAATCAGGCAAATAGTCCTGTTTCTTGGCAATTTTGCACAAGGCCCGGAGAATTTCGACCGATAGGACTCAGTATGTTCCGATTCCCAATCGCGGCGTTGGTCGCGGCTTTTTCTATCGTTATTTTGTCGGGTAGCTTAGCGCACGCGGGCGGTTTCATTGAGCACACAAGAAGCCTTCTCGACAAAATCAATATTTTCAACGGTAAACCGGAACCTATTTGCGATGAACGTACAGCTGCGCCCGCGCTTCAGCAGACAAAACATGAGAAGAGCGCTCAAAAAGCTTCTGCCATTCCATTTAAGTCGGAAGGTGATTTACGGAAATATCTAGATTGTTATGTCGTAGAACCCGGAAGAATGAAAATCGTGACCGAAAAGTATCTTCCGCTCATCGCCCAAGCAGCCAAGGATTTCGACATACCTCAGACGCTGCTCGCATGCCTGATTTTTCGGGAAAGCCGTTTCGATATCAACGCTAGATCTGGATCCGGAGCGATTGGCCTGGGTCAGCACTTGCGAGGCACGATGGCGGACATCTCGCGTGTGGTCGGCGATGACTTCAGCGACATTCCGAAACTTCAAGCCCTCCACGACTCTATGTCCGGTCGCGAAAGTGGTTTGTCGACACAAGAATTGAAAGATATGCGCTATGCAAAAGCTCGCATGATGGGCGCAACACAGTCCGCGCAATGGAAGAATTACTTCGAGAATCTTTCCGCCAAAGAACTTCACAAAGGTCCATCGCCGAAAGTGGTTTCCACAAAAAACATTACGACCCCTTCGATCGCGATCGGGGCGACAGCTTTTTATCTCCAATCTATTCTTATTCATTTTCAAAAAACTTTAGATCCAACACTCTCGCTCGAGCAAAGTGACAAAGACGCTCGCAACTATGATGCACTTTTGGCGGCTGCTGGCGCTTACAATATGGGGCCAGGCGCCGCTTCCGGAATGCTCCAAGATATTCGTCCTCCGAATCCAAAAAAATGGATCGAGCGGCTTAAAAAATCGAATCAAGAAACTGCAGGCCATATCCTTTCGATTCAAAATTGTCTTACTTCACCGTCAACAAGCACCTCGGCCTGGAGTGCGCCGCTAGGAAGCCCTCATAACGACTGTTCAAGTCCTCTTGAACCAAAGCCAGTACTACCGGACGGTATCAACGAACTTCCCGCTGAGTATCGAAACCCAGTAAAATCGGCCACTTTAACTAAGCCGAAGTCGAAAAAAGCGAAGGTCGCGAAACCTGCAGCGCCGAATAAAAAAACCGAAAAAAAAGGGGCTAAGAAGTAATGCTCACCTCCGCTCGTTTTTTTAGTTTCTTGATCGCCCTGTGCTTGGGGTGTTCCTCTACTAGTTCAACTGCCGTGGTGGAAAACGGCGCAGTTTCTTCCCCGTCTGACGCAACCAAAATCGAACCGACCCAAACGACGGCGCCTGTTAAACCATCTATGTCTTCAGTTGCGGATGTGACGGAGCTTCCTGGCTGTGAGTCGAAATGGAAACGAGAGGCACGGGTCAAAGCCCTGAACGCGGCCGTCGAAAAGTCAGACCTCGATACGCAGAATATTAAAGATGGTTTTGTGAATTCCAATCAGCGAAATCGCTTAGCAATTCTTTCGGCGGGATTGATTCCAGACGATGTGCCGTTTGTTTCTCTGGATCGAAGCTGCTGGTCCGAGTTTTACCGTGCCCACAAAAGCCTTCGCGAAGGAAAAGAGAGTCTTGCAAAAAATGTCGCCGAAGGTTGGAGAACATGTCTGGAAGCAAACTTCCCGAACCGATCCAAGCAGGCGCGAGCGCTCTACCGCTGTTTTGGGCTAGCTTCCCGAAGTGAAGGCGATGACACTGCTGAAGACTCAGAAGACTAACCTGAGTCAGGCGCCCTGGGCCGTCGGCTTTCAACTTTCCTAAATCAGTTATAAATCTCCTGATTCATCTCCATTTGAGTGTGTTGGTTTTCCAATTGGCGATTCCGCCCCTTGAAACTTTCCCGAAATATTGCGAAGCGTCAGCCTGCAGATGCGGCGGGAATTTGCACACCTGAAAAGGTGCCGGAGTGACCCCGCTCAACCGTGGTACAGGCATTGCTCACAACGCTGCTTGATCCAAATTCGGTGATCGAATGAGGCGAAAAGGAACCAATCAACCAACCTTTCTTAGGGGGCTATATGTTTAAAAAGTCTTTGAGCGTTGCACTATCAGCGCTTGCAGCAGCAGTTCTCGTTTCAGCTTGCGGTGGCGGCGGTGGCGGCAGTGGTGGCGGTGGCGGCGGCGGATCTTACCCAGATCCAGGCTACAACGCATGGTACGATGTTTATGGATATAAGTGCGGAACTGGCGCTCCAAGCCCAGGCTGCAACTTCTATTCGAATGGTCTGAAGATCATCGACCTGGAAGATCCATACTTTACTAGCTTCTACGCACTTGATTACGACACTTGGTATTACATTGATAGCTACGGCCGATCTTCATCTTATGTTGGTTGGGCATGGCAATCGCCAAACGGAATCATCTATGACGACTGGGGTGATGCACTTAACGACGAAACTGGCAAAGGCCGTGATTTCGCCGCGGACGTTGCAAACCAAGAACAAAACATTATTAAGTCGGCTGGCGAGCACTTCGCTGCAAAGTACGAACTCGACGCTGCAACTGGTTTGAAAATCGCAAAAGTCTTGAACGACTGGGCGACAATCGGAAAAGACCGTGCACGAACAGAAGCTGACATCGCTGATTTCACAACTCGTCTTTACGGTGTTGATTTCAACAAAGTAAAAGGCGCCTTGGCTGAAGCGATGGCTGGCGACAAAGACGCGATGAACGCGGTTGTTGATGAAGCTGCTGCTAACTGGATGACTTCGCCAGAAACAGTAAAAGAAGTATTGAAATCATGGTACGGCAAACAAGCTGATCAAATTCTCTAGGCCTCTCGTTCGATCAGCCGAATTGGCCTGATAGAATATTAAAACCCTGGGCCCTCGGCCCGGGGTTTTTCATTTTCGGCTCCCGTCATTTTGTAAAATTGCCGGGTTCGTTTTACCCGTGGACGTTTTGTCCACCACACTTTGATTTGAGCGCTCGCTAGCTTGGTTATGGCCAGGCTTCGGCCGGGCGAAAAACCCCCTCCCCAAACTGATCAAAAATTGACAGATCGCGTTAAGGCATTGTAATCTCCACGTTTTGCGAAAAGAGGCAAATTTATCATGCCGTCGATCGCTTTCCCTGGAGGTCCAATGCTACGTCGAAATGGCTCAATGACGATCGCCGCGCTAGCTGTTCTTTTTGCCGGCACGACGCTGTCACCAGTGAATGCAAATGCCGAGAGCAAGGCCCTACCGACATCGGCTATCGAGCTAAAAAACGGCGAAGCGCCCGCTAGTGATCTTCTTCTGAATGGCCAACCGCTGGATGCCGATCGCGCGGCCGACTTAAGAAAAGCCGGAATGGACCTAAGCCTACTTACTCCCGTCGCTAACGATATTTGGAGCGACACGAAGCTCTCAGCAATCGATTCTTCTGCTGAATCTTCAGCGGCAACTTTCCCAGCGGACTCGACGGTCCTCGAATATAAATCTCTCGTTCCATTGAACCCAGAGGGTTGGTTCCGAACTCAAGTTCAAGGGGTAGGAAAAGACGGACAAACTCGGCTTTATCGCATGCTCCTCAGTCTCAACACTCACCAGGCACTTATGCGCGCAGCTTTGTTGCGTAAGCTTGGCTACCCTGTTCAGTCGCCCCAATGGTACCGCCAAGTCCGAGTTCGTTTTTCGAGCGACGCAGAATTGAAAAAGTTTGTCGCCGAAATCCCCACCCAAGCTGGTCTTGTTGATAACAAGCGCTGGGTCTTAAACGAAGATCTCGGCAAAAAAGAAGTCTGGCTTCAAGACGTGATGCTGGAACCGTCGACAATCACCGTTCCAACCTCTTTTTATATGGGGAACATGATTGCGACGCAGCTCAAGGGCCGCCGCACCATGCGATCCCTTCTTGTCCCTTTCACACTTTTGGACGCTCCGGAAAGCGTGAATATGTACGCTTGGGAAGCGGCGCAACTCATTAATGAAAGTCTGATTTTTACCCACAAGTACGCAGACGCTTTTCAAGAGACGACACTTGACGACGTCCAGTGGATTGCAGAACGCATCGGCCGACTGAATGTTGCTGACTGGAAAGAGATTGTCCAAGCAGGTCGGTATCCTCCGGATATCGAAGCCATAATTTTTGAAAAGACTATTGCACGAAGAAACAACATTCTTGCTTATGCAAAAGTGCAAAACCGTTTGCCGCAAGAACTTCGAAAATTTGATTACAAAAAGCAAATCACTGTTGGGTCGGTTCAACAGGGAAAAGTCACCCAAGAGCGCTATGACGGTTATGCGCTTCGCTTTACCCACGGAGATCCAGAATCTCCATTGAAAACCGACGACATCGTTCGTTTCTTAAAAATCGAAGCAACTTCGGCCGGTATTCGACAGTTGACCTCACTTGTAAACGATAAGCTCGAGTACTTTCCGATGGACAAGCTTCTTCAAGAACGAAGCGATGGCCTTAGAAAACAATTTTTTGATCATATTCAAAAAAATCCAACGAAGCCGTTTGTTCAACCGATTTCAACTTGGGGCGGACCAACCGGCGGCATTTCTTTAAATGCTTCGCGGTCGATCGTAACCGGTTCTTACTTTGGTGATCAATCCAGTGATTTCAAAGTCAGTATGGTGGATCAGATTTCAGCAGGCGCACGCGTTGGCTATTTTCTAGGAGTAGACGGCTATCCGAAAGTATTTCCCGGAATAGGTGCAAACCTATCGGTCATTAGAAGTTATGTTCACGTGCGACCGATCCCCTCTATCAAGGCGGCAGATAAGAAATCGTGGAGTGAACTATTCGTTCCAAAGTTCATGAAAAACCTCGGGGGCTTATTGTCGACATCGACGGCGGAAAAGCCAGAGGACCGACAAAAAGAAATGACCGACTCGATTACCAAGTTTTTAGATGAACTTCAGGAGAGCGAAACATTCACTGTCACCGATTCATTAGCTATCGGAGAAAACGCTTCGCTGACGATTCCAATCACAACTCTTCTTGGTCTGGACCCGGTTTCGTACACCGCAACCATTTCCCTAGGAGCGTCTGCGAATCAGGTGGTCCTGCGCCGAACGACTTTCACCCGAGAAAACGGATTCATCAAAATTTATCTCCAAAACATTCAGTCGCAGATGGCCGGTCTTTCGTTGGACGTGAATCTTTGGATGAATATTATGCGACTCAGCTTCGAGCGAAAGTGGGGCCAAGCGCGCACACGTGCGTTCCATCTTGACGAAAAACCCTCAGAAGAGGTGAAACTTCGAAACACGATCCTTGCGATCAAGGGGATATTAAGCACAAACAACTCGGAACTTTTGGAATCTAACTTCCACCCATACCACTTAAATCACAAAACCCAAGCTGACATTTCGCAAGGCAAGTTTCTTTTCTGGCGGTGGACCAACATCGAAGAGTGGCACCGCGTGAAAGTGCGACCGCCGAAAGATCCAACCAGGGACTATGATCCGAAGAAGTTTGAACGCACACTGTTTAGTCATCGTATTTTAGAACGTTCTGGAAAAAATTATTATTCATTCCTATCCGATGTCTTAGACGGATTGGTTCAGAATTCGAGTTTCTGGAAGCCAGGCTTGCTATCTGGTGGCGGCGGTTCAAACCCGAAGGACAGCTTCTTTGGAAATGCTCGCTGGACAGTCACCAACACGGAGGCAGAAGTCACTCGCGGTCGCGAAAGCAACCCCGTTACGACGGTAGAAAACTTCTGGGCAGGTTGGGACTTATCAAAGAAGGATCTCTTCTCGACATTGGATCAAATCGATTCGCGAGTCCAACGCTTACGCTTAGGCCTTCCACTTGTAAATCGCGACACCTTTAACGATATGCGCCGTCTTCAACTTTATGAAATTCGGACCACGTTGATTGTTTACGAGGAGGGCATGGAAAAGCTTCGCAAACGTTTTCTTGTTAAGAATGGTGATCGAGGAAGTGGCTTTCAACGATTTGTGGGCTGGGACAAGTACAGCGGTACAGATAAAGCGATTGTCGAAAAAATCTTAATTCCGATGTATGGCAAACAGAAGTTTGACGACTGGTGCTACATGCAAAAGAACAGCGGAGAAGGCGGGCGGTCGACCCACACGGGTGCGCACGGCGAAAGCTATGACTGTTTAATGCCATGGATGTACGAAGTTTTAAGCCTTCGTCGAGAATATCCATCGAACCGCGAAGAACGCGTAAAATGGGCGACTCGCCTGTTGACGCACCTCGAGCGGCATTTGGACTTGGGAAAACTGATTCAGTACATCGGCAAAGAAAATCTTTTCTACCAGGTGAAAATTTCTGGTTTCCGCACCCGCGACGAAAACGGCGACACAGCTGAGTACCGTTCGTCGACGATCGGAACGTTTAATACGAAAGACCGCGCAGGAGTATTTAAAGACTTCACGACGGACTTCCACATTACTTCGAGTGAAATGAACGCTAGCTACCTTAGCGAGGGGCACTGATGAAAATCAATAACGGTGCAAGAATAGATCATCGCAGGTTTAAACTCGCTGTTGTTTCTGTCGGCATTCTGTTGGGTCAAACATTTGGTCAAAATGCCAATGCTTTCGAGGCCATTGTCAGCGCAACGCCGGGAGGCAGCGTTGTCGACATTGAGCACGTGCTTAAATCACCGTTAGTGACAAATGCACGCTATGTTTTCTCTCCAGATGAGCAACGGATGCTTTCGCAGGCAGGCCGCCCAGCGCTGGCTGCTGCTAGAAAGTTCACCCTCAAATCCGAGCAAGACTACCTAGCTTTAAGCGAACAAACAGGTCGACGAAAAATTCGAGTGAAAATCGAGCCGGCGGAAATTCGTTTCATGGTAAGTCGCGCAAACGGCTTGGCGCCAATGAGCGCGAACAACAATCCCGCGAAGGCCCGCTCGGCAATTTCTGCCAAGTTTGATGACCTTCTATGGGGAATGAAGAACATTGGGCAAAAAGTTTCGATCGCACTCGATGACTTGACCAGTTACGTCGTCACCGGAAAACCGGGCGAAGACATTGGTCTTGAGCGCGCACAAAAAGAATCGAGCGACCCGGCAAAGAAAATTACCATAGCAGTCCTAGATACAGGGGTCGATTTCGGCCACCCAGAAATGCTTGATCAACTAGCAGAGAACGTTCCCGAGTGTCGGGCTCTTGCGGAACACACAAAATGTTTAAAAGATGCGGCAACGGTACAAGGTGCAAATGCGACCCAAATCGTAGAAGCAAAAAAAGTGTGTGACGGCAAATATCTTGGAAAAGACTTTGATGGAAACGGCTACCCGCTTGATTGTTCAGGTTGGAATCTAACAGCAAAATCTTTACCTGGATCGACGGTGTGGGGCGACAACGACGCTCGCGACAACATCGGACACGGTACTCACATCGCAGGTATTCTTTCCGCTCGGAGAAATGATCAAGACGGCGTTTACGGAGTCATTCAAAACTCGCGAATTTTACCCGTGAAGGTCATCACCGCCTCGCCGACAGAGCCGATTCGCCCTGCAGAGGTCGGAGTGATCAGCGCCACTCCCGAAGTTTCGGCACCATCCGTCGCGACAGCTTTGCCTTCTCCAGACGAGGGACTGCTGAAGGCCGAGAAAGGCCTTGGCGATCTCGTCGCCCGTGGCATTCTTTATTCGCTTCGGTCCGGAGCACACATCATCAATATGTCGCTCGGTTGGCCTGCAGATGTGGATTCGAATCTCATGAGCCAAATGATCGATCTTGCAAGGTCGCGCGGTGTGCTCGTCGTCGCTGCTGCGGGGAACGATGGAACCGATGCATTGATTCGACCTTGTATTTTTGAAGGTGTGATTTGCGTCGCTTCGCACGACCCTGATGGTGCTATTTCGCACTTTTCCAATCACGGCGCGGGCGTGGATATCGCAGCACCCGGGCTTGGTATTTTAAGCCTGTTCCCAACTTCGAAGTCGTCGTGGGTCTTCACAGACCGAGTTGGATATGAACAAAAAAGCGGAACAAGTATGGCGGCACCCTATGTGGCCGGCATCCTTGCGCGCCTTCTGAACGCTGGCTATTCCGCCCAGGAAGCGTACGCACGCCTCCTACTGGGAACACGAACGGTCGCTCCGAACCCACGTGTTAAGCGGAATCGCGAGATGATTGTTCAAACAGGGAACGCTGATCTTGAAAAGGCGTTCAGCGCGAAAGCCCAGCCATTGATACTGGCCACAACGAAACGCCCGTTACTTGTGAAGTGGGACCGAGCTCAAAAGCAGGTCAAGCTTCAGCTTGAAATGATCAACTATTGGGCTGAGGCGAAGTCAGTATCGATATCACTTGAGATTGATGGTAACAGCTCGTCAAAAGACGCGAACTTCACTCAGAAAACTGTTTCCACGTCGAACTGGAAATCCGGCGAGAAAAAAGTCTTCCCTGTCGAGCTCCAGATCTTGAACGATCGTCTTGATAGCGAGTTGCTTGCCAAACTACAGATCGAATCAGTGGATGCAAAATCTGGTGTGAAGAAATCCGAGACCCGCTATGTTGCGCTCGAGATCGTATCGGTTCCGTCCAGTGGCGACCGCGAAATCGAGAGTCGCTCGTACTCGGGAGATTCGTCGCTCATCGTGGCCCTAGGAAACTCGCTGCTTCGAACAGTACAAAGTCTCGACGGCGGCCTTTCTCAAGACTACATGGCAATTGAAAATCAAGGCGCGAACACGCGACTGATTCTTCTCAAAGAAGAAGGAAACCAGTTTCGAGTTTCTAACTCCGCCACGCTGCCCGCTCCAAAAGGAACACTCTTAGTTCTGCACCGAGTAGATTTAGATGGGGACGGCAAGTCCGACTATGCGCTGGTGTGGAAGCAGGCGCCGAACGCTGGAACGCGATTCCCGCTTTTTAATTTCCATTTCTTTGATGAGTCAATGAAACCGCTAGCGCTAGTTTTTGACGGAAAGAAAGCGACCGACGCTACCTATGGAAATTCGATTTCGGTAATCACCGATAAGTTTCAGTGGCTAAAAGTCGGTAGTCGCAAAGTCCCTTCTTGGATTTCGAGGGGCTCGACGCCTGAGTCCGAAAAGCCGACGTTCGATCCGTGGAATCCGACTCCCATCGATTTACCAAATTTTCGCCTTTATTACTGGGGCGAAGCGGGCCTGAAAACAATTAACCTGGATGACAAGACCCCGGTCGCGTTTTTTCCTGCGTCGCGGGAAGAAATGAAGTCAGGCAAGTTGAAAGCACTTTGGGTATCGGGTGTAGGTACTGATCAGATCTACGAAACTTCTCTGATTTATGACCAACAGGTTCACGGGCTAAAACTGGCCGACCTCGGAGGCTATCGCAAGATCCGACCAAATATGATTGCGCCCATTTATGATCTGGCGAATGATCGGCGTGCAGCCGCCGGCGAAATAGTGGGCGCCGGATTTTTTGGCGAGAGCTTTCGTGCAGCACAGAGAATTACTGCTTTCAGCACTTCTCTTGGTCCGCTCTTCGATTCCGTTTTAACACCACTGTCGAAAACCGACGCGATCGCCTCGGTGCTAGCTGGCTTTGTGAGTCCGCAAAATGATGGCTCGATTTTTACTCAGACGATTTACGAACTTCAATACCACGAAGTTTCTGGTTCGGTCGTGTCGACCTCGTTGAAGAAATTCAGCTTCATGCCCGGCTTCTTTTTCCAGAAGTTGTTTTTCCCAGCGGTAGGAGAAGACACCGTTTCTAATCGCCGGTTGCCGATGATCTATCTCGCTCAAGGATTCGGGACTGGGATTTCAATGGAAGTGACTGCGCCGAGATATGAAAGCGGCCGGCTGACAGGCCTCGTTCGGCCAGCTAAGCTGCGACTAGTGGCGCCTGAATTCTGCGAGTCGATGGGCGACCCACTTGAAGCGAGCAGCCTGACGCCAGCCAGAGTGGCCTTTGTCTGCAAGGATCGGGTTTTATTCGTACCACTGAAGTACTAGGAAAAAACGCGCTTTGAACGGCTTAGCTCAATTGATTGAGCTGGGCCTTTAATTGCTTGGCCGCCAGCGCATATCCGCCGCCACCGCCGTCGACAAAATGGATATGGTTGTCCAGCTGAAATACGAGACATGTCATTAGCGCTTCATTCGAAAAGTGTGCGCCATACACGATTTTACGTTCCAATTTCATCTTCTCGAGGCCCGCCAAAATTTTCTCGCGCTGATCTTTCGTGCAGTCGCGCACCATGCGGATCATGTCGTCGAACTTTTGAAAATCGGTATTTGCACTCAGATCTCGGATATAGCCCTCTGCCGTAAACCAGCCTTTCACTTTCGCGCCAGTCAACATCAGGATTCTCATCACTGCGACTTCAAAGAAAATCGCCAGTAGATGCTTAAAATGTCCGAAGAAAGACTTACCCATTGCCTGAATTTTCATTTCTTTGATGAGACTTGAAAGCGCAAGGCCACGGTCGATTTTTTCGGGCGTTACCGGTCGAGAGTCGCTCTCATCGAGAATTGATTCGAGAAGGACAATGACATCTTTGTAGGTCTTCACACTCGATGCCTCCTCCTTCACAGTTGCCATCACCAAGAGACTCATGATTTCGCCTTTTCGCGCTTTGATTGGGTTCCAGCGGCACGAGAGACCTTCAAAATTCGCGCTATTTGCCGATTCGTTTTTCAGCTGAATCACTCGATACTTATCAAACTCCGGAAGCGGATTCTTGATCAATTTTTCTGCAAGCTGAAGACCCCCACCACGAATCGTGGCAATCTGGGATTTTTCAGAAATCGCAAATTTCGCAACTTCGATTGTGGCGCCTCGGTTCAGCAATTCGATCACAGGAACCAGGCCAGCTCGAAGTTCCATTGAAAATACATCTCGCGCCAAGCGCTGAGCGCCGATTAACGCCGGTCGGACAACTTTTAAATCGGAATTGTGAATGAGAATTGTCGCGCCATCGCCGCCAAAAACGAAAGGAATTTGTTTCCCTTTCAGCTTGTTCAAAATTGCAACAATCGAGGAAGCGCCCAGTAGGTTTACATCTTTATAGCGATTTTGTTCGATCGCTTTCGTTGAGCCGACAATGTCGGTGACTATGATCCACCAATCTTCCGGGACCGCACGATAATGAGTGGCATTCGTCAAATCGGAAAACTTAGTGAACGGCATCAGGTCGGAATAGAAACTTTCTGAGGAGACGTTCATTTTCTTTCCCTTTGGCTCTACAAATTATTCTACAGGCGTAGGACTAGGATTCAGAAACGGAAGTAAAGCTTTGGCGGCTTCGGTCAATGCTCCAAGTTTTGACGGCGTAGATTCTCCAGCTTTCATTCGTGGAATCGGGACGATCGCAAGCTTCCTTCGCAACTCATCTTCTTTGATCGCTCCCGAAAAATACTGACGAATGACTTCTGCTCGCGTTGCCGGAACCCGAACGAATGTTCCCTTTGGAATCCCCCGGTTCTTCTTTTTGGTTCTATCGGTGATATGCGGATTTTGCAGCTCGGCAAGCGGACCTTCTCCATCGTAGAACTCAACCAAAAGGCGCCACGGCAATGGTTTTTTTAAATCGATTTCGATTCCGTCGAATTCTAGACTCCACTTAACATCGCCCAAAAGTTCGCGAGCTTCTTTTTCCACTTCAAGCGCAGCCAGAAAACAGGAATAAAAGTTACTCGACGCAAAGCCGAAGCGCCGGCTTTCGTATTTTTCGATGATCACTGCTAGATCTCGAGACCCCGTCTTCTTAATTGCGCGCACCAATCCGGATGCGCCATGATTGTAAGCGGTCAGTGCAAGTGGCCAACTGCCCAATCGATCAAAATTCGACTTCATCAAGCGCGCTGCCGCAGAAGTTGCAGAAAGGGGATCATTTCTTTCGTCTATGTCTCGACTGACCATCATCCACGGCCGCGCTGTTCGAGGCATGAACTGCCAGATACCGCTAGCTCCCACGCGCGATCGAGCCTTTATGTTGAAGCTGCTCTCAACAAAGGGAAGCCGGGTAAGCTCAATAGGGAGATTCTCAGAACGAAATATCTTTTCCATTTGCCGCATATACCGGCCGGAATAATAAACACCCAAAATGAACTTATCGCGCTGACCAAGCTGGAATCTAATCCGCTTCTTCTTCGCTGCTTTGGCGATTTTTTCCTTTAGAGCTTTAAGTGTCGTTTTCGATTTCTCCTCTTTAGGACTCGCAAAAAGCTCGGCCGGTGAAAGCTTAGTAAAATAGCCTAAGAGTTCGCGATCTCGATCATCCTTGAGGTCACTTTCTTTCTTCATTTTTGACAGCGCTTCAAGCCGCTTTTGCAAGCGACTGCGGGTTGCGTCCAGGTGCCGAGTTCGAGCTCGTGATTTTGCCTTCGTTGAGAGCTTTGAGTCTCGCAAAATAGAAGTAAAATCTACGGCTTCATAGACGACAGTGACATCATCAATATCGTGCAGCAAACCTTGGTCAGTCGTGTACTTGGCATAAATGAGCTTCCAAAATGCGACCCGATCTTTCAGTTCAGGCGGTACGGAAAAGGCAGACGAACTCCAACCGAGAGCGCCATCCTGCTTGCTAAAGTCTGGCGCACGCCAAGGAACAGAACGAATCAAATAACGCTCTGGCAAAATTTCTGCCGCCTCATCGAGGTCGCCAGGATCAGTTGCAGGATCATCTTCGCGCAAAACGGAAGGCATGCCAAACGGGGCAATGTCTGGATCGCCCTCGGATTCAGGACCACCGTCCGCTCCGAACTCGGGCGCGGCCTCCGATTGGGCGCGAGAGCTTGAGGTGAAAGCACCTGCGAATGTCAAAGCCAGCGCAAAGCCCACTGCAATAGCCACGGAAAAATAGAGTGCGGCCGCTTTTCGCGGCGGAGTTTGAGTGAAATTCTGTTTTTCCAGGCTACGTTTCAAGAAGCATCCTACATTGTCTTAACAAGAGTCGTGGCAAGTCGATCAAACAGCGCTCGTGCGACTTCTTCTTTTCCAGCCGCGCCATTGAAAAGTAAAACGAACGTATAGATCCGTCCTTGATCGTCGCCAGCGTAACCAGCAAGGCCGATGGCACCATTCAACAGACCAGACTTAGCACGTACCCAGCCTGTCCCATCGAGGCCACGAAAACGGCTTCGCAATGTCCCGTCAATTCCGGCGATGGGCAGCGCAGAAAGAAACTCGGGAAAGATTCGAAAGTCATTTCGGACAGCCGTCAAAACTGCACCGAGTTGACCGGGAGTAAAACTATTTTCTCGGGTAAAGCCTGCCCCATTTATAAATTCAAAATCCGAAGCCTTTAGTCCCGCCGCTTTCTCTAGGTACTGCCGAACCTGCTTTATACCATGGGATGTCGTTGCGGGACGCTCACCTGCTTCAGCCGCTAGATTTTTTACCAACATGTCTGCGACGTAGTTGTTCGACCATTTCATCATATCCGACACAATCAGCGGCAAAGCTTTGCTTTCCGCAGTTGCAAGGACCAACGCTTTACTTGGCGCAACACCTTGCCTCACTGCCCCTTTGATCTTGATTCCGCGCGCTTCGAAAAAAGTCTTTACCGACTGCGCCGTCCAAAACGCGGGGTCGCGTATGCTCTTGTAGATTGCTTTTTCGGGATGATCAGAGCCAATCGACCCTGTTGCCAGAAAAGTGTCGCCGTCGGCTGGATTTTCAGATTTCAATCGTTCAATTGAAATCGAAAAACCTTGGCCCGGTTTTCCAGTCTTCGTTTTATTTTGTAAACGGATAAATGGACTCGCAATGTCCATCAAAATCTGAGCGGGTTCTCCTTGTTTCGACGCTGGACGGACCCAGGCCGTCACTGAATTCCAGTTCAAGGACATCGCGCCCAACGGCGCATCGTAGGCGCGGTCGACGCGCTGACTTTGTCGATCTTCGCCAAACCGGATGGAGTCAAAGCGTGAATCGTCGACGACCAAATCTCCGTCGACCTCTTTTATTCCCGTGCGCGTGAATTCATTGACTAGAAACCAAATAGTTTCTGAGACAAAGGAAGGATCTCCCCCGCCAACCAAATACAAAGGGCCTTTCATTATTCCCGATGGAGAAGTCAAATTTGAGGCGATGGACGCGTTTCCCGGATCAGCGACGAGGGTTGTTTTAAACTTGTGACCTTGCGGCAAAATTGAAAGCGCGGCTGCGGCGGTCGGAATTTTTGAAAGTGATGCCGGAATAAACTTTTTGTCCGCATGATGGGCATAAACAGTATTGATTCCATCGGAAATCCAGACCCCCACCTCATCTTTCTTGAATCCAGCTGCCTTGACTTGGCTTTCTAGTCTATTTGCAAGCGTTCCGGCCTGTGAGGCATGCACCGCTGTTGCCGCAAAAAAAATAGGGCACAAAAGACCCATCGCACAAAAAACTGAACGAGGCGCAATATTAGGAATTCTCATAGTCCTTGAAGTGTACAGAGCTATCGAGCTTGCGTCGAACACATCCGAGTGGGAAATTGATGATCATGAAACCAACAACAGTTATAGTTTATGCTTCAAAGATTTTATTGCCGGCGGTTTTGGTTCTTGCCCAAACTAGCTGCACAAAAAAGGCAGCCGATGATCCAAAGACGCTCTACGTTGGTCTGTCTTCGGCTCCTGCGACACTAGACCCTCGCAACGCGATGGACGCCGGGGGAATGCGGCTCACTGGATTGCTCTTTTCGTCCATTGTGAGGCTTGGTCCCGATCTCGAGATTATCGGCGAAGCAGCAACTAGCTGGACTTACAAGAATCTGGTTTACACGTTTAATCTGAGGCCAGGACTAAAGTTTGTTGATATCAACGGCGGCACCTTTCCGGTAACCCAAGAAGACATATTGTTTTCTATTGAAACCTTTCGAACGGCCGGTCGATTCGCCTCTTCACTCGAGCCGATTGCGAAAGTCGAAGCGACTTATGACGTTAAAAACGGTGGTCAATTGACGATCGGGCTCAAAAGTTATTCAGCGACTCTTCTCACTGATCTTACCCCGGTCAAAATTCTGCCAAAAAATATCGTTACCCAAAAAGGTGACGCGTTTCGCGACCAGCCGGTTGGATCTGGCCCTTTCCGATTCGTCTCAGCTGATACTAATGAAATAAAAATTCGCGCGAATCCCGATTGTGCGTACGTGCAGCCGAAAATGGAAAATGTCGTTTTCAAAATTGTCCGCGAGGACAACACTCGCTTCTTGAAAGTTCTAAAAGGGGAATTAGATCTTGTTCAACAAGAGCTTCCTCCTTCAAAAGTCATGGAGATAGAAAAAAAAGGCGGGTTTCAAGTATTTAAGTATCCCGGTCTTTCTATGACCTATTTGCTGGTGAATTTAAAAGATGCAACGTTCCAGAAAAAAGAATCTCGCCAGGCTCTTTCGGCGGCGATCAATCGAGATGAAATTATTCGATTCAAGCTTGAAGGGCTTGCTCAGCCGGCCACCAGCATTCTTTCACCGATCAATCCGTACCACGACGTCTCGCTGAGTGCCCCGAAATTTGATCTCGAGGCGGCGAAGGGGCTCATTAAGGCAGCCGGGCTTGAGGGAAAAGAAGTGGTTTTGAAAACCTCCAATTCTACCCAGGCTGTTGAAAATGGAAAAGTCCTCGCCAATCAGCTTGAGCAAGCCGGTCTCAAAGTTAAATTGCAAAGTTTTGAATGGGCGACCTTCTACAAAGACATGGATCAAGGAAACTTTCAGTTGGCGACTATGAAGTGGGTCGGCACGACCGACCCCGATATTTATAAAACAGCATTTCATTCTCAGGAAGTTCCACCGAAGGGTCGAAATCGCGGATCTTATAGTAATCCGACGCTGGACAAGCTCGTCGACCAAGGTCGAGGCATCGAAGACACTCGAAAACGGATAGACCATTACAAAAAGGTTCAAAAATTGATCTACGCCGATTTGCCGATGATTCCTCTTTGGTATGAATTTGAAGTTGCCGTTGCCAGCGCAAAAGTGAAGGACTACTCGCCTTCAAAAAATGGCGACTACTCGTCCCTGACGAAAGTCCAGAAAGAATAGCGCTCCGAGACCGTAAATTCTGCGCGGGATTGCACCGATAACCTATTGAACGGGTGGTGTGAATGCAACTTCGGCGCTTAGATTGGATTATCGTTATAGTCCCCTTGTTTCTGACATGGGGAGTAGACCAAGCCACCAAAGCATGGGCCGAAGGTATTCGAGGTCTCCAGTTTTATGGACCGTTTGGGTTTGTTCTTCACCACAATCACGGCGCAATGCTTGGACTGTTCAGTGATCTTCCCGCCGTTCTTCGCATCGTAACTTTGTCGACCGGTGGGGCATTTCTCATTTTCTCATTCGCCATCATTCAATACCTTTTGCCGATTAAATCGTTGATGTTGCGTTCAGGAATGAGCGTTCTGCTAGGCGGAATTCTTGGCAACGTCACAGACCGTATCATCAACGGCTATGTTGTCGACTTTCTTTTACTCGGCTCGGTCGCAAGTGCGACACCCGCGTTTAACTTAGCTGATGCTCTACAGTGGGTTGGTTATGCAATGATCGCGACAGCGCTGATTCGCGAATCAGAAATTCTTTGGCCGGCGGACAACACAAGAAAACGCCTCTGGGTAAATTTAAGATTTCAATTGCGTTACTGTTTTATTTTGACAGGCGTAGGACTTGGATTTGCGCTGATTGCAGGCGTTTTTTCATATACGTTTCTGAGAGTCACAATTATCGATCTTCTAGGAAACAACGAGAAACTTCTCGATCACTACCTCACTCCGTTCGTCTTCACTTTCATCATCGTCAGTCTTGCGTTTGCAGCGGTGCTGTTTTTAGTCGGTCGCGTCCTATCAAGTCGAATAGCGGGACCACTTTACGCTTTCGAAAAATTTCTTGAGGACTTATCGAATGGCCGTCCAAGACGTCTTAAGCTTCGCGTCGGTGACGAGTTTAAGCATCTCGAGAACATCGCCGCCCGGCTGAGTCAGCAAGTGATCGAAAAACAAATGATTTCGAATATCAACGAAGACGCGGTTCAAAGGTATTACGAGTCGATCGGCAAGCGAGCTCCTCCGCGAGAGGAAGCAGCAGAAACCGCCGAAGCTGAGTCGAAATCGAAAAATGACGACAGCAGTTCGTCACCTGGCTCGGCGACGGGAACTGGCAATATGCCCTCCAACGTCATGCCGCTTAAACGATCGACGTAACGTCTTTGACCCAATAGCGCTTCGATTGCTTTAAACTATTTGCGTCTTCGCCGATCTCGCTTGCTACCAGGGCGTCACCATCTAGCTGGCGGATGATACCAATCGGTAACACATTTCTTGGTTGCCCCGGGCGACTGCCTGCACTGTAAACCATTTCAACAATCTGCTGCTGCCTAGCCGCCTCGATGAATCGCTTAAGGCTGGGATTGGCTTTCAACGCTCGAAGGGAAAAGCGATCAAAGTGAAGCGGACCTAAATCTAATGCGGTTCTGCGGAGCATTTTTTCGGCAAGCATTGAGACGGTCATCGGCGCATCGTCTAAACCAGAACCGAGTCGCTCGAAAATTTTGAGAGCGACCTGAAGACAGGCGCGTGCATCGTCCAACGCTCTATGTGCCTGCCCCGGGTTGATTCCGTAGTGGGCAACGAGCGTTTGCAGACGATGATTCAAAGTTTCGGGAACGTTGCCTTGCGCGAGCAGTGACGTACAGATCGTTAGTTCTTTAGGTAGCTCAATGTCGCAGTCTTCCATCTGCGCGGCTACAAAACCTAAATCAAATTGCGCGTGATGCGCCAGCAACGTCCCGCCCGCAATGAATTTCTTGAAGTCTTGCAACACAGGCCCCACCGAAGGTGCATTGGCAACCATTTCGTTGGTGATCCCGTGAATGCGAATAACTTCTTGGCCCATTCTCTTAGACGGTTTAACGAGCGATTGAAATGACGCTATTTCGCTTCCGGCTTTCCATTTGACGGCAGCGATTTCACAAATTTCCGATTCAACTGGATACCGACCCGTCGTTTCAGTGTCGAATGCAATCCAGGTTATATCACGCCAACTTAGTGCATTAGCCTCGGGCGCGCTGCGAAGACCGCTATTTTCCATGACACTTTTTGTACTTTTGTCCGCTTCCGCAGTGACAAGGATCGTTGCGTCCTATTTTCGGTTCGGACCGCACAACCGGAGCAACCGGCTCACGGTGGTGGTGGTGACCTTCGCCGTCTTGATGTTCGTGCGATTCACCATCGACGAAGTACCACTTGCCATCTAACTTTTCTTTTCGAAACGTCGACACTTCATGATGTCCAATGACTTTTCCCTTCAATCGATATTTCGCATGGAATTCAACAACACCCTTGGAGTCCGATGCTCCGCCATTTTCAGTCCGGATAATTTCCAGTCCCAACCATTCGGATTTTGTTGACCACTGCCGCACAGCTGCTTCATCAAAATCACCCCGTGATTCTGCAGCCAAAGTGGTCTTTATATATCCGATTTCACCTTTGGCGAAGGCGGTGTAACGCGATCGCATCAAAGCTTCCGCGGTCGAAGGATTCACTTTACCCGACAAAAAAGGTTCGCAGCATTGCGAGTAGTTTTTTGATGACCCACACGGGCACGCTTCATTTTCAACCATATGATTATCATTCATACGAAACGTTTAACCATACCCCCTAAATGATGACAAGAATTGTCACCGCGTCGCCCAATCGCGCTCGATCTCTGGCTGATTGGCGCACTAAGCTCTTTTGAACATGTCTTCGCCATTCGTGAAATTTGCCCAGAACTTGCTTCGCTAACGCTACGTATGAAAAAGCCATATGGAAAATCGGTGTTGAAAACGTTCGGAATCTTGGCCGCTTTGGCTTTTGTCGCTGCAGGACCTATGGTTGCCTGTCAAAAGGCAGAATGGCGCGAAGTTAAAGCCATCAACACGGGCGACCCAACACTGGAAGCGCAACGCGGAGACCTCACCCCTGAAACTGCCCAACCGGGGCAAACCGCCTATGTGGCTCCGGACCGTCTGCGCGGGCGATCGACGCCAGATCAAAACGCGGAAGAGGCCCCACGCCTCCTCGAGCGCGGAGACGAAGTTCAAATTGTTGACCCAACTCCAGCTGGCGAAGATCGCTTGGTCAGCGTGCGAATTATCGAGCAAGAGCCCGACATTCCCGTTGTTCAAGAACCGGCTGCTACCCCGGTCCCAGTCGCGCAAGAAATCGCTTACGTCCCCGCCGAATATCTTCAAACAACTCCCGTCACTCGCACTCCGCATATCATCGATGCAGATCGCTATATCGTTATTCAAAACATCGCGACAGAAAAACTTCGCGTGTATGAGGTCGCGCCTCGGGGTCAGCCAAACCGATTGGTGCTAGAAACAGACATGATTGCTGGCGAAAATAATCCGAGCAAAACTCGTCGCACTGCAGTTGGCAGCTACAAGATTCTTTCTTGGCATAAGTTCTATCAAGACTCCGAAGGACTATTTCCTTCGTGGCACGACGAACGATCGCCAAGCCTCCCACTCCCCGGCGCGAGCCTTGAGGATTGGACTCAAAAGTACTTTCTTCCAAAGAAAAAATCCGGCGAACCGTCTGGGCTCGTCCGCGGTGCCTTTGGTTGGTACACGGCCAAACTTGGTCCAAATGCTTTCACACAGTGGACCCATGGAACGCTTGGTTGGGGCGCAGATCGCGACCGATTCATTCAGTTACCTAAGTCGCAGCTGGCGCAGTTTTATTCGGACCCAAGAAGCTTTGGTTGCACACGTGTCGAGAACCAAGCAATCGCCTATCTTCAAGACTTGCTTCCCGTCGGTACGAAGATGATAAAAATCTACGCGAAAGAATCTGCTCGATCTAAATCTGCTACGTCGGATGCCCCTACTTCATGGGAATGGATCCTGACGAAGGACGGTGTTCGCAGCACGAACCCACTTTCAAGCAATCGCGCGGCCCAGCTACTTCGCGATGTACCGAGCGAGCAAATTCTTGAACAAGGTGTTTATCGGATCGATACGACTCCGAGTCCGGTCGCTTTCAAAAAAGAGGTGAAAGGTGATCGCTTGAGCGCCGTCGTTGTGCGCCCTGAAGCGAATCTTTACGATTTGAACGAATCCTCATTCAAAGGCGAATTTCTGGTCGACGAAGGGCGCCTTGTCGGATACTCGCATCCAAAGGAATTAAGAAAAGGTGGGTACACCGACCACCTTCTCCCGCGAGCAATCTTGAAGTAGATCTATTTATTTTCAGATTTCGATTCTGACCTGGCTGTGCCTTGCTGCTTTGATCGACGCGGCTTTTTCTCGGCAAGCTTGTTGATATACTCGTTGTATGACTTTTGCTCTGGTGATTTTCCACCAAACACACCGTCCTCTAACGATCGTGGTGGCTTACCAGTTTTTGTCTCTGGACGTTGACGAATTTCAATTTTGAAATGCCCGCCGCCGGCATGATTTTCACCTTTTCCACGCTGATCGCGCGTGTTCACGGCTGAACCTGATACGCCGACAGATTCGTGTTCAAGAGAACCTTTGATCTGAAGTTCAACAATCGTCAGCCGTTCCTCAGCAACGTTTTTTGCGACTTTTGAATCTTTGCCGTAAACACTGTCGTCGTAGACGAGCGACGTGATTTGAATGTCAGAGTCTTGAAGACCCGTTGTGATCCCTTTGACTTTATCCATAACCGAAACAAATTGCGCTGATGGCATCGTCGTTCCGGGCTTAAATAAATAGAGATCTGGAATTTCGAAAACGATTGTGTCCGGTGTGACGTTGACGTTTGACGCGATTTCGCCCAGCTGTGAAGCCAAGTGCGCGGAAACAACTTTTTTCATTCCCATTGCCATCACATTGGGCGTGCGGTCCATTGGGTTAACGAACGCCTGGAACACTTTTAACGGTTCGTTCACTAGGTCCATAAACAGTTTCTCGAGAGTTAACTCAACACCATAGTTATTGAATTCATACTCAATTACAGAGGGTGTCGAAAAATAGTCGGATACTGCTTTTTTAGTCTGTTCCGACTGTGTAGCTAGCAGCCACATAACAAGAAAGAACGCCATCATCGCTGTCATGAAATCGGCGAATGCAACTTTCCAAGCACCACCGTGGGCGCCACCGGCTACCACGTTGATCTTTTTTATGACGATCGTTGCTTTCTTTTCTGCCATGACTTTTAAATCAAAGAATCAGCTACCGGCTAGGCGGCTTTCTTTGCTCCTTTTGCTGCGGCGTCAACTTCCGAGAACGTTGGACGATCAATTGGTAAAATCGTACGACGTGCGAATTCAACGCATACTAGCGGGGGCGAGCCGCGCTGGAGTGCGATCAAAGCAGCTTTGATAACTTCTAAGTAGCGACCTTCTGCTTCGATATCATTGTTCATTTTCGTGACCGTAGGTCCAACAAAACCGTAACATGCCAAAACCCCAAGGAACGTACCAACGAGGGCGGCACCGATCGACTTACCGATGACTTCCGTACCTTGATCAAGAAGACCCATGGTGTGAACGACCCCGAGAACGGCTGCAACGATCCCGAGACCCGGAAGCGCTTCTGCGATTTGGTTAATACCATGTGACGCCATGTGCTCTTCCACGTGTGCCGCTTTGATATCGCCAGTCAGCAAATCATCGACGTCGTATTGTGAAAGGTCGGCCGAGAGAGTGATTTTCATTGTGTCGCAAAGAAAGTCGACCGCGTGGTGATTCTTCAGAAACGATGGATACTGCTTAAAAATTTCTGATTTTTCAGGTTCCTCAATATGGCGTTCAACAGCTTGCGGACCGTCTTTTCGGAAAATCTGAAAGAGTTGAAACAGCAGCTGCAGAAGCTCAAGATAGTCTGACTTCGAAGGACCTTTGCCGATCCAGCCGTGAAGACCTTTTTGCACACCCATTTTAATAATTGGAATCGGGTTTCCGATAATGAATCCGCCCAGCGCAGCTCCACCAATAATAATGAGTTCCGTTGGCTGCCAAAGGACGTGCAAGTGTCCACCGTGGAGCATATAGCCCCCGAAGACGCACACCATTACTACGATTGCTCCAACTACTCCCATGACTTCACCTCAAACGTCTTATCGGCATTGGAAGGATGTTGATTGACGCCCCGGCTAGTTTTTAGGACCGAGGTCTTGCCAACTGCTGAGGTCTTAGCAACCGCTGAAGAATCATGGTCGACTCAACCCGAGTTTAGAGGCAGATTGTTGGCATTACCAGGGGACAATGTGACTGACCAAGATCGAGCTAAACCAATCGCAGTTTTCTTTCATGGCTTGAATACATTTGGCGATGACCTCCTCCACCTTGGACCAGTGAACTTAGGAAAGATGGATCGGCACCTTGCGCCCGCGCTTTCAGAGCACGGAGTCCGCTTTATTGCGGTTGAAAAGGTCGGCGACGGATCTCCCGAGTCACAGGCAGACTGGGCGATCAGTTGGTTAAAGCAAAATGCTCCCGAAATTCAAGGCAAAGAGATCTCACTGCTTGGAAATTCAATCGGCGGCTTAGTGGCTCGCGCCCTCGCTAAAAAACTTCGTGATCGACCAGAATCCCTCGACGTTCATGTCCGCAGAATAATCACTTGGGGAACACCCCATCGCGGAACAATCGCAGCAGATTTGACATCGCATCTGTCTCAGAAATTTCCCCGCCTTTATCCACAGCTTACGGCGGCGCTCGCAAGAGTGGACTATCACGTCGATGCTAAATCGTCGACTTTCAAGGCCTACTCTCCTCGCACGATGGAGAGCTTCAATTTGATCCACCCCATCCATCCAGAAACCGACGAGTTCAGTCTTCTCTGCTCGGCTCCGTTAGCTGATGTCTCGCCCTATTTTTGGACGCTCTACCCGCATCTGCATGGTTTGTCGGTCGGTCGGTTCGCTAAAGCTCTCGTCACCGATGCGAACTCATTTGCTCCAAGCGATGGCTTCGTGCCCATCGGAAGCCAGACTTGGGGGCGAGAACGAGGCCCCTACCGGCTTGATCACTTTGTACAAATGGGATTCAGCGAGCTTTTACCGTCAAGAAATAGAAGAAACTTTGCCAAATTAGAATTTCGAAAACTGGTTTCCGACTTGGCCCAACTGCTTGATCCTCATGGGCATTAAAACTGTCAAACTCTGTGACAGGACTTATCGATAGATTTTCACGGCATTGATCTACCTTGAGACGTGTTATATTTAGGTATTATCGTCACCCTGCCGAAAGGTCTCGAGTGAGGTCATCATGACGAACGACGTATTGCATTGTGGTTTTAAACGAACGTTTAGCGCGCTTTTTCTGTTGGTGTGCGCGGTCGCATTGTCCCTACTTTCGGCCCCGCTTTCCTCTCTTACCGCTTCGGCGAGTGGCGACGAAAAGGTTGCAGAGAATCCAATGACGGCGAAGGCTCGATTGGAAATTTCGGCCCAGGACCCAAAGTCGGCAACAGTGATCGTCGATCTCGATTTGGCCGATCCCTACAAGGCCTACGCTGATCGATTTAAACTTGTGGTCGAAGAACCCACCGACGTAAAACTTGAACCTTTCCAACTGACTCCGGTCGTTCAGTTCATGGACACGTTCTCGAAAAAAATGAAAGACGGCATAAAGAAAAAGGGCACCATGACTGCGAAAGTCAAACTGCCCAACGCCGAATCTGCTAAAGTCTTGAAGTTAAAGTTGACCTATCAAGCCTGCACCACCGAGCACTGCTTATTTCCGAAACATATCGTTCTCACTCCCGGAGCGATGGCTGCAAAAGCCGCTTCCATCGCTAGTGTTGAGCCCAAAGTCGAAACAAAAGACACGACTACACCTTCTCGAGCCCCGGCAACAAGCGGAGGTCAGTCATCCGAGTTTGAAAAAGCGATGGGCGCAGGACTTTTGTCTGCAGTGCTGTTCATGTTCGTCGCTGGTTTTTTAACTTCGCTGACCCCGTGCATTTATCCAATGATTCCTATTACCCTAGCGATTCTTGGTGCGAGTGAACGGCGGTCAGGTGGACGCGCGGACACATCTACCAAACACTCCAAGCTACGAAGCTTTTTCCTTTCTATATTCTATGTTCTTGGGATTGGCGTTACGTACTCAATACTCGGTGTTACCGCTGCCTCCACCGGCGCGCTGTTCGGTTCCGCACTCTCTAACATTTATGTCGTTTCTGGATTAGCGCTATTGTTCGTCGCCATGGGGCTTTCCATGTACGGCCTTTACGAAATTCAAGCACCCGCATTCATTCGCGACCGCGTCGGCCAAGGAAAGTCAGAAACAGGATATTTTAGTTCATTCGCCATGGGACTTGCTGCCGGAGTCGTCGCAAGCCCCTGCATCGGACCTGTCCTCGTCAGTGTTCTAGCTTATATTGCCCAAACTCAAGATAAGGCTCTTGGCTTAATTCTTTTGTTCAGCTTCGCAATGGGTATGGGCGTTCTTTTTGTCGCGCTCGGCACTTCGAGTTCGCTCTTACAGAAGGTCCCAAAGGCTGGCGCGTGGATGGATACTGTTAAATTCGTTTTCGGCACCACCATGATCGGCATGGCGATTTACTACATCGCACCAGTTTATCCAGATTGGGCGGTCCGCGCGATCATTGGGCTTTCCGTGGTCCTCATCGCAAGCGCTTACGGCGCGTTTGCTCCGGCGACTACGGGTGCATCCCAAGTTAAAAAGGGCGCAGCGGTTGCGGCTTTCTGTATTGGAATTGCACTCATGATGGTTTCAACGCTTGAAAAATCAGGTGTTCAATTTGCGACTGCGGGAGGCGCGACAAGCATCTCGCCTGGAAATGTCGCGAAGCTCGGCTGGCAGTCCTACTCGGATGAAGCGTTGGCAGCTGCCATCGAACAGAAAAAGCCTGTCTTGGTAGATTTCTGGGCCGACTGGTGCGGCGCTTGTCATGAGCTTGAAGAAAAAACATTTCCCGACGATCGCATCCAGGCTCTCTCGAAAAACTTCGTGCTATTTAAGATTGATGCGACAAACGATTCGCCGGAGATCGATAAACTAAAAAAGACTTATAGTGTGATGGGGCTTCCAACCATGGTGTTCTATGACACTAACGGACAGATTCGGACCGATCTCACTGTGACAGGCTTCATGAATGCGGACGATTTCTTAGACAGAATGAGAAAAGCCAACGAGCCAATTCCGAGAGCCGCAGCCAGCGAGCAATAAGCAAAAAATGCTTTGACGGCGTCTCACAACGAGACGCCGTTTTTGTTTATGCTAGGGCTAAATTCGATTTCACCCGTTTCTTCATGAGACGCATGAAAGAGAGACAGTTTTCTGGCAAATTGAATTGGTGGGGACTTTCAGAGGGGGCAAGATGAATCAGCATCGATGGACCAAGCGGGCCTTGGTTATTCAGCGCTACCTGCGCATGAAAATCGCACCGTTGGTTGATAAAACGAACCAGCGAATGAACAACACACCTCTCATGACTATTCTCTTTGCAGCTTCAACCAGTCTGTTGATGTACCAGAACTGCTCTCCTGCGATGGAATCTACGGAGAATTCTTCATCTAAATCCCCCGTTTATTCTTCGACAATCGGCGGAGCCAACGGCGCGATCGGCGGCGGTGGCGCAGCAGGTGGCGGCGGCTCTTATGCTCCCGGCACGGCTCCTACGGGCGGCGGAAATACAGTCGGAGGCGTGATGCCCGTTAGTGGTGGCGGCACTGGTGGCGGAACCGGTGGAACCGGCGGAGGCACTGGCGGCACTGGTGGTGGCGGCACGATCCCCGTCGACGGCGGCAGCGGTGGTTCGGGCGGCATGGTCGGCGGCGGCAACACAGGTGTTGCACCGGGAGGATCGACGGGAGGCACGACAGGTCCAAGTTTTATTTGGCAGTATCAACCCGAAGATCGTACCGTCGAAGAGGGCGAAGTATTAACCCTCGGCACCTATGCGACAAAAGGGGTCGATCTTGTCACCTATCAGTGGTTTAAAAACGGGCAGCCAATTTCTGGACAGACCGGCTACATGCTTCGCCAGTTTCAAATCACGACGGCCTCTGCAGGGCAATACCATGTCGAAGCTCGCTCTGGCACCGAGATGATTCGAAGTGTGACTGTCACAGTTAAAGTAAAAGCTGCGCGAAATCCCTGCCCAGCAGGAAAGTATGGCTACTATCCAGGAACTAGAAACTACGACGAGTACTGGCATGAGTCGATGATCGGCGCATCGAATGCACCGTATACCATTCAGCGCGAATTGCCAGATGCGTACACAACTCGACTTCCCTACGTGAACACGGCTGCCGTTGGCTTTGGTCAGTGTATCGTTGCGTCCGCACTGTTTCAGTGCCGAAACGGTAAACTGATCAGCATCGACAACATTCGCTGCGATCGGTACTTTGAAAGCGGCGGCAACTAGATATGGGTTTACGGCAATCTTTTTAAGCGCGAGAGTTCAGCTCGCGCATCTTCTAACGCTGCAAAGGCACTCAAAAGAGCTTGTTCCTGATCGGATGCAAGCTTTTGCATCGAAGACAGGCGATTCTCGAAGTTTCTCAGCATCAAATTGTGTCGATCCATAAGCTCTTGAACCTTGCTGTCAGTAACTTTTCGTTCGTTTACCCGGCCGGCAAGCGAAGCCAAACGTTGACTTGTATCGGTAGTTAAACGGGAGATCCCATCCTCAAGTCGAATCAACTGTTGCTCAAATCGATCAAGTCGACTTTGGCTATCGCGCGAAATTTCATTTTGTCTTGCAGATAGCTGATCTAAACGTCGTTCATATTGCTGTAGCACTGCTTTGATCTGCTGGATTTGCGCTTCAACAACCTTGAGGTCAATCGGCGGATAGGGAATCTGCGCACCGGGCCTCGTCTGAGGCGGACTTGCTGGCGGCTGCAGTCCTAAGGAACCGCCAAAAGCACCACTGGAAGATCCACCAGAATAACTTTGCGCATTCCCAGATGCGCCACCCTGTGGATTCGCGCCAAACACCTGTGGATCTAATTCCCGATGCAAAATAGTCGCCGGGTCCTTGAAATATTCCATTTGATCCCCTTCACACCGAGCTTAAATTCGCTGGACTGAAAATTCAAATCTTCCTAATGTTAAGCCTATGGCTACTGTGACCAACCTCGCAACTCATCTTCTTGGTCTTCTTCAACCCGCTCCCGGAGCTGCGAAAAATGCGGCCGCAAATGTAACGGGGACTGGAGTGCCAGTTGCCGGCGCGAACGTCAGTGTCGCGAAGTCCGATGCCGCTCGGATGGCCTTCTATCATTTTCTAAAAAACCTCTGTGAGGCTGGCGAACCTTTATCGACTTCCGTACTCGACCGATTTTTTCGCCGCGCCCTTGGCCACCAGCATTGGTCCGAAAACAAACTCGAACTTTTTACGGAAGTGGCGTCCTGTCTTCAGCATTTCTCCAATCAAACTGGCGAGCCGATTCCGCTGCCTCCCTTCTCAAGTCCTGA
The DNA here is from genome assembly GCA_017302795.1 of Deltaproteobacteria bacterium. GTDB lineage: Bacteria > Bdellovibrionota > Bdellovibrionia > Bdellovibrionales > JAMPXM01. Next base: position 220,850 of record JAFLCB010000002.1, on the reverse strand, counting down.
CGACCTCCAAATGGTTCGCGCCGAGAGCTTTCGCACTCTTGAACTCGTCGTCGAAAATTGGATTCAACAACACCAAGGCCCGACCGATCAGATCCGCATTTTAAAAGATCGAGAAGAAAAACTATTGGTGTGCCGCCTTGCGGTCGATCGATCGCTTTCGGTCCATATTTTTGATCGAGCCCTTTGTATTCGCGACGGCCGCCTTGAACCCTTGGTCGACGACATGGCCGTGTATTACAACTCTGATCTCTCCATCGATTCGGCTCGTCTCAGCCAGATTGAAACTGCACCGCATACGGTAGCTAGATTCAAATTCAACAACGGATACCGGGGTATTCAAGTTCGCGGTTACACTTTTCAAAAAACCGCGACCTTTGATGGCGGAGATCTGCATCGCCACCCTCTTTTGTTCTACCCGTTGAAGAGAATTGAGCAGTTCTTTGTCAATCGTGCGACCGACCCAATGTATATCGAACTCACCAATCTTCTCGAGCAGGCTTCCGATTTAATGGCCCGTAAGCACCCAGAACGATTGCGGTTCGCAGAGGCGGCAATCGAACGCGGCCGACTGGCCTTCGAACAAGTCTTCGTGGACGACCGGCTGCTGAGGCTTTTGTTAGAAAACCTCGAGCGCGCAATCCAACTTGAACATCGAACTGTGCCGTATGAGACCTTACCTGAAGAGAATTTAAGACCAGCAATGCCAGTTGAAATGCCCCTGCAACTGGGCCATAACTTGGGACTGAATCTCGCACCAGGTCAAGAGTTCATCGAACCCTCTGGTCCCGACCTGGTCGAACTACAAGAGGCCGAAAAATGCGAAACAATCGCCCCACTAAATCGCGAACTACAAAACCTGTAACCATCGCAAACGCCAACGAAGTACGCCTCAACAAATACCTGGCCGAGAGCGGTGTGACCTCTCGTCGCGGAGCCGACGAACTCATTGCCGAGGGCGCCATTCAGATCAACGGAAAAAGAGTCTACGAGCTCGGAGTTCGAGTGAATCTCACCTCTGACAAAGTGACTGTAAACGGAAAACCAGTTCGTCCCGAAACTCGAAAAGTATACTTGCTGTTCAACAAGCCAAAAGGGGTCATGACAACCATGGAAGACCCAGAAGGTCGGCCGTGCATCGGCGAATACTTCAAGCGGTTCGAATCGCGGGTATTTCCTGTCGGGCGTCTGGATTATGACAGCGAAGGGCTTTTGCTTCTGACAAATGATGGGGACTTCGCTCAGCGAGTCACTCACCCAAAACACGAGGTTTTAAAAACCTACCTGGTAAAAGTTGATGGTCAACCCACAGACGCGCATCTTCAAAAACTTCGCACGGGTGTGACGATCATCGGTGGTCGAGTTGCCGCTCGAGAAATCGAACGCCTCAAAGGCACAGCTTCTGATAAGTACGATTGGTTTAAGATCGTGATCGGCGAAGGAAAAAATCGCCAAATTCGTCGTATGTTCGAAAAAATTGGCTTTGATGTGATGAAGCTCCAACGAATTGCGATCGGCCGCCTCAAGATGGGGGGCCTAGCTCGCGGCGAGTGGGCGCTCTTGACATCCGACGAAGTAGAAAAGATTTTTTACCAAGATGAGTCAGCTTCAGGCCGACGTGGACCGATCGCTTCACGCTCAAATGCAATTGGACCAAAAAAGTTTGACCGAAAACGCGGACCGAAATCTGCCAAAGCTCTGGCCCGGGACGAGTCCTCGCGCCGCGGAAGCCTTAAGTCGACGGATCGCCGACCTTCACGAAGAGGCTAATTCCCTTTCTTCGCGGTACCTGGAGTCAACGGAACACCGGGTCCTTGCGGGATGGAATCGAACTCTTTCAATGATTCCTCTGCGCTTGACTGAAGGGTCCCACGTGCGCGCGAATCACTAGCAACCGCTCCGCCAGAATGAACTGGCGCCGTTAGCGGAAGCTGACCGGAAGGCTGATCTGGTGCCTTTAAGGCTGGTTGACCGCGACGCTCGAGTTCACGCGCTTTCTGCTCCATGCGCTTTTTCAATTCGTTTTGTTTTTTTCGCTCGGTGTACCTCGTTAGATAATCGCGCCATTCCTGATTGAACTGGTTTTGCTTTTCGCGAACGAAGTCCTCCATGCGCTTCCGCTCTTCTTGAACGGATGATTCAAAGTCTTTTCGCTTTTCTGTCTGATCAGCAAAAAAAACTTTCCGTTTGTCCTCTTGATCTTCAAAAAAACGCTTCCGGTCATCAGGCGAACGCTTTCGATCAAGAAAATCTGTGCGCTCATCTTTCGACCTTTTCAAAAAATCTTCTCGCTCTTGTTTTTCTCGTTTCGAAAAGCTTTCGCGCGTCCGGCGCAAGTGCTTGTCGGATGCCTCTCGACGTTTACGAAGCGCCGAACTAAATCGGTCGCGCACTTTATTTGGATCTTCTTCAGTTTCGCGATTGATAAACGAAAGGATCAACGCGATCTCGTCGTTTTGACGCTTCACTTCTTCTGGAATTTCGGTGCGAAACTTGTCGAGTTCTGACCGGTCTGCTTTAAGGCTGATTTCCGAGGCTGTCTCCGAACTGGTGACCTCAGCGGAAGTGACATTCGCACTTGCCGTTTCTGATTCTCCTTCACGGCGAACGGTTTTGACTCCGCAGCCGGCAAGTGAAGTCACAAAAATAACCGCCAGAGCCAAATTTACGGCAATCGCACCTGTACTTGCAAAACCGAATGTACCTAAGATTTTTGCCACAACGAACCTCCAGTGCTCTTACTTTTTGGCCTTTGCGCGACGAAGCTCGCGATCGACATCTCTCGTCTTTATGGACTCACGCTTATCGCCGACGTTTTTGCCTTTCGCGATGGCCAGTTCTATCTTCGCCCAGCGTCCCTTAAAGTAAAGCTTCAAAGGAACACAGGAGTACCCCTTTTCAGAAAGGGATCGATCGAGACGATCAATTTGAATTTTGCTTAAAAGAAGTTTTCTTAAGCGTTCTGGTTCGTGATTCAAATAGCTCGATGCCCGGTAAGGCGAAACATGGGCACCCTGCAAAAAGGCCTCTCCATTTTTGATGACGACGTACGAGTCCTTCAACTGAATTCCAGTGTCTCGAATCGCCTTGACCTCGCTCCCGAGAAGCGAAATCCCCGCCTCCAGCGTGTCGATGACAATGTAATCAAATCGCGCTTTGCGATTTTCTGCGATCAGCCTAATGCCATTGTCTTTCGTCGCCATGACTAAACGCCCCTACAATCGTCGAAAAAGTTCTAGAATCTGTACCGGACTTAGCTCTTCGGCTCTTGCCGTTTTCGTGAATCCCATACTTTCTATCACGGTTTCAATTGTCTCACGAGTTGCCGAACCGCCCGCCAAGTTTCCCGCCAAAAGCTTTCGGCGATGAGCATAAGCCCGTTTTGCAAACGCCAGGACACGAGTAAACTCTTGAACGTCGGGTGCATCCACTTTTCGTCGAAAGCGCAGGACGCGACTAGCTATGCGTGGCGGAGGAAAAAAGTCCTGTGGTCCGGCCTCGCAAACGATTTCGATTTCCCAGCCAAGTTGGGCGATCACCGAAAGCAGGCCGAAATCTTCAGTCTTCGGTTTCGCAAGGATTCGCTTTGCAACTTCCTTCTGAAACATCAGCACCATCGAAGTCACACCTTGGGCATCAACGGACCGATCGATCACAAGGCTAGAAGAAATCTGATAGGGAAGATTCGAAATCAGCCGCGTTCCCTGAGGCAGTTCTAACGAGCTCCAATCTACTTGCAACGCATCGGCTTCCACTACCTTCAAACCCTGCTCACGCCAGGAGGCCGCGAAATCGCGGTCTAATTCAATGACCGAGAAAGGAATAGAAAGTTTTTTCGTGCCGGCAATCAACCCCTCTGTCAGGGCTCCGAGGCCAGGCCCGATTTCAAGGATCGCCGTCGCCTTCCCTGCTGCAGCCCAAAAACTTGTTGATCCTGTTTCTAGCGCGTTCTCAAGAATGCGATCGATGACGTGGTCTGAAATAAGAAAGTTCTGCCCCAAGGCGCGCTTCGGACCAGTTCCGCTCAATCGAATCTTTTCTAACAGGCGCTCTCGACGTGTCATACAGGCACCTGCTCCTGATCGAGTGGCGCCTTGGGCTGAGGGCCTAATGATGTCGCCGAAACTTCGCCTAGATTCAGACGGATAATACCGGCAAGTCCAATCATCGCTGCATTGTCCGTGCAAAATCGAAGCGGAGGAATTGCGGCGACTCGCCCGTTTGCTTGACTCCACTCTGTCACTCTCGCTCGCAAACGACTGTTCGCCGCAACTCCGCCGGTCAGCACGACGCGAGACAAGTTTTCGCGAAACGCTGCACGCGAGATGCGCGCAACAAGTACATCGACAATCGCCTCCTGAAAGCTAGCGCACAGATCTGCAAGTAAACCCGGCTCCGCAGAGCCCGATTTTAGAAACCCTTCGGCCTGTTTAAGAATTAACTCTTGATCTGCCGGAAGCAGCTCTTCAAATAAGCGAGAGGCGGAAGTTTTAAGTCCCGAAAAACTGACATCGTCGCGTTCATCTTTCAGCATGGCCCGCGGAAACTCGAAACGAGTGCGATTTCCAACTGCACCAAGGCGATCCACCTTGGCTCCCCCTGGAAAACCGAGGCCAATTTTTTTTGCAAACTTATCGAAGGCCTCACCGGCCGCATCATCCAAAGTGCGGCCCAGCACTTTGTACCGACCGAACCCATCGACTTTGTAGAGCGTTGTGTGCCCTCCACTTACGGCAAGCGCAATGTAGGGGAAATCAAATCCCTTGGGCGGCGAATAACCTTCATCTGTTAAAAAGGGCGCAAGCAAGTGACCTTCAAGGTGATTAATTCCCACGAACGGTTTTCCAGTTGTAAGACTTAAAGTCTTCGCCGTTACCAATCCGGTCAGAAGTGCGCCGATCAAACCTGGCCGTGAAGTCACTGCAAACCCATCGATGCTCGACATAGAAGTTCCAGCGGCCTTGAGCGCTTCCTCGATCAACGGCAACAAATGATGGGTGTGATTTCGCGAAGCGATCTCGGGAACGATACCGCCGTACTTTTCGTGATAAAGATCTTGCCCGGCCATCACGCAGCTTAAGACTTGCCCAGTGCTGGCCACCACCGCCACAGACGTATCATCGCAGCTCGTTTCAATGGCCAGAACTTTTTGAAAGGAGCGCATTGGGCCTTTTCTTCCGATTACTTCTTTTTCGAAATTGCTTTCAGCCGAGATCGCGCGCGATCTGCCTCTTTGGATTTCGGGAACTTCGAGATAACTTCGTCATAAAATGGCTTTGCATCGTCCAGCATACCTAGCTCTTGAAAACAGACGCCTATCTTATAGGTCGCGGCACCAAAGTTTTTTCCCTTGGGGTAGGACTTCCGATAGTCCTCGTAGGCGAAAATCGCCTCTCGCCAAGCCTTTTGCTCGAAGCGACTGTCGCCCAATTCAAAGGGATTCTTGTCCGAGTTTTTGCCGCCACTTGATCCCGATGGTGCTCCACCGGCTTGAAACGCAGCCTGTAGGGCAGAGTTCGAGGCTTTCACTTCCAACAGTTCGGCCTGCATCTTCTGAAGCTCTTCGCGAAATGCTTGGAATTTTGTGTCTTGCTCTTTGAACTTAGACTCCAGAGCAAAGTCATTTTTTTCCGCTCGGTCTTTGATCTGAGTCATGCGGGCGTCGAGAGCCTCGATGCGACCATTGGTCTTTCGAAGATCCTCGTCCACTTCGTTGAATTTTGATGAAACGTCCGCTGTCGTCTGCTGCAAGTTGACAACTTGTTTGCGTAAAACCTGCTTTTCCTCTTGTTCCTTCAAGTTGGACCTAGTTTGCAAGCAACCAGACGTCATCAATGCGCCAGACATCATCAACCCGACGATCACTGCGACAGCTGGAGTACTGGGATTCGACATGTAAATCCTTTCCGACTACGTTACGACTATGGCGCGAGGTCGCCAGATTCAAAACGCGACAATCGAGCCGCGTTTTCAGCTTGTTCTGCCAATGATCGCGCCTGCGCAAATCGCTTTAAGGCGTCATTGTAAGCTCGTTCGCGAAAGAATGTTTCGCCTTCGCGATACGCCTGCTCAGCCTTATACCACAACGCGGGCGCGAAGCGAGGCGCTTCCGACTCTTTTGCGCCATCCATTGCGGCCCGGGCAATTGTGTATTCGTCGACGGGAATAACGGAAACACATGACACGGCGCCACTGCCTAGTCCTATGCCGAGTCCAATGGCGAGAAAGAAGACCGTGCTAGTGGCGCTGAAACAAATCCGAAAGGACGCGACCATAAGGTCCACCTTCTATGTTTACTACTGAACTGGAACAAAGTTAGCGCGACGGTTTTTCGAAAACGCCGCCTCTGTATCTCCCGACGCCAATGGCTTTTCTTCGCCGTAACTCAGAATAGTCATGCGCTTCGATTCAACTCCCAGCCCTTCAAGATACTGGCGAACCGACTTTGCACGGCGCTCACCGAGCGACAAATTGTATTCTGTCGAACCACGAGAATCAGTGTGTCCTTCAATTTGGACAGTGACAGCGGGATTTGCTCGGATCCAGTCCGCGTTTTCCTTCAGCTTATTTTTCGACGTGTCGGTTAGGCGCGCCTGATCGTATTCAAAGAAAATAGTGCTGAGGCCGCTGATGTTGCCACCGTCAGAACCAGCTTGGTCGTAGGCCATATCTTTATCAGTGACCTGAGGACCTGCGTCTGACATTCCAGAGCTCTCTGCTCCACCTTCACCGTCCGCCTTTTTTGCTTTCGTGCAGGAAGCCAATGACAGTGTGGCGACCACCGCTAGTCCCAGGACAAGAGTAAGAGTTCTTGAGAACGTTGTTGAGAAGGTTGATGGAGTCGATGTCGAATTTTTTTGCATGGCGTAGTTCTCCTTCATGAAGCAACATTGTTGAAAAGCGCACGGTTTTTGTCAAAGGTCTAAACGTTGAATATCGAAGCCAAGAGGTCGCAATGCAGGATCATGTGTTTTCTGTCAGAAAAATGTTTTGGAAACCGCTATTCTCTCAGATTTTGAATCGCGCTTTTTCCCTAGCGAAAATGCTGCTTGTCGTAGGGGGGAGCCTTCTTTCCGGTGCCGAAAATGCTTTGGCGAATCCACATATTCAGTGGAGAAAAATCGAAACTGCACACTTCGAAATTCTCTTTGACTCAAGGCATTACCAGCTGGCTAAGGATGTCGCTCGCAATGCCGAGTCAGCCTGGATGACTCTTGCGCCCGTGTTGCGCACGTGGCCAGACAAGACAGTTATCGTGATCGATGATCGCGGCGACCAAGCAAACGGAATGGCAACAGGCTTTCCCTACCCACAGATGCACCTTTTTCCCGCGATGCCTTCGCCCGGCGATTCGATTGGCGACACGGGTCCCTGGGGACTTGAACTGATCACCCACGAATACACGCACGTTTTGAACTTCCAGCCTGCGCATGGATTTTTCAATTTCGCCCGTTCGATTTTTGGATCAGTTGTTCGCCCTAACTTACTTTTGCCGCGCTGGTACCTCGAGGGCCTCGCGGTTGAAACTGAAACCCGCTACTCGCCAAGCGGCGGCCGCTTGCGGTCACCGAATTTCACGGCGATTCCACGAGCCATGATTCAAGAAAATTTGCTTCGCCGCGAGGATATCGCTCGGATCGGTGACATTTTCGATCCCGAATGGCCGGGCGGAATTCGTCCCTATTTATTTGGTGGCTTAGTGTGGAATCATCTTTCGAAAAAAAATCTTTCTTTGGTCGGTGATCTAAATGATCACTTCGCACGAAGAATTCCGTTCTTCATCGATACCCCTGTCGAAGAGCGAGAGCAGAAATCCTGGCAAGAGATTCTTGATTCCGTTTACTCAGAACTCGAAGAAAAAGCTGTTCATCAGATCGAAGTCCTCTGTGAAGGCGGTTCAGTCGGCTGTAATGACGGCGCCCGTCTGAACGAATCAGGTTTTTATTCGCGCTCGCCTGTACTATCGCGAACTCAAGAGTCGCTCGCATTCATAGGACGAGAACACAATCACGATTCCGTTCTGCTCATCGCATCTCGTGGAACCGATAAACTCTTTGACTTAAAAAACGCCGTGCGAGCTGCCGATCCCGACGGCTCCAACCGTGTCAGCTGGATGCCAGACGAGACCGCCGTCGTTTACGATGCGGTCGACTCGTTCGGTCGCTATGAAGAGCGATCCGATTTGTGGATTTATGATCGGGAAAGAAAACGCACGAAACGGGTGACAAAGGGGTGGCGAGCGCGTGAACCCGGGATCAGCCCGAGTGGAAAATTTGTGGCTTTCGTACAGCTCACTCCCGGTAATTCTCAGTTGGCGATTGCGAACATCCGACGCGACGAGAAATCCGGCGATTTCACATTCAGTGATCCTAAAGTTCTTTACACCCCTGCGAACTATCACCGCGTCTCGTGGCCAGAATTCATTGAGGCTGATAAAATCGTTTTCGCCGAACGTGGCGAAGATGGACGTGAAGTTTTAAAAGTCGTTCAATTCGATCCGAAAACAAACACTGTTCTCGCAAAACCGCTGACGCTAAACTCAGGCGGCGATGCTAACTTTCCGCGCCTAGTTTCAGACTCCAGGGGACGGCGCCACCTCCTGTTCGCTTCGGCCAGAAATGGCGTCACCAATCTTTATCTGGGCCGCTTAACGAGTGACGAGAACTTCGAAACAGTTACGCCCGTCACCAATTCTTCCACTCGGGCTTGGATCGGAGACCTCGATGCGAAAAGCGAAACCCTGATTTTTTCTCGACTCGACGGAAATGGATCGCGTTTAAGAATTTTACGCAAAGACGAGCGCGAGGTGATGCCAAGTATAGCTCGCGGTCGGCTGACGAAAATCGAACCGCTGGTTGACGCACCGACAGAGCCCTACACGCCGCCCGATGCGGGCCTTTCGGCAGCGGACCTCCAAGATCGCGACTTCAGTGCGTGGCCATATATGATTCCGCGCTACTGGATGCCTTACGCGGCTTTCGTTCCCGGCGGGGCGTACCTCTCGGCCTCTACGTCGTCAGGTGATCCGATCGGCCGCCACGTTTTGGCCGCGTCGATTTCCACCGACACTCGTCACTCAAAACCAAATATCTTCGGTGCGTATAGCAACGCGACAACCGACGTAAGGTACACTTTCTTGGTCGATGATTTTTGGCAGCGTCTTTCTTCGTCTGGGTTTGATCGTCGAACAACGACGAGCGACGCTTCAGGTTTGTTTTACATACCGGCACTGTCCAACAATTGGCGAGGCGAGATCGGTATCAATCATCAGCGGTCGGAGGTGCCCACAACCACCGCGACTGATATCCGCATACGAGGTGGAGTGCGGGCAGGTTTACTTTGGCAAAGCCTTTCGCAACGCGGTCATGAAATTTCACCTGAAAAAGGCGGTGTTTTTAAATTCTCGCATGCCCGATTCTTACCCGAGCTCGGCAATCAAGTTTACGATAAAACAGATCTCGTCTTAGGCACGCAAGTTTCAAAGGCCTCGCATCCAAAATGGATAGGTTGGCTTCCGGATCGCCATGTTTTGGCACTCGCTGCGAACCTCAGTTGGCTTCCGGGACTTGATCGCCTTTTACTTGGCCCATCAAGCGTGAGCCTTCCGATCGAAACCATTGCACTGGGCGCGACGAGCACGAGTTTTGTCATGCGCGGGTACCCGACAGGAACTTTTTTGGCGAGAAAGTTTGTGCGCGGCTCTATTGAATATCGCTTTCCACTGGCCAATAGCTATGAGGGGTTCGGCACCAAGCCCGCCTTCTTGCGTCGTTGGCATGCCGCAGTTTTCGCCGACGCAGTCACCGTCGACGGAGCCTTTTACGATTTCGCCCTTGATGGCTACCGCATCAGTCAGTTCGGTGATCTCTACCCGGCGGTAGGCGCGGAGGCCCGTCTCGATTCGACGCTGTTTTATCACTTGCCGGTCCAATTCGTTCTCGGCGTTCACTTCGGCTTCGATACCCGCGCAAATCCGAACGGCGCCTACCCCGTGATTTCCATCGCGCTCTAAACGAAAGTTTCGTCAATTTCAATTGGCGAAATTCCTGCTCTGAAATCTTCTTTGTGACCGATAATTTCTTCGGTCTCGCAACAAAAAGGAGATTTTAAAATGGGCTCAATCAATCGCGTTGTCCTCATGGGAACCATCGGGCAAAATCCGGAACTGAAAACGTCCATCAACGGTAAACCGTATGTACGTCTCAGCCTTGCGACCTACCGCCGAAGCAAAGATGAACTCGGCAACTCCCGGCGCGAAACGCAGTGGCACAAAATAATGCTCTGGGGAAAAAACGCGGAACTCTGTTCGACTTTTTGCAGCAAAGGAAGCCCGCTTTACATTGAAGGCCATCTCGCCTCTTATTCAAAAGAAGAGGCTGGGGTTAAATCCTATCACCTAGGAATCGTCGCCGAGCAAATCCAGTTCATACCTGGAAGCCGAGTTTCTGACGCCGCAGAGCGAGGCGAAGAAGACCTCCTGGGTTCGCAAACGACTTCCGGCGGTCGACCTGGACCAGTTCTTTATAGCGAAGCGGCCGGTGAATCTGGCTTGGCCGTGGTGCCGTTTGGGCCTCTCAACTGATGATCCCTCTCTATGGGGCTGGGCTTCGCGGCCACAAGCGGCCGGCCCAGACAGCCTTTTGGGACTCTGAAACGCATCTTGACAACGCCGGAGCCCCACGTCGACAGTTGAGGAGAGGGGGGGCTTCCATGGACGGAATGGAATTTTTAGGACCAAAACGCGAAGCCGGCCGAGATCTCGGCCAAACAGGAACAGCAGGTTCCGCGACCACCACATCATCGGGCACTCCGACTGGAATGCGACAAGACCGAATGGGATGGATCAAGGAGCTCGTTCGCGCGGAACAAAGAATGGAAGAGTCAGGCGTGATCGAATTCGGTCCTGCCTTTGACCCTGCCTCCATTCTCTTGGGCGAATCGGTTTCTTTTATGAACGAGATGAAAGTCGCGTTTGTCGATGCGTCTTCAGCTTTCAACCAGCTGAAAGGATCCTCGCTCGGGAGAGTGAAGATCTATGGCATTGCCAACACGCACGCCGATTTCATGCTTTTCCGAAACGGATTTAAATTAATTTTCTCTCTGAAAGAACCTGGCGCAGTTTCAGTGCGATTTCATTATGTTGGGGCTGGCTTTCAACCAGCCGGTGCGCCAATGACTCCAGGGGCCGGTGCCGTTTCCCACGTCGGAGAAGAAGACCTATTAATTGCGCGCTGGGGCGCATTCGGCGACCTGAATTGGACGTATCAAGAGCAAGCGATCAAGGTGGACTATTTGGTGCGCTACTATCTGACTCGATTTGTTCGCGAAAGTGCGAAGTAAATTTTTAAAAAAGTAATCTTAAATTGAAACGTCGATGTGCCCGCGTCGACGTTGTTCGTTGAGGGCTTCGACAAATTGAAACCGCAGCGGTAAGATTTCGATCACTCTGAGCCCAATCGCATCATCGGTAGAAAAGCTAGAGAGCGGGCGATTGGTTTCATTGCGGATTCGAAGCAGCTTTGCGGCTGGCTCCTCGGCCCCGCCTCCAAAGCGAATCAAGATCTCATTGGGCTCTATCAATTCAACGACAGTCGCTTTTATGGTTTGACCGCGCAACCACTGCTTCATATTCGCGGAAACTCAACTCGGCGAATAGCTTGGGCGGCCGCCCGCGCTGCCTCAAGTTCGGGGGCAATTGGCGCCGCAACTGGTGACGCCGCAAATGCTGGCGCGACGAATGGTTTTGCTAGCGGTTGAAGTGTTGCCGGTTGAGCTGGCGCCTGCTGGATGGCCGCGGGCGGCTCGGTCTGGCTAACCGCTTGGCGAAAACGCTCGCCTATTTCCGCTAGGCGATCGGATTCTATTTGCGGTGTTTCAAAGGCTCGCGAAAGATCTTTGCCTGGCGCCATGGCCCTATTGGCGAGCTCCAAATCAAGATTCTTCATTTCGAATTGAAGTCGGTTCAACCGATCGACAAGTCCCGCTTGCTCGGCTGATAGTACCGGCGCGGCACTCGGCGCCCGATTTTCCTCTGGAGGCGGCGAACTTGGAGCATCAGGAGTTTGTTCGAAGTTAGCGTGGCGGTATCCGCCGTCAGCTGTCGCCTGCTCTGCACCGGACTGCACCGCATCGGGTTGTCGTGCCCATGCTGGCAGTTCGTCTTCACGAAACGAAAGACTTTCGCGGTTTACTTTTGCAATGAACTCGATCTCACCAATAGGTAAATCCACTTGTGCGGCGATCTGGTCGACAGAATAGCCAGCATGCGCAAGGCGAGCCGCCTTTATGTACTTCATTGAATTCTGGCGCTCAATAATTTCCGTGTGCGGAATTTTATCTTGGAAAATTTGAGCAACCTCTAAGCTTTGATCCATCGACTGACGAACCGCTTGGACTTGCTGCTCGGCTAAAGCGATTTTGGATTGAAGCTCCCGAGACTTCTGATCAAGAAGTGTCAACATCTGTTGAACTTGCGTTTCGGTGCGATCATTGAGGTCTTCAAGCACGGCAATCTTGCTAGAGAGTAGCTGAAGCCCTTTTGACATTCGAGGGTCGTCCTTTGCCGGTCGACGCAATCGCGCGAAGAGGACAAAGACCGCCGTAAGAATCGCAATATTGAAGAACACCTGCAGAAATAATGTGAAGGACACTGTGGACCCCCTTCACTACTTAGTTTGACGCTGTAAACCCACAGAGTCGACTGACGTGGGGCCAGGCCGGACGTTCGTCGTACGTTTACAAGACCTCGGTCATAAAAAAACCCGACTGAAAGTCGGGCTTTTTCGCCAGTCAATGGACGCATTAACCGGTTGAATTGCCGATGTCACAAACCGACATCGTCATCAGACTTTAAGCAGTCATGCCCTTTAAGAAATCCCCAATGCGAGCAATCGCTTCTTTGCCTTTCGTTGTTTCAAGTGCGTAGCTGAGGCGAAGATAGCCATCGAGACCAAATTCAACACCTGGAACAGCTGCAACCAATTTTTCCTCAAGCAGTAGACTGCAGAGATCGGCACTCGTGTGCACAACGTTGCCATTATGTTTTTTCCCAAGGTAGGCCTTAACACCCACCCACAGATAGAAAGCGCCCTCTGGTACAGTCGTTTTGACTCCCGGGATTTTCGCAAGCTCCGCTAGAAGCACATCGCGTTTTTCTTTCAGCACTTTCACCGTGCGTTCAACGTCCGCATCGCAAGAGAGAATCCCTTCGAGCGCGCCGTATTGCGCAGGCGAAGACGCACAGCTTACGGATTGAGACTGATAGTTCGACATCGCGGTGATGACTGGTTTGGGACCAAGTGCCCACCCAAGACGCCAGCCGGTCATCGAATAAGTTTTTGAAGCACCGTTGAGGACTATCACTCGGGATCGCAGATCTGGAGCGACATGCAAAAGATGCGGAGCGAGTTTCGCATCGAAGCTGAGGCGATTATAAATGTCGTCGCTGATAATTGCAATTTGCGGATGACGGCGAAGCACTTCCGCAAGTGCAGCAAGTTCTTCTCGCTTATAGGTTTTGCCAGTCGGGTTCGACGGCGAATTTAATAGAAGAACTTTCGTCTTCGGCGTGATCGCCTTTTCTAGAATCGCCGGTGTCATTTTGAAGTCGGTGTCTTCGTCGCAGACTGCGATGCGAGGAACACCGTCGGCCAGTTCCACCATTGTCGAATAGCTTGCCCAAAATGGCGCTACCAAGATCACTTCATCTCCAGGATTCACAAGTGCTTGCAGCGCTGCAAACAAAACGAATTTTGCACCCGAGCTACAAGTGACTTCGTCGAATTTATAATCGAGGCCAAGATCTTTGGAAGTCTGTGCGGCAACCGCTTTGCGCAGTTCTGGAATGCCAGCTGGCGGAGAATATTTTGTCTGACCTTTTTGGATCGAAACGATCGCCGCTTCTTTGATTTTATCGAAGGTGCCCCAATCCGGCTCTCCAATTGAAAGTGAAATCACGTCTTTTCCCGCGGCTTTCATTTCTCCTGCGCGCGCTGCGAGCAAGAGAATAGGCGAACCCTTTAATAGCTTGGCGCGATTGGCGAGTTGAATTGTCGGTTCCGAGTTACTCATTGGTATGTCTCCTAATATAAAATTACCAAAATAAACTAGTTTACTTTTTAAATCGGGCGAGAAGGGCTTGTTCCACATTGGCGGGCACGAGATCCGAAACTTTACCGCCGTGAAAAGCGACTTCTTTCACTGTATTGCTTGATACGTAATAGAACTCTGGGCTTGCGAAGACAATCATCGTTTCAATTTCAGGAGCCAACTTTTTGTTCATATTCGCCATAACGAGCTCGTATTCGAAATCAGTCACAGCTCGCAGCCCCCGCAAGATAACTCCACCGCCAATTTTTTTCACATAATCGACCGTCAAGCCCTGGTGAATATCAACTTCAACGCTGGGGAGATCGCGAAGCGCCTCGCGCGCCAAGTCCCGCCGCTCCTCTGGAGTGAATAGTCCAGCTTTATTCCGATTGGACGAGATCAAAAGGATGACCCGATCAAAGGAAGGTGCCATACGCTCCATGATGTCTCGGTGCCCCATCGTTATCGGATCAAAACTACCGGGGTAAACGGCAATTCGGCGTGCGGCTTTCATTCTTGCTCCTTTTTCCAAAACGAAATCATCTTGTCTCCATAATCTCGGCGATCGGCGCAACTAAGTCCCGGATAGGTTTCGTCCACACGCTCATGAGAAGACGCTTCCACAACGACAGTGGTTTCTGGGCCTACCGCTTTAGAGGTCGACAAAAGTTCAAGGGTTCGATGAGCAAGACTTTCGGTAAAAGGTGGGTCAGCCATAATAATAGAAAATGGCTCTCCCTCGTAGCGCTCAAGCCATCGGTGGACGTCGTCTTTCATCACCCGATGCTCTTTTCCAACTTCGAGTTCGGTGACATTGCGGCGAATAATATCGATCGATTTGGCGTTAAGTTCGATGGCGACAACCTCGCTGGCTCCGCGGGACAAAGCCTCGAAACCAATGTTTCCAGTGCCAGCAAAAAGATCTAAAACTCGCGCCCCATCCCATTCGCCCTGAAGTTTATTAAAGACGCTTTCTTTTACGCGATCTGTAGTGGGCCGAATATGATCCGCTTTGAACGTCACCAGCCGTCGACCACGCCATTTTCCCGCAATTATTCTCATGGGGAATGGCCTATCACGTTCGTGCCTTTTGACCAATTTGATCTAGGAATGTTGCAATATGGTTCTGGTAAAGTGGGTCAATTGACCGGATATGGATTTCCAGTCTGTGAATGGTGCCCGACGCACCCTCGGCATGCGGCGTCGTCGAACCGGTGAGCTGGTTATAGACTTTCACGACAAGACCATGAAATTGAACCGAATGTCCTATAACAGGGGTTTGAAAAGACACTTCCACTTTGTCGCCTGGCTGAGCGGACCCTCCGACAACATCTAAGAGCACTGCCGACTGAGTCAGCAAGACAATTTGGCAAGGGCGAGCCGTCGCCGACTCTTTGAGTTCACCTTTAAAGGGGTAGGGCTTTACCTTTTTCACCGAATTGCTTGGCATGGCTTAAAGTTCCCCAGATAGTTTAACAACTCGATCAACAACCTGATCTACGACATGAAAAATATCAGCAAACGGTTTGCCAATAAAAATGTCGGCTCCACACTCCAGCGCCAGTTTCTCGCTATCGTCACCCGAAAATGCCGAAATAAGCGCGATAAAAGACGGACGAAGGACCCTATTGGCGCGTGCTCGGCTAACGACTTCCGGTCCACTTAAACCGGGCATCAAAACATCCACAAAAACACCTTGTGGAGATTCGCTTTCCCAAAGTTTGAGACCGTCTTCGCCATCAGCTGCCTCAGCACACTCGTGGCCGCGGGCTTTGATTGCGCGCACCAACGATCTTCGAACCAACGGTTCGTCATCGATGACAAGAAACTTCATGTTCCGCCCCTTGGCGCCAAGGGTAGTAAAATTCTAAATACTGCTCCCGTTAAGTCTTTTCGATTTTCAACTTCAATTCTCCCTCGATAAGTTTCCACGACCCAGCGACTCATGCTTAATCCAAGGCCTGTGCCTTGGCCTGCGCCCTTGGTTGTGAAGAATGGTTCGAACACTCGACTAAGAATTTCACTTGGAATGCCGGGGCCTGTGTCACTGATTTCAAGTATCGCATGTTCACCTTCGGGAAGCGTTTGACGATAAGACCGAATCGAAATTTCGCCCGGTTCTTTCATAGCCTGACACGCGTTGTTTACGATATTGAAAACGACATGCTGAAGCAAATGGGGATCGACGTTCACCATCACTTCTTGATTGTCGCCCCAATCGGTCTCAACCCGGTGATCGTGGAGCGCCGTCTTTACCATATTGAGTGCGCTGTCCGCGATTTGATTAAGGGAAATCGTTTCCCGTGCGCGGTCCTCCGCATTGGAAAACTCCATGAGGTCTCGAATGATTGCACTGGATCGCTCGGCCGCGTTTTCAATTTCATGGAGATCGTTTTTTACACTTTCAGGATACTTCGCTTCTTGGCGAAGCACTTGGGCCAAGGATTTTAAACCTGCCAATGGATTGTTTAACTCGTGTGCAATATTACCTGCCATCAAGCCGATCGCAGCCATTTTTTCACCCTGGAAGGCATGGCCTTTCAGTTCCAGTGACTTCGTTACGTCCGAATAGTGATGAATCAAGGTTTTGACCTTTGCCTCTTCTTGAAAGCGAATCGGGTAGCCGCTGACGTCATAGACATTGGCACCGCGACGCACCTGCCACTCTATGTGTTCAGGCGTTTTATCGGCCTGCGAAAAGCCGCATCCATCGCAGGGCGCAGATCTCGCGGCGAAAATTTCATAGCACTTAGTTTTTCGGGTATCTTCGTTTCGTGATTGATATCTGGCAAAAGCCTGATTCATTCTCAAAACTTCATAGTTCGTACCCACCACTGCAATGGGGTCAGAGATCCCGTCGAAAGTGGATTCCCACAACCGAGACGCTGCGATCAGTTCACGATTTATGACGACCCTGTCGAGAGCCGTTGAAAGGGGCTCAAGGCGAGGAATCAAAAATTTCTTAAATCGATCCGCTTTCAGTTCATCAAAGCTATGCTCGAATATAAGAAGCGGGCTCGCGCTAACTCTTGCATCTTTACCTAGCGGGATTACCACGGTTCTTGCGATCGGACGCCCAAGCTCTTGCGCTAGGTAGGTTTGATCTTCAGCTTCGTTAATTCGGATCGCTGATCGACTTGGCCACGGACGTGAGACCGTTTTTGAGCCCCACCCTTTTTCATGTGCCCTTTGGCCCCCACCGGCCCGAACTTGTTGAAAGTGAAGTCTCGCTCCGAATTCGGGAGAAACAAGCGCCAGCATCGGAGGACGAACTTCATGAAAGCTGCGTACTTCGTTGCTCAGGAACTGGAGGACTTCCTCGATCGCCTCGGCCTGACTCAGTTCCTTAATGAACCGCACTAAATCTCTCGTTGCTTGAGTTCGACGATGCAATTCACGTTCGGCATCTGACAAATAGGAGGTGCGTTCGGTAACGATTTTTTCTAGATTTTCTTGAAGATCGTAAAGCTGCCGATTTCTTGTTCCAAGTTCTCTCCGACTCTTTACGTACCCGATCCGAGAATCCCGATTCTGAATTCCGGTATGTATCGCGGCTAGAACAACATTTACGTCTCGGCTGATCCAGCCGCGTAGTCGATAGCGATTGATGAGGCTCGCAATTCGCTTTGGACCCAACTTAGCCAAAACCTGTCGGCGTTCTAATTTCCTATCAATGGCTGAGGCCGTCATCGGCGATGATTCGGGACCAAGGATGAGCCAAATATCTACAGATGAATCCCGATTCCGAAGTTCCGTTAGCCATTGCTCAAGATCAAGTCGTTCGAGGAACACGAATACTGCAGCTAAACGAAATTCATCAACAGGCATCTGTTTGACGACAGTCGAGCGAGTTCGAAAAGCGGCATCGCGAATGACTCCGTCAGAATCATTCCCATCATAGAAAACAGCCGCCGGGCCAGCGCTGATTGCAGCCATACCACCCAAAGGAAAAGAGTTTCTTACGCCGTCATTTTCATTCGCCACAATCCTATGTTGGGCGCAGATTGAGGGTCGGTCAAACAGGACGGCGCGACGACTCGTTTTGTAGGACTGGCTGCCACATTTCAATTGCGGCTGTTAACTCGTATTCCAAGACATCTGCCGTTAAAACATAGTCTTTCCGGTCGAAAGTCTCGGTTAATTCTCGAACCACTCGGAAAAGTAACTTTTCCGCCTCATGCCAGCGTTCCGCGCTCGTAACGGCCGTGCCCATACCTGAAGCTGCTCCACGTGCAGAATGGACCGTCTCGACAAACCACTGACAGCCCTGCAGCGCTTCATTGAACTGCTCAGAGGCTTTATGAATTTCGCCTTCTCGAAAGAGCTTTGCAGTTTCAGTTGTCGCTTGGGTCAGCAAAGGAATAAAGCTAAGTGCAGATTTCAAGGCCTGCCCGATGAGGTGTTCCGGCCGGTCACAACGAATGGAAAGTGCTCTGATCGCCGATCGAGGATCATTGGCATAACGGGTTTCGTCCTCCTCTTGAAGCAGATGCCCGTTCAAACGAATTTCACAAATCACTTCTCCGCGAGCTGCGGCTTGCGATTCTAGAAAAATAATTACGTCTCTGACGGTTTCGCAGCCGACAAACTGCGACTCCACCTGGTCAGAGTCCCAATTCGAATCGATCATGCGCCTCCCCAGTTTCCTTGATTCGCGCAAGCACCGTGCGCAACTGCAAATTGATTTCGAGGTACTTTTGCACGAGCTCGGCCTGAGCCTGCGGTCCCAAACGCAATTTTTCCGTGCTTAACCACCGCGCGAGAGGCGCCAAGCGTGGCTCTGCACCGACGATTAAATTCGCGAGATCATCGACCCGATTCAAAACGGAGGCGATCGTCTTTACCGACTGACGTTTTCCGTCGTCGTCATTGTCATGATCTCCAGCGCGAGCGAAAATCGCCGACAGCGCCTCTAATTGGCTTAGCTCGACATCTGAAATCTCTAACCACTGTTCCACGGCTTGTGCAAACTTGGAGTCCTCCGGAATTCCGAACGAGGTTCCCATGTAAAGGCCCGATACAAAGCTCCAAAGAAAATCAGAATGGGCATCCGTCGTGACCGTTGGGATCTCTTCAAGGGGACTTTTAACTGTCCGATCGGCCGCCGTCTTTGATTCGCCAGCCATCATTGCGACAGCCTCTTGAATCACAATATCGATTGTAGGCGCGGCACCCCCGTAAACAATAATTCGACTGCCGGACGATAACGGGCCGGTCTCCCAATGAGAAACTGATCGAGAGGAAAGATTCAACACCTTGGTACCAACAAGCGACGCGACATGAATCAGTGCACTATCGCCTGCTATCAAAACTTCGGCGCGCCTGAGAATCGGAAATAGCTCCTCAACGTTTGTACATCCGACTGCATTCGCAATGTGCCGCGGAGACAGGCCCGCTTGAAGAGCCCGATTATAAATTTCTTCGCTCTTTTCCCGTTCTTCCGACGAACCAAGTAGGACAAAATCTGAATTAACTTTTCCATGAAGACGCTGAATGATCTCGGACCAGCTTGATGCATCCAAAGTTTTGTCTGCAGTGCTTGCGCCGATATGGATTGCCACAAATCTTCCTCGTGGGATCAGAGCCTCAGGAAGACGAACTTCGTTTTCAGGGCCACACCAATCTTCAGTCTTCAGTTCCGACCCCGGAACAGCAGCAGATGCAATCGTCGAAAACAATCGAGGGAGTGGAATTCGATTGAGTGCTTCGCCAGGAAATGCCGAACTTCGCGAGCCAACCTGCGCAAAGAAGTAAGCGGATGCGTCGTCTGGGATCGCCAGCGATCCGTCTGCATGCCTCGTATAACCAACGCTCATAGCAGCTTTCCCACGAAGGAAGGATCGCATCTCGAGGTCATAGGTGATCCAGGAGGAAAGAGGCGAGAAAGATAAGTTAATAATTCGGTCGAACTTGTGGGCGTCAAGTTTCGCCAGCAGTTGGTCAAGAGCCGCCATTGACCCTACGATACCTGACTTGCCTTGTTTCAAAACCGGCCCCAGAACCTCGTCTGTTTTGAACTCGTGGACTTGATGGACAGCCTTCAGCCCTTTGGTCGCCGCTTTAAATCTAGGCCGAACAAGAAGATGAACTTCCGCCCCGGCTCGATTCAATGATCGTAAAGCTGGCCACGTCTGAAAGACGTCGCCCAGTCTTGCTAGTTGAAGAACAAGAATTTTCACTTCATTTGCTCCGCGTCTAATCCGAGACGTTGTTCTTCAACGGCCTCTCCGAGAATTCGCAAAAGTCTGACTGAACGATCTGTCAGGCCAATTGTTTTAATTTGCTCGGCTTCAGAACGAATGAAGGCTGAAGCCTCGGTTAACCGCGCAAGCAGATCCAGCTGGGCGTTCGCCGCTGCTTCACCGGCAGAAACACTGCCGCTATAGTCATTGCTTAAAGCGCTGGGTGGCATACCCGTCACAGGAACCGCAATCGCAGCACCACCTGCATTAAACTTACTTTGAGTGTTTTTCATCAATGTCTCCCAGTGAAAAAATTCAGTCCTACAATTCGTTGTCTAAATCACTTTCCAATTCATTTTCGATTTCAATTTCGAGGCCGCGAATCAGCTTGAGCGCCATTTCAATTCGTAGCTCCAGATCACCGACCGTGTCGGCAAGCCTCCGATAGCGCGTGAACGGCGCCGACCTATCATCTTCCAAGACACTCAAGAGCGGCTCGACAATGAATGCCGTCCAGGGGCTTGCTCCAAGTCGGCTGCGCATAACTGCGATCGACGAAACCAATTCATGAAGACGCTTCGGATCTTGAATTGACTCCTTCACGCGATCTAGTTGCAACCGAAGCGACCGCACCATTCCATCGGAGTGCCTCAATGTGATATCAGCCGAGTTTAACGAATGGCGAAAATCCAAGACGGCCGAGTGCGGAAATTTCTGTTTGATTGCTAAGTAAGCAAAGCGGATTTCTGAGCCCATCGTCATTCGATCAAGCCGGCCGTCTTTTGATTCCAGAATAAGTCTGCGCGCAGTTCTTTCGACACTGACGGCAATCTCACGATCGGACGCGCCGTGCTTGACGCCTGGCCCGTTCAGACGGTTCAGTTGCACAAGGCCTTCACTTCGATCGACAACAAATACGTCAAACTTTTCAACGATGCTTGCACGTGCTTTCGCAACAGTCTCGGGCTCCAAAATATAAGAGTCCACAATGACCGCAACTTCTTCGACATCGATGGCAGTTGCACAAAAGTGTGATTCACGATGACACCCTTCCGAGTGTCCACATGGCCGACAAGCCTCGCGACCGGCGATCACGACATCTCCTGACTTCCAAGGCCCGGTACGAAATGGATCCGAACTACCAACTGCAAGCTCAATCACCCGAGCAGTACTCGCTGAAGCTATATGTTTGATCGACGTATCACCCGTGATCAGCACGTCAGCACTCTCCAGGAGACTGACAACCGCCTCCAGCGAGCAAATAGCTGGAATCAAGCGATCTTGATCGCTCTCGACGGATCGGCAGAAGTTTTGAATTCTCGTTTCCTCGCTGCTTGCTCCAAGAACAAAGATGGTCGCGTTGCTGTGCCGATTTAACAGATGGCGCGCCAACGTTCGAAACTGTTGGTCACCCCATTCTTTCTTTCGATCACTGGTTGAAATCTGCATGAGGACCAATGGCGAACGTTCCCCGGTCATCGTCGCTGACACGCTTTTTAAAAGGACGGTTGCCTCTGAACGCCCTTTGGTCGTCTCACACAGGACGCCATCAAGCACTCGACGGTCGGAAAGTGCTTGCTCACGTTGCACAGCCAACCCGCCCACCGCTGCAAAGAAAACGTCCGAATGATGAAAGCATTGCGCTTCTTCGAAATCGACTTGTTGATTGAGATGGCGAAACCACGCGGAACCGAACGAAACACCGCCCGCCCCATCCAGCGCTAAGCCGATTTTCTTACCAGCCGGAATCAAACCGCAAAGCCAACCGGACAGCCGATTGTGGGTAAAGTTATATAGAACATCATACTTTTCCTCTGAAAGACGCTCGACCAAACGCCCTAGCACATCAAAGGATTCGAACATGGGTCGACTTCCATCCACGAGGGCTGACTGCATTCGAGTGCGCTCGAATACATGAACTTGACTGATCCCAGGAATAATTGGCGTTACCGTCTCAACTCCAGCGTTCACGAGGAGATCTATTTGTGCGTTTGGCTGCGCCATTCTAAGCGCTTTCAATGCAGGCGCCATCGAAATCACATCACCGAGACGCAAGAGATTCACGACCAAGATCTTCATCGTACAAGCTCCTCGAGCACCCGAAGTAGACGTCGTTCATTCGAGGGCTCCGACGAAACTTCCCATACCGAAGTAAGATCTCGAACGGAAACTAATCCGTTGGTGGACAGCTTCACTTCTGCCAATTTTTTGAGGCGGCCATAATTAAGGGCCGAAGCAATTGAGGGACGAGCTTCTAATTGCGCGCGAAAGGCTTCAATGGACCTGCCTACGAGGCATTCTTCCACTTTTGAAAGATCTGGATTGCGAACGATCGACGACCGGTGGCGTAGAAGTGTGAATGGCTCAAAGACCCATTCAACAACATCGTTTCGCTGGAAGAACTCCGTAAAAGTCGTTCCGCGTTTCAACTCAATGTAACTGATCTGGTTGAGTCGAAACAACCGGCGCTGTACGAATTCAATTGAAGCGGGGCAAGTGTCGATCACGACGATTTTTTTCAGCGTGTGCTCCCGAAGAGCCTCAATATGATAGCCAGAGCCC
Organism: Deltaproteobacteria bacterium; assembly: GCA_017302795.1. Classification (GTDB taxonomy): domain Bacteria; phylum Bdellovibrionota; class Bdellovibrionia; order Bdellovibrionales; family JAMPXM01. The sequence goes on along the minus strand of JAFLCB010000002.1, from coordinate 198,021 downwards.
GCACCAATCACGACAAGCGTTTCGTCATTCTCCATAGCGGAAAAGGAAAAGGTTGAGGCAATCCATGCCGTCGCTTCTTTTACAGGATCAATTGTCGAAGCCGTAGCCTTGCCGTCGACGTGAAGTACTTCGTGCCCGTTCCGGCTTCGCTCGATATGTGTATTCACGCCGGCGTTTCGCTTTCTGAAACTATGCGTTCAGCCAAAACCCGGCGCAATCGGAGCGCTTCCTCCTGCTCGGGGTCGAGTGCTACGACGCGTTCGCATTCAAGCAGCGCTTCATTGAAATGCCCGGTCAACGTAAGGCATTTGGCAAATGCAAACGCCATCTCTGCGTCTTCACCGTCAAGAGCCAAGTAACTTTCTAAGCGCAGGCTCGCAGCTTGAACTCGGCCGTCTCGAACGCCCCATTCGACCAACAGTTTCAATGCGGTTCGGTTTTCCGGATTCAAATCAAGAGCTCGTTCGAGATTTGCCCAAGAAAGCTCAAAGTCGCCACGCGAGCGGTGTGCCAAGGCCAAACCGACCCACGCTCGATCGTTTCGGTCGTTGATGAGTAAAGCCGAGCGGAAGCGTTCGGTTGCCGCTTCCAAGTTGTCTCGATTGATTTCCAACGTCCCGAAGTTCACAAGCAACGCATCCGATTTTGAGTCGACAAGAAAGGCGCGATTGTAGCAATCCTCTGCGGCCTCAAAATCGCCTTTTCGAACTAGTATGTTTCCCATGTTTTTAAAGATCTCAAACGCCCGAGTCTCGGGGATGACATCACTGTGAAGAATTTCTTGATATGAGAGGAGCGCTTGGTTGTCGTCCTCAAGCGCATAGTAAAGGTTCGCGAGGTCGATTCTATTTTCTACCGTCGGACTTAGCCGGACGAGTGCACGACGACACTTGACGGCTTCTTCCCATTTTTCTGACTTCTCTAGGCAAATCGCCAAAAGCGAAATCGCAGGAATATTTCGTGGTTCCTTAGCCAGTGAGTGCCGCAGTAACGTGTGGGCGGTTTTGAATTCCCGGTGTTTGATTAGTACCGTGGCGTGTTGAGTCCACGCGGTCACAAGCTCTGAATCAAACTCTTTGATCGCTTCACTCGCTCGCTCAATGGGACGAACAAGCAGAGAACTCTCGACCGGCACTTTTGTCTGAAGGCCCGGAACCGTGATCGATCGTGTTTCATTTTGAAGCTCTCGTGAGTGCATATCCATCCTGGATCCCCTCTCGCACTTTCATCCTGAAGTGCAAATCTGCTACCTTCTGCATTCTCAGGTTTGCAATGGGGGTGCCACCGATTTCGATTCATGACGTCAAAAAAAAGACTCGATCGAAGTCGAGTCTTTTGAAATGAACGAGAGCTAAGAGGTGCTCGCAAGGATCATTCGTCGACGCTCTATCCGGTTCACCAGAAACAGCGTCGGTTTTGACAGTTCGATGTTTCCAAACTGTCGGACCGTTGACGGTCCTAGACTTCTTCGTCGATTTGCCGACCGGCTGGACCAGACCTATAAGCCGCAACCGCTTTTCTGCTCTGTCCGGTACTTTTCAATTCGCGAATGATATTGGACTTCTCTGTCTCGATGGCCGCGAGGACTTGAAGGTCCTGCGCAAGAATTTGCTTCGCAAGCTTATCCTTTTGCGCCATGAGATCTTTCATCTCTGTGCGCATCGCCTGCGATACGCCGTCTTCAGAAATGAGGGCCACCTCGTCGTCGACCAATGCATCGATACAACGAACGATATCGAGGATTTTTTCTCGAGCTTGATAGAAGGATTCGACGTTATCGAAATATCCATCAGCAAAATTTAGCAGCTCCGACTCATTGAGTTCGAAGAAGCGTTCTAAATACTGGTTCTTCTCGTCCAAGAGCTCCATCAATTTTTGCGCCGCGCCCTGGTTAGAACCTTCCGATGAATTCTGCATGCACCCTCCTGGTACCGTGATGGCTGCTTAGCCGACTTTTTCGCCTTGGTTTTTCTTCAATTGTTCGACTGCCTTTTGCCACCCGTCATACAGGGTTTCGAGAAGCTTCAATGCTTCGCGAAGGGGCTCGGGGCTGCCACTAATATTGCCTTTTGTGTAGAGCTCAGTGATGTACATATACAACTGCTCGAGATTTTTTGAGATATCGCCACCGACGCTATGATCAAGCGTATTATTGAGCTCCATAACAATGTCGTACGCTCGCCCAATATTCATACCACGATCAGCAATCCGCTTCTCTTCCGCCGCTTGAATCCCAAGCTTCGTAAATTTGATGGCACCTTCGTACATCATCAACAACAGCTTTTCGCGTCCTGCACTTTGAATCGACGTCGTTTTGTACTTCTGATAAGCGTTTTTCATTCTTGTTTGGTCCCGTTCCCGTTCACGTTCTTCGAACTAAATGTATTTAAAATTTTAAACTCCAAATCCACCGCCGCCTCCGCCGCCACCAAATCCGCCGCTAGCGATTGCCGAAACCTGCGCTCCCTGCCCCTTGATACGGGACATAGTTTCTTCGAGCTTGGCGAACTTGTTTCGGAGTTGCTCTTCTTTCTTTACGAGCTGCCGTTCTTTTTGTTCAATTCTCTGATCCATTTGATCGATTTGTGTCTTCAGCCCTCGTGCGCGATTGTTCAACGGACCAAACCCAGGATTCGTGAGATTTGTCACTTCACGCCGAACCGCTGCGATGAATCCCGTCGAGAACCCGTCGCCCGCAAAAAACTCCTGCACGTGTTCTGGATTAGCGGCCAAAGCTGCATTGAATTTCTTTTGATCAAAATCCAACGTACCTGCGCGGTTGAATGTAATTCCCAATTGATTCAACGAGCGGACACTTCCTTTTAGGCCATACTGCGGATTCTGAACCATTTGCCGCACTCGAGATTCGACAGACCGCAAGATACTATCGCCACCTAACGTTTTGGTGGTGTCGGTCTCTTTCGTCATTTTATTTTGAGTTTGAATGAACCCAAGAACACTGTTCAACGCATCGACGAAACCTTTGATCTTGCCGCTGACAACTTCCAAATCTTCCTTGACCGTAAGGTTGACGGCCCGCCCTGGCGAAGCTTGCTTGAGCTCAAGTGTCACTCCGGGAATGACATCTTTCAAAACATTGTCGCCAATTTCCATTTCAAAGCCATCGACTTTAACGACTCCGTTTTTAGCTTCGACTTCACTGTCGAAGTACATGTCCTGATCACCATCTAAAAAATAAAGACGTGGATACTCGACCGACTTATCTGTACCGACACCATCCGAGGAAAGTACAAGCTTCCACGGGCTATCCACATCTTTTCGATCGTTGATCACACTTGCACGCACGCCGATACCCGCTTGGTTGATGGCTTTGGCTGCGCCTTCAAGAGTGTTGTTATTATTGTTGATATAGACGTCTTTGTTGCCGTCTGGAGTTTGAAATCGAAAATAACCAATTCCAATTTCAGTTTTATCTTTGTCGGGAAAGCCATTTGTTTTCACCGAGGCTTTTTGTGCCAACTGCATGACTTCAATGTTCCAATTACCTGGCGTGTACGACGCCGGGTCAACTGTTCCGCTAATGACGCTTGGATCACCAGAGGTAAGTTTCACGTCTGTAAAGCCACGAGTGTTAGCGAGTTCACCAAGATTTTTGCGGATATCGCCAACTTTAGTTTGCAGATCTTCAACGAGCTTCATTTTTTCTTCGGATTTCATTTTGCGAGCTTCAAGCTGCTTCATAGGAATACGCTCCGCCTCGATCAACTGATCGACGATATTCGGCGGAAGCCCTGTGTTGATAGATCCGAAGCGAATGCCCGCCAACTGCCCTCCTGGAAATTGCGACTGCACCTGTTCACATAGTCTCTCAGAGTTTTCACAAAATACCTGAGTCAAACAGTTGGCTTGGACTTCAGATAGTGAGGGCGCTTTTTAGCGTTAATTTAGTCAATTTTTTGACGAAGATTGGACGTCGACCCGACGTTGGCCCGTAGAATGGGCAAGTTTGTCACGGTGTACGGTGAGACGCCGAAAACTGCGCTTCGGGATAAGAAATCCACACGCCCTGAACCACGGCTCCGGCGTCCTCGACATAGAGCCCTATTTTGCCATTTGCCTCATAAAATGCTTGAGGCCATTCGCTATTTGAAAACTCTAGCGCGGATATACCATCGACGTCGACCGAGACTCGGTTGGAAATTCGAGTCAATACAAGTTCATGAGAATGCGCGAGAGCGAGCTTCGGGGTGGTTGCAGTTGCCAAAAAGGTTTGTTCGGTTTCCTCAAACGCGCGACCAAGCTCGACACCGTTGGACTTCAAAATAAAATAATTTGTTTCTTTTAATGCCGGAGACCGGCCTTCACGATATCCCCAGAATAACCAAAAAACCTCCCAAGGCCTCGGAGCCGACTCACTTGTTCCTTCATTCCGCCGAAGCTGGCGCTCGACGAGATATCGAACACGCAGTCGAAAATCATTTTGTCGAGGAAGGAATCTCGAGACGACAAGTGCGGCAATCGTATCCTGATCATGCTTAGGCACCCGAGGCTGCAAAAAAATACCGCTTTTTTGAAACTCGGCTTTACCATCACCGTCATAGGTAATTTTCCATTGAGTCGCATCTAGCGGAACCGCTTCCTCTTTCGAGAATCTAACCTCTTTTAACTTAGGCGCCGATGTACACGCACTCAAAACAGCCAACCCTGCAATCAGCAGTATGAAAACTGCTGACACACGCCAAATTAAATGGTTTTGAAATAATCGATCACAACCGATTCGGTCTGAGGTTTGCCAATCGGCGAAAAACCAAGATCTTTGAGGCCTTTTTTGCTTGGGTCGACCTGAATATCCCAGAATACGACTCCTTGAAACCACGCCCAGTTAGATCGAGCGAAAGACGCAAGCAATGCATCATACGCTGCAGCTTGGTGATCAATATTCACAACACCACTGGCACTCGCATAATTGAAGGGTTCGATAAAACCTTTCTCAATCGAGCGATAGCCGACTTCTTTGAGAATGATTTGCTTTTCGACGTTCGTCACGAGCGAAATTTCAAGCAAAGCCGTATCTAATTGAGTTGTGTAAACATCCGTTCTTGTTTTTAGCTGACGAGTAAGATCGGCACGATTCGTCGCCAAAACATCTTTCGAAGATGCCAGACTACGATACATGTCCAGTCCCACAGCATCCAGTTCAGTCCAAAATTGAACGAGGTCTTTCCAGATTTTCAGTTCCTCTGGCCGAGTTGGATTAGCAAGATCAGCAAGTCGATAGCGCCATCGTTCGAGCTCACCACCGGACCTGGCGAATCCAGACTCCGTATTCGAATCGTCGGTGAAGTTAATATCGTACATCAATCGTGCATCCGGAAGTTTACCTCGAACGTATCTCAAAAGCTCAAGCCACCGGCCCGGAAAACCGTAAGGCTGCGCCTTCCATTGATCTTCGATACCCACGGTCATCGAGTAAAGCTCGGCCGCGATTGTAAACTCCTCGACCTTCGCTAGGCGAGCGACCGTGATGTACTGATCAAGAAAGGTTCTAAAACTTTCGAACCATCGATCTGGATCCGCCGGCTGAATGTTGCCATGCCACCAAACTTTTGAGGTCCCGTTGGCAAATTTTTCGGTATAAGGAAATTCTCCATTCGGTCCGAACACGAAAAAGATGGGACGCATTCCCACCGTCATTCCTTTTGACCGAATGTAAGTGGCTAGTCGGGCGATTCGTCGCGCTTCGTTCGATCGCTCGGCGGGTGCCGTCATCGGCACAACTTCGGTGGAAGTCGGTCCGACCATTTTTCCTCGAACATTGAGGATCACGTGGTTCGACCCAAGGCGTTTTGCCTCATCCACCGCGATCATCGCAGGAGTTGGCACACCCGTCGTGACAGCATCGTAAACGAAACCATCACTCTCAGATAAGTTAAAACCTTTCACTTTGGCCGCAGTCACGGGTGGTGCGGCCATCGACGCTGCGGGCGCCATCGCGATGGTCGTTGCGATCGCTATGATTTTGAAGAAATTTGAGCCGATCATCTACTTCACCTTCTTTAATTTGAAGAATGGAACCGTTGTTCCAGCAGCTGCGATCATTTGACCCTCAAGAAAGTCCCCGCGTCGAACGGCGCGCAAATGAACCCAACCGGAATGCGGAAGCTTTCCCGTGGTCAAATAGATGACCCCATTTTCCCCTGTATTACCTATTTGAAAGTCGATCGCAATTCCCTGATTCGATATCAAACGTCCAATTGAATAGCCGCCGAATTTCGAGACCACCAGGCGAACCGTCCAAAGCATACTTTTGAACTGCATTTCTCCTTCCCACTCTCCATCGGTTGAACTAGCGACTGTCGACTGATCATCCAAGAAATTGGTGTACTCGGCAGTCTTCTTGCCCTTCAACTTTCTCCAACTTACGGACGCAATTGGCACTTCGATTTCGATCTCTCCTTTTTCAGAGACGACGAATGAAATCGTGGGATTTCCTGTCGAATCTAAATCTGGTTCGCGCTGACTGGCGAAATACTTCTGGCGTTCGACATCATAGGTGACATTGAAAAAACCTAATGTGACAGCCCCTTGTTCCATTTCCAATGTTGCGTAAATCAAATTGGAACGTGCGCGAATTACGGAAAATGTAAATCCAGATCCGTCTTCGGCCTTCAAAGTATAGAGGCCCTCGAGGTTGGTTTTCGCTCCTTGAATGGGTGCTGCCATCTGCGAAACGTGTTTCGCGACTTCGCCAGCTTCTTTCGAAAGTCCCACGGCGCGAAGCTTAGCAATCAAGAGATTCGAAATTTCCAAATAATGAGAGGCGTAATTCGTCGACGGAAGACGTTCCGTCGAAAGCCATTGACCGGCTGCGCCTTGAAGCTGTCTCGAACGCATCATTCCAATTAACGATTCAAACTCGCCCTTCGCAAACGTTCGCTCTCCCTGAACGGATCGAAGAATCAGCTCTAAGGCAGTATCGCCCCAAGAAGATGCGATGTAAGCAGGAAGCGGGTAAGTTTCAACCGCAATCTTTTTTCCAAGTTCATGGAGGCGCGAAGAAACACGCGCCAAAGTCACAGAATCAGTTGGCTTTGATTCGAGTAATTCATCCGTCAGGGAAGAAATGTATTCAGAATAGGCTGTCGGCATCGAGATTTTCGCAATCCAAAATCCAGCTTCCTGATTATTCAGACTTGCTTGACGCAAGAATCGAATGGCAATCGAAGATAGAAGCTCTCGAAAAGATACGCGCACATCGCGCCGTTGCTCGAGCTTTTTTTCCAATGTCGGCAACATGCCCTCAAGGTTGACGGCGACGTTTTGAAGACGTTTGTCTTCCTTGAGACTGCGAACTTGAATTTCAGTTTCCGCAACAAAGCGGCTCATCACATCGCCGTCCGCGTAACGAAGATAGTAGAGAGCATCCGACAGCGGTCGCTGAGAAAGATCTAACCAGCGAATGCCGTGTGCCACCATCTTGAGGCCTGTCTGTTCGACCGCTTTTGGTAGAATGGCGTTCAGCTGAGTTTTTACCGCAAGCACTTCGAGCTCTGCGAGCAGTGAGAAGTAACTGTCAAAGGTAGCGGGATCGCGCATCTCCGAGACATTTTGCTGAATATCCAACAGCGCTTCTCGAAGTGTACGACGATCCTGGCCCGCTTTCTTCAATAGCTCTTGTGGTGGCGGCAGATTGAGCGCCGCTTCCGCAGGCGCCGAAACAAACGTCGCAAATGCGACAAATGCCAAAAGAAGTTTAGGTGCGATGTGATACATGGCTCAGTTTCCTCTCGTCTTTATTTCCAACGTGTCGCGAACAATAGGTTCCGGGCGTATGGGGACTGTGTTTTTTCGGGTCCAATCCTCGAGATCGATGAACTGATAACCCAATTTTTTTATTTCCTGCAGAATGTAGCGAAGCTCACTGGGGTCCCCAGGAAATCCACCACGACCACCCGTCTCGATCGTTCCGACGAGGAAAGAATGATAGAACAAAGAGGCCCAAGCGTCACGCAACACCAAATTTCTTTTCGCATCGGCGATGATTTCTTTCACTGACCGAGTGCGCACGACATGCGAACTGATGAACGGTTGGCTATTGCCCAGGTTTTCCGGAATCAAGCGCTGACCATGGACGTCCCCATAAATCTCATAGGGGAAAATCTGACCGTTCCACCGATCAAACTCAACAGTCGACTTAAGACCACTGAGTGCATCAAAGCGGTTTTTTGAGTTTCCAGGGCGCTTGGGATCGAACCACAGGTCTTTTTCTGGCACCCCTACTTTTGCGCCATCGAGGCGATGATTATAATATATCACTCGGCCAACATTCCACGGAAAGACCTTCGCAAAAACACCGTAATCGATCGTCGATGCTTGATAATGGGGAGTCAGCCAAATTGTTGGATGAACACCGGCCTTCAATAGCGTAAACCAACCATCTTCCAGACGATCAAGCGCCCACGCCGCTGAATCTTCCTGCACCGGGCGATTATTGATCGCGTCCCAAAATTCAAAATCAGAGCCAGAAACGCCATCGTGTGGGTTTTGCTGTCGGCCATACTGGTGGGTGACACCGTGCCAGATGAAAGTTGCTTTCTCTTTCTGTAACTGGCGGATCATATCCATGAATCCGACGTGCCGATCCATTGTCACGAGCTCTTCGCCCTCCGGGCGGTCGGCACGAAACAACGGGTCGAAAAACAAGGGGATCAACGAAATGGTAACCGGAACCTTTTCTTCTCTTAAGACACGAAGAATATCATCCATCTCGAACAGAGGAATCATCGGATGAATGTCCTCGATCCGAACCACTGCATACTTTCCGTTATGCCGTGGCTTTTCATCCAGGATGTCAAAAAGAAGGTCAGCAAAAACCAACATTCTATCGGATTCGTGCATATAGCTAAAGGGAACGTCAGCAAAATAGAATCGATTATCTTTTTGCACAACGTATGGGATTTTTTCGCCCGTCAAACTGTGGCGGGTTTCAGCAAGAACTTTCGCACCTTTTCTATTTTCCAGATTCTTTGCCGGCACCAACTTTACTTGCTCGAACCCTGCGCGAAACTCCGATTCAGATCTCCACAAAGAGGGATCTAGCTTTACGAAGTCACCAAATTTAGAAAAGGTTTCGCCCTTATAAAGCACATCTCGAAAAAATGCCGGTCGTCCTTCCGGGTCGAACTTGCCCAACTCGAGCGTCGTGAGACCGGCGTACTCGTGGCCGAAAAGTCGCGACAGCTCTGCGGGCGAGTATTTCCATACCGAGTAGCCAGCCCACGCGACACGCTTCTTGGTTTTCGCGAAATCATCGTAAAATGCTTTCGGAATCGCATTTTCGAAAAACGAACCGAGGTAGATCGTCGCTTCGCAAGTCTCTATTTCGCCTACTTGATAAAGCTCAATCGGACTTACGATTTGCTGCCATTCAGGAAAATGGCCCAAAAGATTTTGGGTGAACATCGCATACGTACGACCAATCCAGTAAGATTCCGGAGTTTTGGAGCGGTCGTAATAGATCCGAACGCACTTCTTTTTGCCGAAGGGCCAAGTCAGCGAGATTGCCGGGCTCGCGTTCAGAAGCAAAACGCCTGCGACCACGGCGCCGAACAATGCGGTCCAAATTCTTGTTTTACTCAATTTCATAACTGTACCTGTTTCGACGGCTCTTCTGCTTGGGCCGGTTGCTCAAGACCGAAGTCTGCTGGCAATTCGTGAATCGTTTTTGTCCATTTGGGCGCGGCTCCGGTCGAGCGCGCGACGCGATCTTGCGAAATGGCGCGAAGAACAGCGGCAAAGTTTAAAAAGTTACCAACTGGAATTCGAAACAAACTTAAACAAGCTGTCGCCATGTCTTGAGTCAGCCAGACCGCATAGCCTCGCTGGGCGGCCCTAAAAGTTCCAGCCATGAGGTTGAAACCGAAAAGTGACACGATTATCGGACTCGAAAAAAGTGGCAGAATCTGCGTCTCGTAAACATCGGGGGCGAAGGTGCGGAGCAAAAGATTTCCGAGCAAAACCATCACGCCCAATACGCCAACGATCGCTGTCACAGGGCCTTTTCGGTCACGCATCAGAAAATAGCGTCGCGCCGGTGATCCCTCGAACTTCAACAGTCGACGACCCTGCAAAACGATACCGTGAATCCAGCGTCCTTTTTGACGAACTGCACGGCCCCACTCGCTCGGAAAATATTCTCGCGTGGCGATGAATTCGCGGCGTACCAGTTTACCATTGCGATCATAATGCGGAATGTAACGTGAGACAAACTTCGATCGATACCCTAAGTGAGCAGTCGTAAGACCGAGAATATAGTCTTCCGTCAAAGAAGTTTCATTGAGCACTGATCCGTGCTGAGTCGACATAAGGTTTTGAACAAGTCGGCGCGAGATCGCTGTTCCAACTCCGGCCGACGGTATTCCGGCTTTCAGGTAGTCTCGTACGAGAAGGTCCTTCGTGTGTATTTCGGCAAATTCATCGATGTAGGTAGAACCAACAATCATAGATGCCTTGCGCGCGAACGAGAAAACAGGAATTTGGACGAAATCGAAGCCGCTCGTCATTTCGGCGTTAATCATTAACAACGACTGCGGATGGAGGACGTCCTCCGAGTCATGCATGAGAAAAATATCAAACTGACTGCCAATTCGAGATTCTACTTCAAAAGTGCGGCGGAAAATCACATTTAACATCTGACCTTTTGTGGTCGGACCCGGAACCGGGTTCTCAACAACGACGACTCGAGAATCATTTCTAGCCGCGCGCCGTGCCGCTTCGACAGTCGCTTCGTCATTCGGATAGACACCAACAAAAAACCAAACGCGCGCATATTCGAGGCGGGAAAGATTACCTCTGAGCATTCTCTCGATGACATCTTCTTCATGCCAATTGGCAACCACGACTGCTATGTTTTTCTGTGATTGCTGCCTCCATGACCTCAGTTCATCTTTGCCTACTGCCTTCGGACGCAGTCGTTTGATCGCCGACATGAGATCAATAAACAAATCGTCCACTGCTAACAGTGCGGCCAACAAAAGTAGTCCGACTACTGGAAAAAACTCGACGGCAAAAAACTCGCCGGATAGAGGTAAACTCATAGCGAGAAACCTCCGACTAGCAACGCCTCTAGGCGAGACCGCGAATCGCGATCGGATTCCAGCGGCCAACCATTGTAGACCCGAAGCTGCACGGTACCCGATTCGCGGGAAGCACCAATGGCAACACCTGCGCGACCTTCAGACCGTTTCGTTCCCAGTTCAATGTTCATTGCATTCTGCTGGAAAAGCTCGAAGTAAAGATCGCCAAACGGTTTCCACGAGGTCTCAGACGTTGCCGAAAAAGTATGTCGGTTTCCGACGCGCGCAATCGCCGTCGACATCGGCGCAGCCGAATATTTCGGAGCGTAAAAAAGATCCGCGTAGATATCTAAGAAGAAGTTTGAATTGAACTGATGCCAAACGCCAACCGCTGCACCCGTGCGTGGATCCCACCCTTTAACGCCTGTCGACCGACTGAAGTCACTGACCGGTTCTCGATAGCGTCCCTCGAATTGAAGGGTTAAAGACGCCGTTGACGAACCTAAAGTGGATTGCAGGTTCCAAGAATTTCTCCAGTGGGATCCTACGAAAGGCGATAGTGAGGTATTCGTAAAGCTAGAAGAAGCCTGGCTGGCTTCGCTCCACTCAGCCAAGAGGTAAGAGCCGAAATCAAATTTTATCTTAGAATCAGCATTCAAAGCCAAGGACGATCGCAAACGTGTTTCGTGAAAAACTCCATGTGGACGATCAAGACGCTCTTCTGGGCGATACATAGTTTGAGTGTAGATTTCCGCGCTAAATTCAAATTCATCGGCCGCGCGCGCATTCGGTGCAACCGATACTAAGATGACCATGAAAGTCAGCGCGATCAGAGCGCCAACGCGTGCGTCACCCGCAAATCTGCCGTGATGCTTTGAGACAGCCTGCTGTGAATCAGTATTTAGTTTTAAGCATGTTGCGTTCAAGGTTCGCCGATTCGTTCCGCCATCCGTAGCGTTAAGTCCTAAGCTTGTAATCACGGGTATTTTCAAAGCCTAATACGAAAATAACGCAAGGCGAAGGAAAGCCCGTGCGTTTTTATAGCAGCTTTGCCACAATCCCGATAGCCGAACCGCTGAAAGATCATCGACATTCGAAACAGCAGCCCAAATCAAACCAATGCGTTTAAAACTGTCGAACGGCTAGATAAATATGAAGAACCTTCAAGCTCCTGGCCGAACTCATCAAACTGGAACCCCCCTACGAATCGCCTTTGTCTTCGGGACTCGCCCCGAGGCCGTTAAAATGGCAGTTCCGATTTTGCGAGCGAAGTACGACGGGCGATTTCAGCCGATCGTGATTTCAACTGGGCAACATCGCGAAATGATGCAGCCGATTTTGAATTTTTTCGGAATTGTACCCGATGTTGACCTGCAGTTGATGAAACCGGGGCAAAGCCTTACCGAGTTTGTCGCTAGCGCGATGATTCGTCTTCGCGAGGCTTGGCACGTTCACCGCCCCGATATCGTCTGCATTCAGGGCGACACTGCTACCTGTGCCGCCGCTGCGATCGCAGCATTTTTCGAAAAGATCCCGCTCGCTCATATCGAGGCCGGACTTCGAACTCATGACCTCATGTCGCCATTTCCGGAAGAGTATAATCGTAAAACAGTGGCAATGACTGCTGCGTGGAACTTCGCTCCGACCAAGCAAGCGGAGTTAAATCTATTGAACGAGGGAATCGGCGCTGAAAAAATCATCGTGACTGGCAACACTGGTATCGACGCGCTTTTCTCAGTTCGTGAACGTCTGACTCAAGATCCCGCAAGTGAAATTCGATTTCACGAAAAATATCCTGCCGTTTCAAAAGCCCTGCGTGAGAAAAGAAAAATCGTTCTTGTAACAACACATCGGCGAGAAAGTTTTGGCGAACCGCTTCGGGAAACACTTCGCTCGCTACTAACTTTGTCCAAACGACCGGACGTAAAAATATTTCTTCCGGTTCACCGGAATCCGATTGTTCTTCAGGCGGTCGACGAAGTTTTGGGAAGCGATTCAAATATCGAACTTCTTGAGCCCCTGGATTACGTCCCTTTCGTTTGGATGATGAATCAGGCGACGATTCTTCTAACCGACTCTGGGGGGGTCCAAGAGGAGGCTCCATCGCTCGGCAAGCCAGTGTTAGTTCTGCGCGACAAAACCGAGCGCCAAGAGGCGGTTGACGCAGGAACTGCGCTTCTCGTCGGAACGAATTCGAACATGATCTTGAAACACGCAAGCCACCTGCTCGACAATCCTCAGGCGCTCGCAGAAATGGCCGCGAAGAAAAATCCTTTCGGCGACGGCAAAGCTACCGGTCGAATTTTGGATTCACTCGCCGGTAACGTTTAAGGCTATTTAAAAAGTTCGCGAAAGACGTCTTCCGAGAGCGGCTTGCCAAGTGGAGAGAAACCTAGGTCTTTTGGATTCAAATGGTCGCGGTCGACATTCGTTTCCCAGACGTGAACGCCACTAAACCAGGGCCACTGGGGTACTAAAAATGCGGCAAGCAGGGCCTGCCATGCAGCCGCTTGATGAAGTACAGAAAGTGTACCTCCCGAAGATTCGTAAGCAGCTGGGTTAACGAAACTTGCTACCGTCGATCGATAACCAATTTCTTTCAATTCAAGTTTTTTAAAAACTCCAGTTACTGATTCGATTTCTAGAAGGGAAGTATCGATTTGCGTGGCGTGCGAGTCGGCTCTGGTCTTTAAACTCTGAGATAGTTTCGTGAGATCGCTGGAGTGTCCGGAGCTCCGACTTGCGAGCGCGCGATACATATCAACACCTATGATATCTAGCTGTTTCCAAAATCCGATCAGCTGATTTTGAAACTCGGTATCTTCGGCCGACCGGACAGGCTTGGTCATCTCATAGCGAAACTGTTCAAACTCTCCACCGAGTTTTTTTACGCCATCCTCTAGTACGTACTGATCTGTATAATTGATGTCATACGCAATCTGAGTCGTTGAACCGACAACGGATTTAGCGTATCGAGCAAAATCCGTCCATAGGTGCGGATGTCCGCGAGGTACTTTCGGACGGCGCTCGCCGAGTCCCGTGACCATCGAATGTAGTTCCGCTCCAATCGTATACTGCGCGACCCCTTTGCGTTTTGCCAAATTTAAATAGCGTTCGTGAAAGGAACGAAGCGATTGAAACCAAAGCGAAGGATTTCCTGGTGCGATGTTGCCGTGCCACCAAGTGACCCCGCTCTTTGAATATGGAAACTCACCGCGCGGACCCACCACCAACAAAATGGGCCGTAGCCCGGTTGTCATCCCGTAAGAGTGGGCGAACTCGATGGTTTCCTCGAGCAATCTTTCTTCTGTCGGTTGCTGATGCGGTGGTACAAACGAGATAATGGTGTCAGTTGTCCCCGTGACCATTTTCGCTCGCACATTGAACGTCAAATGATTGAAGCCGAGCGCTTTAAGGCGCAAAATTAACCCGCGAACGCGTGCGCCTTGAGGTGTGCTATCAACTGTGTAACCCCACGATTGATAAGTTGTAAGACTCATGGCCTTTACGACCATAGTTGAAGAACCTATTGGAGCGGAGACGTTGCCAAAGGCGTAGTTGCCTAACGCGCCAATCAACAAACCAGTCAACGTGACCGATAGCGCTGCCGCAACAACTAGTTTGAGAGCTGACCAAAACCGATTTCCCATAAGCCGCCGGAGTCTTGTCTCAGGCGAGGGAATCTGTCACGAACTGTTTTTTGTTTACATGGCTTTGTTTAAGAGCTGACCCGTGGATTTGGCGTCGGAAGAACGGCCTTTCATTAGGCTTAGCTCTGATTCGGGAATCCGTCGCACAACTCGGCCGGAGGGATCTTCGACGTAAACGACGGGAATTCCATCTTTTTTCTCAAGTCGAATTCGAAGTCCGTTGTCTTTGACGCCCGGAAGAGCCTCGAGATGCGCAATCGCGGCTTGAATTTCTTCTTCCGATAGCCCGCGCTTTGGAGCTTCTTCATGATGGTTGGGATCTTGCGGATTAGAATCGCGATCAGGTGACGCTTTAGCCTCACCTTGTACTAGTTCCCTTCGCTTCGCTTCCGAAACGGGATTCTTGCTAAACGGAAGGATGTTACGAATTACATTTTTGACATCCATAATAGTCTCTTCGGACGATCTTTACATTTGATCAGCAGGACTGGACTCTAGCTGGACCGAAGCACGACCGAGGTCTTCTTAAAAGACCGCCGAGGGACGATTAAACATCCCTCGGGTAGGTGCGGCCCGGGAAGGAAGGAGATCCCCTCCCTCATTCCACTATCATTAGCCGATCAACTTCAGTGCTGACTGCTGGGATGCATTCGCACTTGCAAGGACCGACACTGTCGCGTTCTGCATGATCTGGTTTCGCGTCACTTCAGAAGTCGCCATAGCGATATCTGTGTCGCGAATTCGAGAGTTAGCAGCTGACAAGTTTTCGTGTGCAACGCTGATGTTGTCTTGAGTCGATACCAATCGGTTCTGAAGAGCACCCAAGTTTGCACGGAAGCCGTTCACTTGAAGCTGCGCCTCATCGAGAACTGCCAAGGATTCCCGCGCACCTTCTCGAGTCGTGAAATCTAAGCTGTCGACACCCAACTCAGCAACCGTGGCGTTCTGTTCTGACGCCTCAAAACCAATTCGGTCGTTGAAATCGTCGTTGTCGATACCAACTTGGAAGTCGAAGCGACCACCACTGCCATCCAAGAGCTTCGTGTCACCGAAGCGCGTGGACTTCGCAATACGATCTGCTTCATTTTTTAACTGTTGAACTTCCTTATCAAGGAAACCTCTTTCACGGTCACTGACCGTATCGGAGGCTGCTTGAACACCAAGTTCACGAAGGCGAGTCATGATGTTCGAAATTTCGTTCAATCCACCTTCTGCCGTTTGAATTAAAGAGACACCGTCAAGGGCGTTACGTCCCGCTTGCGCAAAACCGCGAATTTGCGATTTCAAGTTTTCACTGACCGCGAGACCTGCAGCATCATCTGCTGACTTTGTGATCCGTGATCCAGAAGACAACTGCGCAAACGACTTTTGCATTTCGCGCGAGCTGCCTGCAAGTTGACGTTGTGCTGTGATCGAGGAAACGTTCGTTGCGATCCGCATACCCATGAGACTCTCCTTCATGCTCTTTTCTTTAGAGCACCTGTACGGCAGTTCCGTCTGTGACCGGCTCGAAACCTACTTCGAGTGAAATCCGGTGGCACCGTCCAAATGGCGCCCTTTGGTTAAACACATTGGTGCAAGTCTTTTTCGAATTCCAAAATCACAGTGGAGTCATCGCAGCAGCTAGAAAGCAGTCACACTTTTTAGCTTCGCTCGTCCACTCGACTTTAGTTTCGTCGAGCCTTACAACAAGCTTTTCGGCCAGGTCGGGGTGAACCTTAGTCGGGTCGAGTAGAACTAGACTTCAGTCTTGATTGACAGAGATTTTGCCTCGACCATCGTCTTGAAAACCTCGACCAAAGCCGAGCGTCGTCAGGACTTTGATCGAGAAAAGCCAGACGAACTGCCGTGTGCATTCCACGACTATCTATATGTCTTGGTAGGCAAAGGTCTTGGCCGTCCTACGTCTAGTCGCTAGGCCGACTAACTAAAGAGATTTTCGAAATCGGGAACGAACAAATTCGGAAACAGATTCGTCATCCACTAGTTTTTTGAATTCATGCCTAACGGTACCAATGTCTATTTTCCCTAGGCTGACTTCCCGCTGAAGCCTCCACAGACGAAAAATGTCGGCAATCGAGTATTCGCAATGATGCGATTTCGACAAATGCAAAACGTCGCCAGCACTGATTTTTCCTTCGGCTAAAACTTCGAAGTAAACGCCGGGACGCCCGAAAGCGACGAATGTTTCCTGAGTGGACTGATTTTGAAAAACGAAGTTGAGACGATTGCACGGTATTCTAGGCGCGGAAACTTTTAATCGAACCGTACCCACTTCATACTCATCACCAAGCATCACCTTTCTTTCGTTAAGAGCACTCATCGTGAGATTTTCACCAAACGAACCGATCTCAACGGGTCGGTCTATTGCTTTGGCGAAATCTGCGTAGAAATCCGAAGCTAAAGCATACACAACAGCCTCACGCACCCCATGAATCTTGGCGGCATCAAATTCGTCACCAAGAACCCGGAGAAAAGTAACGTCAATACCAGATTCCTGAGGCAACCGACGCATAGACGACCGGATCGTCGTGCCGTTAAGCCTGTATTCTTTGGGGCCGCCGGTGTTGGTCGATAAGACCTGAGGTCGTTGAGCGCTCATATACTTAGGGCTCTAGCACATCGGATGTGTTTCGCCAAAAAAAAGACCCATGACTGATGCCATGGGTCTTCTCGCTATACAAACTTTCGCCTTTTCAAAAGGCCAGTCTGCAAAGTTATCAGTCTACAGTATACTCGACGACAAGTTTCGTTCCTGCAGGCTGTGAACGCCAATTGATGAATTGCCCAAGCTGCAATTGAAGCTTGGACGAGTCATAAACCCAGCCCTTCAGCACATCGCCTGCCACTAACACTGTGGACCCGTAGGTCACTTTGATCGAGGAAATAATTGCTGGCAATTTAAACTGCACTGAGCGAACGCCGATCATTTCGTACTTCGAACCAATAGTGCTCAAACGGCTGCTGTAATCAGTTTCGCAAAGATTCACAGATTCTGCCAGTGTTCCTAAAGCAGTGAGTGCTTCTTCGATCCGAGCTGGAGCCGGTTCACCACTTCGATCACAAGTCGCACCCGGTACGACAACGTGTGTAGTCGGAATAAAGGCCGCATGCATTGTCACCGCGTTTTGCTTCAGCTGCCGAAGAAAATCAACGTAGGTCGCAACCGGATCTAGTGATTGATCGTCAGCGTCCGTCAAAAGAAACACGGCAAGAGCTGCGTTCGGACGCAAGAAGCCAGCGTTCTCGTTCGAAAGAAGCGGTTCGGAAAGTGCCAAACGAACGGCTTGAAATGGCTGTTCATTTCCTGAACCATTAAGCTGCATTCCGATTTTCAAGTTTTCCGTCAATACTTGTTCAAAATTTCCGTCGCTTGTTTTCGCGACTTTGTTCGTGACTCCGATCAGTCGTCCGCCATGAACATAGCCGGGAAGCGGCTTGTATGGTTCTGAATCGACGGTCGTCGTGATGACTGCCGCATGAAGATCAACACCTGACTTCAACGAAGCGTTAACGAGATTCGAAACGTTGTTCAATAAATTCTTTTGATGGGTTCCCATCGATGCCGAATCATCAATGACAAAAAGAATGTCGAGGGCCGACGGTGCCGTCCCTTGATAGACATCGACTTCCATACGAATTTGCGTCAACCCGCCGCTGTAGCGCACGTTGTGGGACTTTACGTTCAATGCCATTGCCGGTGCCGCAACCGAAAGAACCGATGCGCCGACCAAAACTGCTCGAGCCGCTGTTGCGACAAAACCATTAGAACTTTGCTTATCAAAAAGTCGAAATTTCATTTGTGTTTCCTCCAAAACACCAACTTCTTACTTGAGTTTATGGAGTTCCAAAAGGTATTTGATGTTCGACGCAAATAAGCGTCGATAACTGTCGACGTTGAAGGTCAATCCCTGTTCAATCTCTGTTGAAACAGGTCAGTTCTACAGAAGCGGCGCCATAAGGGCCGCAGTTTCGCCAATACCCTAATCCCAAAGTCCCCCCAAGAAGTTCACGCCAAGCCGAGCCATAACTTTTACAGCAGCCGCCTGGTGTTCAGGTTTTGTGAACAAATTGATCACGCCATCGTTGACATGCCTGCAATAGGCTGTTGTTTTCCGCCAACAAACAACCTCAATCGCAGGGGAGATGAACATGCAAGATATCGACGTACCCAAGCAGAATCAGCTCCCCCGAACCTGGCTTTATGAGCTTTACCGCCGGCGAAAGGCGCGTAATGAAGCCTATTCGATGCGTGCATTTGCACGCTCAATAGGTCTTTCTCCCGCACTGACCTCGCAAATTCTTTCTGGCAAGAGTTCGCTCACTCGGAAAAGCGCCGAAGTGATCGCAGATCGACTGAGCCTTTCCCCCAAGCAGAAGCGAACCCTTGTTTTGACAGCGATGGGACTCGGGCCATCCGGAGGCATCAATACGGAGGGCGGTTCAGACTCGCACTATTATTTGCTTGAAGCCGAGCGATTTAAATCCATCTCTGAATGGCAACATTATGCCATTCTCGCTTTGGCTGACGTGCAAGGCAACAAGAGCGCGCCTGAATGGATCTCAAGACGTTTGGGAATCAGCCGCACCCTCGCCAATTCATCCTTCGCCCGCCTAAAGAAGTTTGGCCTTATCGAAGAGAATTCTGAAGGCGGATTTCGTCAAACCACCGCGCCCTTATCAACACCTAAGGACGTTCCTTCGACAGCTGTTAAGTTCTACCACAAACAGAACCTTCAGAAGGCTATGGATGCGATCGATAGGATGCCGGTCAATGAACGACATCTAAGCTCAACGACCGTAGCTGTTGACAACGAAAGTTATCTAAAAATCGTTGAGGAAATTCGTGCGCTACGCCTGAAGATTGCTGAGATCTGCGAACAGGGCAAAGGTAGCCGAAAGGTGCATACGGTCGCCTTCCAACTTTTCCCGGTCGACCAAGGCGAGATTTGACCAGAAAAAAACGGCATTTGAAAAGCGCAATAAAACTACAAAAGCAAAATCAAATAAAGGGGAGGAGAACTGTATGAGAGGAACAACTTGGAATCTATCGGGCTACGCACTTGCCGGACTAATTAGCCTGCTGCCATTTGCGGTTAAGGCCGGCGGAAACGGCGTGGACAATGGCGGGGATGCTGTTGCAGCGAGGTTCGTTCTTTACGGAACAAGCCATTTGCTCCCGATGCTGAATCTTCCAGAAAACTCGGGTCTCTTGCAGCCACGAGAAAAAATCGAGCTGCAAAAAGCCATCGACTCGACAATCGTGAGTGCTGTCATAACAAACGAGCCATTTCTGAGTGCCGCGGGCAACGAGGTCGAAGCACGAATGGTCATCCGCGATGGAATGAATCAGATCGAGCTCGATCGCAAAAAAATCGAGTCCACGTTTGACAAAGCCCGAACCTGCGCTGGTCACAAGGACACCCTCGTCATCGTTTTTCATGAGTACCTGCGGGCCGCAGGCATTGATGATCAACAGTACAAGCGCTCTAACAAGCTGCTGCTTCCACCCGAAAGCTGTAAGGCGTTGGACTTGCCGCTCTACCCGCGCTGGCAGAACTACGCGACGCCAGAAGAACTTGTTCACTTTGAAAAGTGTGACGACAAGGGACACGTGCTCGAAAACGCGATGCATATGGTAGAAACGCTTCACATCGTTGGGGAAAACTCGCTCCCCATCTCGGCCCTGAACTGCCTCAAGACCATGGAGACTATTGATGAAGACAATCTCATCAGTGGTCTTTATAACCTCCGCCAGCGGCTACTTGCCACGGCGGGAGTTCGGGCCAAAACTGGTGAATGGCCGGCAGCACTTGTCTTCCCAATCCTCCGCGACCACTTCCTCAATAAGCCCGGCTTCCGTTTACACCTATTCTTTGCCGAAACGGCTGCCACATCCCTTGCTATGATAAAAAGTCGGGATGTGGATACTCTCTTCCTTGAAACCCTCGCGACCAGTACATCGCAAAGGCTGCGTGAGCTATCTGCCATGAATCTGGGAGAAAGAAGAGTGGTCGCTGCGGTGCCGGCTCTTGCCAAGGCATTGCACTCCGACCCTGACCTGGGTGCCTTTGCCACTGCGACCACATTCCCGGACCGCGTGCGCTATATGGAAACCGAGCCTCCTGGCCAGGTTCGGTGCGAGGCTGCGAAAGCTCTCGGTCAGATTGGTTCAGAGGTGGCGCTCAGTTTCCTGCGAAGCGCTGTTGTCGGACGAAGCGACTACTTTGATCTTCGCATTGCCTATAAAGCTGGAGACGAGCCGCTGATGCCGTCCGTGGTCTACTGCGTAACGGCGGCCCTGCTTAAGAATCAGGATCTCAGTACCCTGAATCACCTTCGCGACGTGCTCGACCGCTGGGATACCCACTTCAGCTTGCGACACCTGGACACAGTGCTCGACCGGTTTGTCGAAGAAAGCCATTCGCCAGAAACGACACGCCTCCTGAAGAACTTTTTGGAAGCCGAACTCGACAACCGCCGCTTTGTGTTTGGAAGGAACGCGGAATTCTATTCCCTTTTTGACCAGCGCGACTGGATGCACCTGATCACCGAGACCTTTCCGCACTCGGGGAAAGTCTTCCAACAGCAGCTCGAGAAAACCCTCGAACGAATCGAGCGCGAAAACCTATAAACCTTCCCCGGAGACAGACGACGTAGATATTTTTGTCGGCAGGTTGCAGAACTATTGACCCATCTTGAATGTGCAGCCGCAAATTCTCACTTTCAGACTATGCAATAAAAAACCCCAGGGAGGAGATCTCCCTGGGGTGGGCTTGAGAGTCGTCGTCTGTGGGCCACGACTCACTAATATCGCATTTCACTTTTTAATTTCTAAACTTCTCCGCTTAACTTCGAAACTTCTGCCCCGCGCTTCGAAGTTGCGGTCATTTTTCCCTCTTTAATTCCGCGTTTTCAAAACCATCCAAACTTTCGTCGGTCGCGTCACTTCGTGATGACGACACACGCTTTGTTTTGTGTGACACGGTCGCAGGGCCCCGGGAGAAAAGCCTCATTCATGAAGACTTTTATCCGCTTACAAGGGCTCGGGACCAAGGGAGACACCTGCATCCGGCCTCCCTTGTGTTTTTCTTTTCACCGGCGCTCTTACGTGCGCCGGCTAAAGTTATCACACAGTTTATTTTATGAAATCAGACGCAAAGCTTGTGACGGCATTTGGTTGGCTTGCGCCATAACCGAAACCGCTGCTTGCTGAAGAACTTGGGCCGACGCGAGCTCAGCACTTTCTTTCGCGACGTCAGCATCGCGGATCCGCGAATAAGCAGACGATAAGTTTTCGTATTGAATGTCGAGGTTGGACGTCGTTGTATTCAATCGACTTTGGACCGCACCGAAGTCGGCGCGCATCTTTCCGATCTCAACTAACGCTTCATCCACCGAGCCCAACAAACTTCGGGCATCGGTTTTTTCCGCGACCGAAACTCCGTCGATACCTAGTCGCCCCGTCGTCGCATCGGCTGTCATTTTGTAGTTGATGATGTTTTCATCGCCACCAAAAGGACCGACGTGAAATTCTAGTTCTTCGCCAGTGCCATCAAGAAGCGTCTTCGATCCAAAACGGGTCGTCTTCGCAATTCGGTCGCTCTCAAGAACCAGCTGCTGAACCTCTTGATCGAGGAACGAACGTTCCTCGTCACCGATGTTGTCAGAAGCGGCTTGAACACCTAACTCTCGAAGACGAATCAAAATATTGTTGATCTCACTTAGACCACCTTCAGACACCTGCACCAAGGAAACAGCGTTGAAGGCGTTCTGCCTTGCCATCGCAAGACCGCGAGTCTGCCCTTTGATGTTTTCCGAAATCGCGAGACCGGCAGCATCGTCTGCTGCGCTCACAATCCGGCTACCTGACGACAATGCTGCTAAAGCATGTGCGCCGCGTGTCTGTTGTGTTCCCAACTGTCGTTGAGCATTAATCGCTGCAACGTTGGTAGAAATTCTCAAGCCCATACGTACCACTCTTTCTTGTCCAGACGGACAATCCCACAGCCGCATGTGACCATCACAAGCGGGTAGCAATGCGAGCCCCCTCGCGTTGCTTTAGTTCCAAAATTTTTTGTGGGACGCCCGAGGGCGACCGAAAGTTGCGGGTGACTGTCCGCTTCTCTCGGGCCCGCGGGACTATCGAAGGAGTGTGTTTACAGTGACTGCTGAAACGCTCTTCTTACGACTGCCCCAATGTGTTTTCCGTACGTACTACTTCTCGGCTTTGGTCCAGCAGACTTGAGACCTTGGTCGAGTCCAGATCGCAACGCGACGCGTCTTGTGCTGGAAAACACATGGGAAGGTAAGAGAAAAAATATTTTTGAACCCCGCTAAAGGTCTAGGTACTGGACCTTTGTCAGACAGACAGGAGGAATCAAAGCAAGAGTTTCATAGCGCGGCCAGGATTCTGGTTGGCCTGCGCCAATACCGCAACGCCGAATTCCTGCAGCACTTGGGCCTGGGCCAGTTCGGCTGACTCGCTTGCGACATCTGTATCGGCAATTCGAGACCGCGCGGACAAAACGTTTTCCCTTTGCACATCCAAGTTATTGCCAGCGATTTCCAAGCGGCCCTGAATAGATCCGAAACCTGCGCGCGCGTTCGCTAGAGTCACTAGTGATTCATCAAGATTCTCGAGCACTGTTTGCGCTTCATCTTGGTCGCTGACTGCCAGCCCACTTAAACCCAAAGAATCCGCCCGCGTGTCAGTATCTAATTTGTAACTGATGACATCGGTCTTTGGATCACCACTTGTCCCTAGGAAAAATTCAAATTCTTCGTTGGTTCCAACTAACAATTGCTTTTGTCCAAAGCGCGTCGCTTGCGCAATTCGATCTGCTTCTTGAACGAGTTGTTGGAATTCAACATCGAGGAATTCACGCTCGCTATCGCCTACGGTATCGCTCGCCGCCTGAACGGCGATTTCGCGAAGTCTAACGACAATGTTGTTTTGTTCGGAAAGGCCGCCTTCGGCGACTTGAATGAGGCCAATCGCGTTGTCAGCATTGCGCCTCGCCTGCAAGAGCCCCCGCTCTTGCCCGCGAAGCTGTTCAGAAATCGCATAACCGGCGGCATCATCCCCAGGACGGACAATACGATTGCCCGATGCCAGCCGCTGGTACGATCGCTCTAAGCGACCACTGTTTTTTTCAAGATTGCGGGCGGCCGCAATTGCAGCCACGTTCGTCCCAATCCGCAGTCCCATACTCGCCCCCTCCAAAATTGTTGGAAGACGCGACCCACATCTCACGGGGTAGATCCCGTTTGTCACGACTCTCAAGCAGACCGTTGTTAGAAGGCGGTACCCCCCGCCCCCTCATTTAGGTCCGAAAAAATCGAAGACTCCATCCGTGGAGTCCGGCGCAAACAGGACCCTTGGGGTCCGTCGCACTCGTATGAAGCCAACGCTTCAGCAGTCATATACGTTTTCGGCGCGACGCGTCATAACTTTAGGTATTTATTACGCGCCGCGTAATATTTATGAAAATACTCATCTTTTATGAAACAGTCTCATCTTGAGCCGTAGCGAGATCGATGCACAGAAAGGCACGCGAACAAAACGGTTCGAGCGTCATCGAGCCCCAGATTTTGAAACTTAAAACTGACTGCACGTCCGTCCTGGGGGCGAGTCTGACTTTCGGCTCCGTGATCGCGAATAATCACCGCCGATACGTCGGCCGACTTTTCAGATTCGGAACCGCGTTCGGAAGGAGGAGAAAGATAAAGCCTGCCAGCCAAAACAGCTCCCTCTGTGGCAGGGCCGAACGGCAGTGGCCAAAGAACCCGCATACCTCCAGCCGAGAGATCTAACAGCAATAGGCTCGCGTCTACGCCATTTATCTTCGTCTTAAACCGTAAATCGTCAGGGCGAACACCGACACGAAAATCACTGCGTCGCTGCAGCTTCAAGAGCGATTGGCCAGCATTCAAAGTGAACGTCGTCATCGAAACATCTGTAACAACATCGCGAATGGCATATTGTCCATCGACCAAGCTAATCACGATCTCCATTGGGACACCGGCCTTAAGGCCTCCGGAAAACACTGCATTCAAAAGTGGAGCAACGGTTCCGGCTTGCTTCTTCAGCCCTAAAACGAGATTGGAGTCGTGAAGCCCACGAATTTCTAAAGCAATGCTTTTCCCGCGCGAAACTTCGCAGTGAATTTCGGCCTGATCGGCTTGTGCGATTTTTAGAATACGGGAAATTTCGTCTGGCGAAGTGACCGCCGCGAAATCACTCATTACTCGCTCCCTCATCCTTAATAGTTGCTTAGGCAACTCGCTTTAGCCCAACGCTATAAAAGCCAAATGCGTCTTCCGTGCTCGCCGACCGATCTTGCGCATTCGAAAAATTCTCAAGCTCCTCTACATTCAAATCCAGATTAAATTCTTTCTCAAGCTCAACCAACGCTTGCCGCTTCACAGCCTCGCGGTAAACCTGTCGCCCAAATTGTTTGCGCGCAGCTTCAAATTTCATTCGCACGCGTTCCAAGACTGCTAACGCCGATTCGTTGGCGGCCATAGCGATCGGTGCCGTCTGGAAATCTTTGATGGCCTCGATCGCGATGACATCATTCGCAATGACATCATTGGCTGAAATGACCTTTTTCCCCGGTCGCTCGCTCGATTTTTCCTTTTCTTTTTCTCTTTCGCCGTCTTTTTCTTTCGCGAGGTTAGCCAAACGCAACAGCGCATCCCTCGTCGCAGCATCCAATCCCGCCTTAACGCTGGAATTGCCCGCCGGGGCTGAAACTAAATGTAGAGAAGCTTTTTCTGAAGCTGGGCGTGTTAAACCATCGGAGGCGCTGCCTCTCGCTGATGATCCGATGGGTGCCTCAAAAGGAGCCGGAGAAACTTTCATAATTCGGATTCAAGTCTACCGGAACAAAAGATCTTATGATTCAGAAAATGTTCGGAACAAATTCCCGAGGTCGCAAGGTGTATGAATTTGAGATGCGCGAAGTTCCGCTGCTCGTTCGGCGTCAATCATCAGCATGGCCTTTGCTTCAGCCTTTAAGCGTCCCGCAGATTGTCGATCGCTGCGCCATCCCCCGGCGGCACTCACTGCGGTGCGTTTGCCCTCGATCAATTCAACCAATTCGCTCACACCAGAACCATTCAACGCGGAAATTTTTAAAACCCGCGGAGCATCTGGTCCCATAGAGCGTGGATCGAGTTCGACAGCCGCTTCAATCTCTCTAGCAAAAACATCCGCACCCGGGCGATCGGATTTGTTCACGACAAAAAGGTTCGCGATTTCCATGAGGCCGGCCTTCATGCCTTGAATTCCGTCGCCCGACTCGGGGGTCAAAACAACGGAAACGTGATCGGCGACATTCATGATTTCAAGCTCCGTCTGCCCGACACCAACCGTTTCCATCAAAACGATATCGAACTTCGCCAAATCAAAAGCGCGGACCATCAGCCAGGCGGAAGCACTTAACCCCCCCAATGAGCCGCGGGAACCGAGCGACCGAATAAAAACGCCTCGATCCAAAACGTGATCGGAGTAGCGAATTCGGTCGCCCAAGATCGCCCCCTGAGTAAAGGGACTCGAAGGATCCACCGCAAGAACCGCGACGGTTTTTCCACGGCTGCGCCATTCGCCAATCAGTTTCGAAATTAAAGTGGATTTCCCCGCGCCTGGCGGCCCCGTAATTCCAATTCGAAATGCCGACTCGGCCGGCACGAGAAGTTCTGTCGCTTCGCCCACAATACGAGGACCGCGCCGCTCGAGCTGCGTGAGCAATCTCGCCAGCGCCATTCGATCACCTGCTGCTGTATTTTCGATGAGCTCACGCAAATCCTTCATCAAATATCCTCGAGTGATTTGCATAACTCAATCGTTCGGCTACCACCGAAGATCGGCGCAAGAAAGAGCTTCATTCCAAAAGCATATTAAGCGCTCGTGGACCAGTCGAGCAAAGAATCGGGCCGCGGCAAATGCGTTGCACATTTTTGACCTAGTGAGCGAGGCGCGCTTTGGCGCTCCTGTCGAAATGTTTTTCACTCGAGTTGATTATTCATGGCGCCCTGACCCCAACCGCCTTATTCCGATTTATTCAATAATTACTATCTCTTGCGATGATGACCGTGGGTCGAAATTCGGGATTCAGGGAGGGTTTCGTCACGCTATAGGTTCTTGCATTACTAGCAAGTTGGAGGATTCCGATGAGCAACCGAAACCGAACATTGTGGCTAGCCGCGATCATCGTGATCAGTCTTGGCCTGATGATCGAAGCGATGAAAACGTCGCGCAGCACGACAGCTGCCGGTGCACGCCATCGCTCAGGTCTCTTTGGCTTCGCGTCTCTCGAAGACGAAAGCTCTCCAGAACTTGGCAGTCGCAATCGCCGAGGGATTTCGCAAATGCTGGCGGCCGATCGAGCCCGCGCGCGGCTTCAGGGTCGCCTTTCGGGCGGCCGACTTGCAAACGATCGCATTGCCGGCTTGGACGCTGATATCGACGCCGCACCTTTACCGGCTGCAACTCCAGCAGCCGCTAACTTGGCGAACCCGTTGAAAATAAACACGGCTGAAGCAGAAAAGAAAAAAGCTGAGGACGCAAAAAAGAAGAAAAAGAAGAAAAAGAAAAAAACAGCAGAAAAACAAAATGGCTCCGACGTCACAGTGACAGGCGATTCAGACGATGACTCTGAAAAAGATAACGATATTTCCCCGGGAGGCATGGGCCCCTCAAGTGTCCGATCAATTGTTCGATCGACAGGACCCGGCGCCAAACAAGTTGACGAGTCCAACGATCCAGAGACCCTCGAGGACTGGATTGCCTACATCATGCCTGAACCAAGTTACGAGCGCACAATGAAAATGGTCGAAGCTGTTCAGCAACGTCGAATGGATCCGTCTATTTTCCATGATGTGATTGCGGAAATGCTCGCGGATTCGCGCGGCAAGATGCAAGAGCATGCGGTTTTAGCACTGGGCTCATATCCAAGTCTTAAAAGCTTTCTGATGCTTCAATCGACTAACTTCTCGATCTCCGAAACTTCTCCTTTGAAGATTCAATCGCGGAACCATCTTAAAAATTATTCTCGACTGGAAAACTTGCGCTATTTGGCAAGCCTGATCTCAAGTGCGGGTTCAGGAAATTCCTCGAGCGTTGATACTAACGTTCTCTTCGAAGCCCTACGACTGATTCATTTATCGGCTGATTTTTATTCCGGAAACGTTTCGTCAAGCGGAGGCAGTGGTTCACCAACGCCTCCCAAACCGGCGGCGACTCCGCCGAGTGTTGTGCGTCAGTTCAATCCACTCGTCCCCGCGCTCAACCGCATTGCACAGACCTCAGACGATTCCAACATTCGTCAGGAAGCTTCCCAGGCTCTGCGCCAAGTTCAAGTCATCACCGGCACCTAAAACCAGGATGACCCTCTTACTTTATTGAAACGCGGCGCGTTTCAATAATGCAGGAGGTATGCTCGGGCGGTCGACAAAATCCGACAAGCCGCTCAAACTTCAAAGATGCTTAGCGCCGTTTCCAAAACTCTGGCCCTCTTTGCCATCTCGTTTTTTTTCGCCTCCGCGGCGACGGCCTCTCTGCTATTGCCTCAGAATTTATCCTCATCGGATCGCAAAGAGGCGCTTCGATTGATCGGGTTCGGAACGGCTGCAAAAACTCTTTCCGATCCCTATGCTCTGGGCGGTTATAACGGCCTCGAGTTTGGCCTTTCCCTTGAAACTATACCCACTGAGGACCTCGCTCGGCTGGGTAACCGGCTTGTCGCGGCCCAGTCAGATGTGACAGTGCCGAAATTTTCTGTGGGAAAAGGCCTTTACTCGAATCTCGATTTTTTTATTCACTTTATTCCCTACAATCAACGCAATGAACTCTCGCAATTTGGTGGGATATTACGGTGGAGCTTTTTTGAAGCCTCCTCACTACCGCTTTCTGCAAGCGTCGTCGCGCACATCAATACCGGAAATATCAGCAATCAAATGGCGACCCGGACCTACGGCGTCGATTTGATGGGCGGAATCAATGTGAACGAAGTGGCGCTTTACGCTGGCGTTGGCGCCATACAATCTGTCGGCAGTTTTGTAGGCGGCGCCTCAGGTGTTACAGACACCCAGCTTCTTGAGTACGAGACCGTCAGCACGCTTCACACTCTCGCGGGCGGCACGATTCGCGTCGGTTCAGTGTTTATTGCAATCCAACTAGATCGATACACTCAAAGCGTTTTAAGTGGTAAACTTGGGCTTCGATTTTAGGAGGAATTTCCATGATTAAAAACCGAATTGTTAGTGCTGCATTTTTAGCTTGCTCGGTTTCTCTGCTAATATCGCCAATGGCGGAGATCAGCCATGCGCGATCTGTAAAACAAAACACCGCTCCGGCGCCTAAAGCCGTAACCGCGCGAGTCGAATTTCTTGAGCCCACAAACGGGGCAGTCGTTTCTGAGAAATTCAAAGTTCGGATGAATGTTGTGGGCTATAAGATCGGGCCACTTGGCGAATTGGAAAAGGGGAAAGGTCATCACCACCTCGTCATCAACGGCGGTCCTGTCGAAGAAGGCAAAGTTGTTCCGGTGGACGCGCAACACATTCATTTCGGTAAAGGCCAAACTGAAACCGAACTGACGCTTGCACCGGGGAAACATAAACTGACTTTACAGTTTGCGGATGGGGCCCACCGTTCCTACGGACCCAAGCTTTCGAAAACAATTGAAGTAACCGTCGTCGTCGCCGATACGCCAGGAACTGCCGGCGAATAAACCAGAAATGAAATCTAAGATTTAATTTTCTCGATGATACTTGAGGTCGAGCGGCCAGGCTGAAAGGTCAGGGACTTCACTGTACCACCTCGATCGAGCACTGATTTCGCGCCTACTATTTTTTCTGGCGCCCAATCGCCCCCTTTGACCAAAACATCTGGCTGTAAAAGCTCGATCAAAGTTAACGGCGTTTCGTCACCGAACAATGTCACGTGACTGACGCATTCAAGAGCCGCCATGATTTCCGCCCGATCCAATTCATGCTGTACGGGACGAGTGGGGCCTTTCAGCTTTTGAACGCTGGCATCGGTATTCAATGCTACAACCAGCAAATCTCCCTGGCGGCTGGCCTCCTGGAGATATCGTACGTGTCCAACGTGCAAGAGATCGAAGCAACCGTTGGTGAAAACAACTTTTTTCCCAACCCGATCTCGTGCGAGCTGGGCCTTAAGATCTGGATGACTAAGCTGGATTTTCGGCGACAAGCGAACCTTCAATCGAAATGTCCGGCGACGCGTTCATAGATACAAGCTGAAGGCCCGTAAGGTACTTCAGCAGATCTTTTCCGAAGATCATCGAGATCAATGGCAAAACCACAAAACCCGTGGCCGCTACTAAGAGTCCACGCCATAAGACGAGCACCGGATAGAACCAACGCGCTCGGCTGCTTTCCGTTCCGACACGCACTTCATAGGACCACTCGCCAAGCGTTGCTCCGACCCAAGTTCGCGCGGCCAGTACGTAAAGTAAGCCGCTGCCTACAAAGAACGCGACAAGTGACGTCATCATCGCTTCATCGGTTCCGCTGTTTTCTAAGAGCGCTAAAAGATTTGCGCCAGTGATCGAAAGTGCGATTGCGAGTAGCAGACAGGCGATACCGATACTGACAAGCGTATCCAAAATAGCCGATCCAAAGTGAGCGGAGATCGCATACTCTTTCGCAACCTCTTGCCGAAGCTCGGCAGCAGGGGCAGTTTTCGTAGCCGTCGTGGTAGTGCCGGACTTTAGCGTGGCCTTCATTCCCGCGGCTGCTGGCTGACCAGCGAGACTTCCCAAGTGCGGAAAAACGGACGGAAAGGTTTTTGCCACGTTCTCGTCCAACGATGATGGAACCGATGATGGAACGGACGGCGCTCCCGTTGCCTTCGATTTTATTCCATAGTCATTGCGGCCGAGCGGAAGTTTCAAGAAGCCGCGTTTTCCAGAAGCTTTTTCTTCCGTTGCCGTCACGTTCAAACCGGCGTTCATTGAGGCGGCAGCAGGAGACCCCGGTTTCGCAAACTCGTCGCTCGGAGGACCGAACAATGGCGAACGTCGACTTCGGGAACCGGCAGGAGTTGCAGATGGCGAGCTAGAGCTGGAGGCCGCTGCTGCGGCTCTTTCGTCCAAGAGTAAATCAAGCGAGGGAGGCAACGCTGCAATGAGATCGGAAACGCTTTTTGCGTTGTGCTTGGTCCTCGCCGCGCTGACACTCGCTGTGTTCGAACCAGAAGAATTACTTGGCGACGCGCTTGGAGTGCCCGAAGTTAAGAGTCCCTTTGATTGCTCGCGGGAGGTGACATCCAAAGTTCCGGCGCCAATAGCAGAAAACGAAAATGAATCCTCGGGGTCGGTTTCTGCCTCTAAAGGCTTCACCTTGCGATGAAATCCGAGGCCCTCATTGAGCGGCTTAAAATCGAAATTAAAGTTTTCGTTTTCGCGAGCTTCCAAATCCATGTGCACGCTCCTAGCTTAACGCATCAGATCCAGCTCGTACTTTAGGACGCTGGCCAGCGTCACGCAAGCCGTTTCAACTCGCAATACTTGGCGCCCCAAGGTGACCGCTGGAAACCCTAAGTTTGCAAATAAAGCTACCTCAGCCTGCGAAAATCCACCTTCACCACCCACGAAGATCCATATGGCCTTAGGGGGCGATTTAAGCCCACTGTTCTGCCCTGGTACTGACACGAATGCTTGCAGAGCTTGGCGGACCGGCAATGTGCCAATCTCATAAGCAAAGAGACCCGCTACACTTTCCCCTCGGTTAATTTGGGAACGCAGTTCTTGCACAAAATCAGTCAGCTTCATTGCCGCTGGTAGTTGCATCTTCTCGCCACGGCCAGTCTGCTGAGTGGCGCCCTGAATGATCTTTTGGAAACGCGACTCTTTGCCTTTCCATGCCTCGGTATCGGTACGCAGGAAACTGTTATCGCTGTAAAGCGGCTGAACGGCCTCGACACCCATTTCGACCATCTTTTCTAGGACACTTTCAAATACATTGAAGCGCGGGATCGCAAGCGCCAGCTTCAGCCGCGGGAACGGCAGTTGTTCTATTTCGCGACATTCAAGAATGACGGCATCCATTTCGCGTTTCGAGTCGCTGGTGACCTCAACTAAATACGCAGCGCCATTTACTAGCACCTCAAATTTATCACCCACTGTTTGCCTGCAGACGTCGCGCACGTGATGAAGCGTGTCCCCAGACAGGCGAACCTCGGCACCGATATGAAACCCTTGAAAGCTTTCCTCTTCAACCCAGTAGCGCCTCATACAGGCTTATACCAAACCGAAGCGCACCACTCACCCTGACGAATGCGCCGCTGTTCTTCGAGTCCCGTCTTCAACGCGAACTCGCGATGAAACTCTTCTTCGCGATCGGTCAAAATTCCAGACAAAATCATCGTGCCGCGCGGACGCACTGTCGCGGCAAGATCCACCGCCAAGACCAGCAAAACGCCATCAATAATATTCGCGATCGTAAGATCGTAAAAGTTTTTTTTCTGAACACACTCTTGGGCGATTTCAGAAATATCGCGATCATCGATTAAAGTTTTTTTAGATTTATTTAGCTCGAGATTCTCTCGAGCCGTGCGGCGTGCTTCGGGATCGATATCGAGACCAACCGCCACCTCAGCGCCCATTCGTTCTGTGATCAGAGCTAAAATTCCCGTGCCTGTCCCGACGTCTAAAACTTTCGCACTCGTGCGCTTGGCCATCCACTCGACAGTCAACGCTGCAGCTAGCTGTGTTGTTTCATGTGTGCCGGTGCCAAACGCCATACCAGGATCCATCCACAAAGTGTGAACGTCAGCAAGACCCTCGGGTGGGTTGCACCACTTCGGCACAACCCAGAACGGTTCGGCAAATTTAAACGGAACAAATCCTTTTTTCCATTCTTCTAACCAGTCTCGATGCGCCTCTAAAGTCATCGAAAACACGACGGAGGAATTTAATCGGCGAAGCTCTGCCTCCAAAGCAAATCGAAGTTCCTCGCTTGGCGGGTTGGAATAATACGCCTTGAGAATCATTTCTTTCGCCGCAACTAACTCGGGATCATACCGAAGATCGCGCTGAATAAATGGCAGGTCCTCGGCTACGCCCTCTGCGCCAAACTCAAAGAGAATGGCCGTTGCTTCATCTTCTTGGCTTCGATCCAAGTTTTTGACAACTGCGACCGCATACGGAGAATTTTGTTCTGGGCTCATGCCCTTAAGCTGTAGGCGGAGGAACCGGCTGTGTCACTCGTTGCGGCGGGTTGGCAGCGTCCGTTGCGCCAGATTTTACTGTGGACGGCTGGGGATTCGAATTTGACGTAGGATTTGCCGCTGGATTTGCAGGTAGAATTTGCACATTTTGCGGGATCGTCGCAGATGCCGCGGCCACTGGGTTCGGTTTCACTCCATCAGCTGCCCGAGCCACATCGGTCGCTTCGATGACCGGCTTCTCTCCCGATGAATCAGATTGCGTGTCTGATTTAGTGTCGGTACGTTTTTTACCAGTCGGTTTCGGTGCAACAGTTGTGATGCCTTTCATGTCGACACGGTCGCCGATCATGATCGCTTCATAATCCAACGTGGGTCGCTCGGCGCCAGAGAGTTCTTGAACAAGTCGAGCGACAGTTAGGCCACGGTCCACGTGAATAACTAACACTTTTCCAACTGGCACTGTCAGAATCGCCTGCTGTTTATTTTGAATGGGATCATGTACGGGAAGCGCGCGGCTGATCGGCAAATACTGTCCGCGCTTGAACCCCGCCTCAGAACCGGCGTTGATATAAAAGTCGTGATAAGCAGGTTCGGTAGGTTCCATAGGTAAAGATTTTCGAACATCGAAAATCGTCGGAACCTCTTGTGCGATCTCTCGCGACCTTGTCGCGCCGTCTTCTTGCGCGACAGCCTGCCTCAAATCGGCAATGGAAAAAACGAGGACCGCGAATAGCGTAAGCCAGAACGCTAACCGTGATTCGGTCGCGCCTAAGTTTGCCTTTTGAAACATCTCTCAAAACCCTTCCTTGGCGGGCACCGTCCTGGCCTCCCTAGGAAAAGCCTTACTGGCTTGACTATCTATCGGGTGTCTTCGATCTCAAATTGAGTCTTGAGGATGTTAGTCTAGACGTTCGTCACACTGATTTTTTCGCGTGAAATAGACTTTGTATCGTCATTGGCCTAAGACCCTTTAAATGATCCAGTTAAAAATCAACTTTGCGGCAGCTTTTCTCAGCTGCCTGATGCTTCCTCAATTTGCAGAGGCCCAGTCGTCGACGGCGGGCGATCTTTTTCTTGGCCTTGGATATGTTCAAGACTCGCTTCAAAGCATCCGCGACGGGACAACCGTGAAAGCCGGCGGAAGCCCAATCGTTGAACTGTTTGGAACGATGGCGGAGTCTGGAAGCTTTGGTTTTGGAATTGATATATCTGGCCGAGGATTCACAGCCGAAGTAACAGAAGCGAGCGCAACTAAATTCACCTACTCGCTTATCGACGTGTTGCTGAACGCCCAATTAAAAGTGTTCGATTCAGAATCTTTCAATTCTCGTTTGACGGTCGGCGCTGGCGGAGCCTGGCCGGTGGGGCGAACCTGCGGTATTCAAACATGTCCTTTTGACGACACAATTCCGCCGGTCTCACCGACAATCAAAGCAGCTGCTCAATTTGAATTTGATCAGAGTTACGGGCTTCGCGTCTTTGGATCTCATATTCCAAACGCGGTCTGGCCCTCGGTGATCGGACCCGTCACGACTTTTGGTGCCACGTTATTTTGGAATTTGACCTTTGAAATGTAATCCGAACTAAATCGATGCTTCCGGTTCGCCGCTGCGAGAAGGAAGCCGAACTGCAACTCCCCAATCAGAAGCCTGAGTCTTGATTGCCAGTTGCGGACTTTGAACGACGCGACTTTGTAACTTCGCAAAAATCGGTTCGCGAATTGCCAAGTTGTTATCCTGAAGCACAATCTGACGAGCCATGCGTTTAGCAACGTTAATGACGATCGGCGCCTTCACGTTAGCGGTCATCTGGGTGGGATCTTCTGGAACAGTGATGATCGCAAAAGTTCTTGTTCCAGCCGACGATTTCATATCGAGGCTCTCGAGATCATGTTTGGTCAAATTTAATTGATAGTTAGCAGTGAAAAGCTCTGGTTCAAGCACGGGGAATGCAATTTGGGGAATTTCGCAGCTCTGTAGCCAAGCGAAAATTTCGTCTGAGGGATCGTCTACAAGTACAAACCTACGAAGATCGGCGAATCCAAGAATCCCTTCTGGAAAAAGAATCATATCCTCTTCCAGACACTGAACGATTCCGAATCGCGACGTTTGAATTTGCATTGCCGCCATACTACCCCTTCACGCCCAAACCTTGGGCTCCCACTTCTTCAGTGCTTTGCAATCGACCTCGTCTAGACGACGCTTCTTACTACAATGACACCTCGGAGCCTGTGTTCGGTGAATTGACCTGACTAAAATCAATGACTCGACCTAGGACCCGACCCTTATTTCTTAGCGTAGTTAGGTGTTTTAAACGGCGGCAAGTAAAAAGAAGGTGAAAGTGGAACAGTCTGTGTAAAACCAGTGAAAAAACACTGGAAAACTAACGGAAAAGCCCTGGATAAGGCTGTTCGAAGGGCGTGTAGAAACGCGCGGCGCGTAATAAGCGCCGCACTCAACCACGTATTTGAAATGACCTAAGGCTTTAATAGCTTAGCAACAGCACGTGTAGACTCACTCGTCGTGTTTACAGACTCTGTGTTCTGGCTTTGAATCGCTAGGTAAACTTCCTCGCGATGAATTTTAGTATCTTTCGGCGCTTCGATTCCCAATCGCACCTGCTTGCCCTTGATTTGAACAACGCGGATTTTGATGTGGTCATCAATTGCAATCGATTCGCCGAGTTTTCTGGTTAGAACCAGCATTCGGGTCTCCTTCAACGTCCTGGTCAAAGTGTCCGTATAGTTAAATAACGTCTAACTAAACAACGATCCCTCACCTCGGCGGAGTCTCGTCAGAACCTCAATTGAAATCAGTGATTTGAAAATCATGACTGCAGAAGAGTTTCGATCCGTGAACACTCATCGAAATAAGAACTACATTTCTCTTAACGGATGAAATGAAGCGACGCTTTAGCTACTTTTGCTACCGAAGGAAGTCAAGAAGGCTAGGTTGAATCAATTTGCCCGAGGATTCGAGCGAAGCTTTTAAGGTACTTTCAGATTTAGTAAGATTCGACACAAGCTCGAAGGTGTCGACGTCTTCCATGCTCGAGGCGAGCGACTTCGAATCGATCACGCCTTTCGTCAGAGCCTCAGTTCCGCTGTTAAGCGTCGCAAGGCGAGACCCAACCTCTGAACGGGCGAGTACGACTTGCGCCAAAGCCTCGTCTAGACGGTCAAGCGAGTCCTGAACTCCCTCTTTCGAGTTGGTCCGCAGACTGACTTCGAGATCCTGAAGGACCGCAAAAACATTGGTCCCGTCGTTGCGCCACGTTGCCGAAAGTTGACTCTGAGTCGCCGAAACAGGGGGCGCGGAATCTGTCGTCGTTGCTTGAGCAGGGCCGCGCAAAGGAGCTTCGTTTTTAGGCGACGTCCCTTCTATCGAGTTTGGTGACACACCGGGTGAAATCCCGCTCCCGGCCGGCGCTGAACCTCGAGAACCACGAATTCCCTGACCCAGAAAAACACGACTTCCTGGAACATTAATCGAAACGTCTGCTTCTTTGTTGATGGCAACCCGGATTTCACCGCTATCCCCACGGTACTGACCCTTGGGATCAAACGGGGCATCTGTCGTCTTGTACCCGCCAAACAGAAAGCGATCTGCAAGTTTGCGGTTGCCGACCTGTACTGATTGTCCGATCAGCTGCTCGACTTCAGTTGCGGTTACAGCCCTTGACGCTGCATTAGCTCCACCGTCCGTTGCCTGACCGATCGCAAGTTCTTTCGCACGAACAAGAATTTCCGTCAGTTCACCTAACGACTGGTCAGAATATTCCAAAAACGTTTTCGCTTGATTGATGTTTTTAATGTACTGCTGACTGGCATTTACGTTCGTTCGCGCAGACAGAACCCGCGTAGTTGCCAACGGATCGTCGCTAGGCTTGTTGACACGCTTCTGCGTTGCCGCTTGGTTTTGCAGCTCAGAAAGCTCACTCCGGTTTTTTTGCAAACCGGAATTCACTTGATCGTAGTTCATTTTATCTGCGATCCGCATAGCCGCTTACCCTATTACATTCGTTTCAAGTTCAATACCGTATCAAACATTTCATCAGCTGTTCGTATCAATCGCGCACTTGCGTCGAAAGACTTCTGATACTCAATTAGCTTCGTCGCTTCTTCATCTAAACTCACGCCACTTATACTTTCCCGAATTTTCCCTAGCTGTTTCACGATATCTCGTTGTGAATCGCTGGACGTTTCAGCGCGCTTAGCCTGAATGCCCACTTTTCCAACAACGCTATTATAAAATTCATCTAAGGTGCTTTCTCCGCCCATGACTTTATCTTGCTGCAGACGTGCCATCTTTAGCGCTACGCGGTTATCGCCCGGAGACGCCATCTGACCGCCCGTGGCGATGCGCCCAACATCTTCCAAAATTGAATTCGAAACTTTCATGTTCGCAGACGCATGCCGAAGATTCTGAGGAAGCTCGAAGAAATCAAGATTGGTACGGTTGTAAACGTCAAACCCTTGTCGATGTACTTCATTGAGATTGGCTGCAAACGAATAGGCCATTTTATCGAGGTCGGTCAAAAGCTCGGTGACTACTTTATCACGCACGTCCAAAAGGCCGCCGACTTTACCTCCGACGAACTGACTTGTGACCTCAACTGGCGTTGCACGCTCGTTATTAATATAAAAAATGTCGACGTTGCCTTCGCCCTTTGTGTCCGTTTCCGGAGTGCCTTTAGCTTCCAAGCGCTTCGCATCGTATCCCGCTACTAAGACCGCCGAATTGCCAGCGGTAATGGTAACCGTCGAGTCCTTGCCCTCTGCCCAGCGAATATTGATCCGGTCGCCGATCTGCTTCACCAATAATTCGCGACGATCACGCTCGTCATTGGCATAACCGCCGGAAAGTTCGACTTGTTGAATTTTCTCGTTCAAGTTGGCCACTTCTTTGGCCATTGAGTTCACTTCTTCTAGCTGACTGCCGATCTGCTGATCGAGATCTCTGGTGATGTCGGTCAACTGCGAATGCACACGCTTAAAATCTTTCGTCAAAAAATCTGCGGTTTCGCGAACTTGAGTTCTGGTCGCTAAACTTTCTGGATTGTTCGCCATTTCCTGCACCGAACTAAAGAAGTCTGCGACGAACTGGTTCAAACCCTTGTTCTGCTGCTCGTTGTAAACTTGCTCAACACGAGCCATCGCTTCGGCTTTCCCGTCGTAAAACCCAGAAAGCGATCTTTCGTTTCCGATTTGTCTCTCTAAGAAAGAATTGTTGACGCGTGTGACGGCCGCAGTCTTAGACCCCATGCCATAGCGAGTTTTTCCGGAACCGATCGGAACATTCGTTTGAATTTCAACTCGTTGGCGGGAGAATCCCTCGGTGCTTTTATTCGAGATGTTGTGACCCGACGTCTGAAGAGCAGTCTGACTATTCATCATTGACCGCTTTCCAATATCCATCATCGAATGGATTTTAGACATTTTGCACCGACATCACGACATCCTTGTCTCTCAACAAACCTGTTTGTGGATCGCATCCTGCGCTCCACGACTGCTTCGAAGCCGGCTTAAGCCTCTCGACTGACCAACGCTCCGCCCTCTGTTTTTGAGGTCGCTAAAGAACCTTTTCTTTCATAAGTATTCGCTGGAGCGAGCCCGTCTTTGATCGCTTCCATGGCACCGGTGATCGAACGAAGTGCCGACTGCACCAACTCTTCATTTGTCTTATTTACTTCTGAAACCCGACGAACCAGAAGCTCAAGCACAGAGTGCATATTGCGCAGACGATCGCCACGATCTGCTGGCAAATTCGCAGCGATTTCAAGTAAGCGAGGTTGATCGACGTCGGAAGAAGTCAGTACCGCAAGATCGCGAGCGTACTTCGTGCGACTGTTTTCCAAGGTTCGAATTCGCACAAGAAGTGCGTCCTTGGTTTTATTGTTCTCGTTAAGTTCATCCAGACGGCTTTCAACGAGAATTTCTTTTTCACGCCGAACGACTTCAAGAAGTGAACGATAGATTTTTACCAAATCATCGAGACACGACAGAAGTTCACGGTATACGGCATCTGTTTGCTGAGAGTTCATTCCTCGCCTTTCTTCCTTGAGAGGCTACTAACTTTACTGCGTTTGCTTATTCGTTCATTTTCATTTGTTCATCGACGAGCTTATCCGCCACGGCCCGAGCGTCAACTTTGTATTGACCACTGTCGATCAACGCTTGCAAACGTGCGACTTTCGCATCATCCACTCCGCCCGGAGTCGCCATCTCTTTCACACGTTTCATTTCTTGCGCACGCGGCGAAAGATCTACTTTTGTCGAATTGCCAACTGACGCGCCGAGCGCTTCTGCTGCGGCTGAGCGGGAATTCTTTGACGTGGTTTCTTTTGCACCCGAGGCTTGAGTTCCTGCAACACCTGAAGTGATATTTCCCGGGCCTGTATTTGCGACTTTCATAGAAACCTCCGCTAGAAACAGTGTATCACAATGAGACAGAAATCCACGAGACCTAAAGACCAGAATCCGCTGTGGTCGAGGGTTTTACCTCGGCCTGGACCTTGGTCCCGGGAACTTCCTGGCGAATCAAAATACCTCTCGCTTGAGGCGCCAAATGACCGATCACCTGACCCGCTTTAATTTGATTCCCAACGCGCAACGATCCAGATTCGCCGCCGGTGCCGTGAAATGGCACTCCATCAAACGCGATCTGAACAGCGCGCCCTTCCGATTTTTTAGAGCCGACGTGAAGGTCGATAAGAACTTTTCCATGGTTGACTTGAATTTGGACGATTTCCCCTTCCCAGGGGCTTCGGACTGTTTCCGGTGCGTCTGCTCTTGTCACTGTTGTTTTTCCGAGACTGACCAATACAGTTTCGCTGTAAGTTCCGTTTTGACCGGCTCCGTTTTGACCGGCTCCGTTGTTAGCCGCACTGGTCGGAAGACGACGAACAGCCAAAACATCTCGGTCCGTGAGAGCCATCGGTGTTCTGGTTTTTCCTTTGGAAGCCTTCATCGCTTCTCGGCGCAGTTTGTTCATTTGCGCTTTGCCTAGAAGTTCATCGTGAATCATGTCGGCCAAACCGATTCCTCCAGTGTTGGTCCATGAATCTACATACTGATCGTCCAATTGGTCGCGATAGATTTCCTCGCCCATCGTTGGCTTCTGCAAATCCGAATACTTCACTGTCGAACGCATGGCTTTGACCATTTGATTGAGAAAATATTTTTCGTACATTCGCGCAGCGTCCATCACTCGCGGATCGCGCTCGGTAGGTGGAGCCTTGCGAACCACTTCGCTAGAAACAGCCTTTGCTCCTGGATCAACTTCCGCCAGACCGTCGCGTTTATTTGTGTAGGGATTGCCTTCGGCAAAAGAAAACTGCGCCAAGCACAAACACAGTATTAACGTCGGCCAAGGGCCGAACAAAAACGGATCGCAAAAAAATGGGTAGGTGGATCGGAGAGCGATGCGCATCCTGCGCCTTTCACAGATAAAGCCTAAAGAAGTCGCCTTTCCTAGCGTACTGACTCTATGCCCCTGTTTCCTGCTCGAAACGGCTCTGCTCTTAAACCATCCTTGGTTGAACGAACTCCAACCCACCGTACCCCTGAGACGCGACATCCATGTTGCGTCCCGTTTCTCTATTTTATGATCCTCTGCTTCAAATCGAAACACTTTCGCGGTCGAGGCCAGTCCGGTCTTTTGCATTGCGCCGGCATTTCCGCTGGCCTTTACTCTGGCTGCTTTCCCGCCCCCTTGAATCTCCGACACGTAAGTCCTGCTCCGCGGTTAAAGTATTTCGAGCTCACCTTGCAGCGCACCCGCTGCCTTTATGTTCTGTAAAACCGTAATCAAATCACGTGGGCTTACGCCCAACTGGTTCAATGACTTCACCAAGTCCCCGACACTTGTGCCGGAATCGAAAA
The DNA here is from genome assembly GCA_017302795.1 of Deltaproteobacteria bacterium. Lineage (GTDB taxonomy): Bacteria > Bdellovibrionota > Bdellovibrionia > Bdellovibrionales > JAMPXM01. Next base: position 157,251 of record JAFLCB010000002.1, on the reverse strand, counting down.
CTGCAACTCGGTCGCCGTCTTTCGATTTTCCTTTAGAGCCATCTACTTTGACTGCCAGATCGCCATGGCTGATCGCAACTTTTGAAATTCGAACTGTATCGCCGATTACGACGGTTCCGGTTTTTTCATTTACTATCACTTTCGCGCGCGTGTCAGGGGTGACTTCTAGCGACTCGATCGTCGCCAAAAGTTCGACTGCGCGCCCCTCGTAGGAAAAGGGGACAATGATGTCCACAGTCCCAGCATCCTTGGCCGAAGCATACTTTCCCGAAAGATCCATGTTAATTCGCTTTGAAAGTCGCGCGGCAGTTGTGAAATCGGGATTGTGAAGTGTTAGGCGAAACATCTTTCTAGCAGTGAAGTCCTCGGCGACATCGCGTTCGATGATGGCTCCGTTCGGAAGTCGACCAACAGTCGGATGCATATCAGCACCAGTTCCCACAAGAAGTGCGCCTTGCGCGACCGCATAAATATTTTGATCAGCAGCTCGAAGAGGAGACTGGATCAAAGTGCCGCCAGCTAGTGAAGTCGCATCGCCAATCGAGTTGACGCTGACGTCCAGCTTGTTCCCCGCACGAGCAAACGCCGGCAGTGAAGCTGTGATGATCACGGCTGCGACATTTTTTGAAGCAACCTCTTTGTCTTCAACTTTCATTCCAAGCTTATCGAGCATGCGGAGGATAGACTTATTGGTAAACTCCGCTTTCGAATCGCCCGTGCCCTTCAGTCCAACAACCACGCCATAACCAAGAAGCTGGTTATCGCGAACACCGCGGACATTCGCGATATCTTTGATGCGTGCCGCTTCTGCGTCGGGCTGGACGATAAAAATCGAAAGCAGTGCCGCTGCGAATAGAAGTCCGAGCTGTAATACAAAAAATCTTATTGCTGTTTGTTTCATAGCGCAGAACCCTTCCGCGAGCTGACAATGTCGAATTGCGAATCGAGAAGTTTAGAAGACTCTATTCCGCTATCGTCAAAGTCCTCTGGGCGAACCACACCAGTGACAATCACTTTGTACTCACGCTTTCCGATCATAAATGGTTGAGCACCTTTTACGCGATAGCTTCCATCTTTCAGCTGTTCAACGATTCTCGTCGGCACTGTTTGAATTGTCGAAATTGGATCACGCGGATCAAAAGTCCCCGCCTTCTCAGTCGCTGCCTGACTAGCCGCAGCTGTCGCATTTGGATCAGCCGCTTGACCGTCGGCCGCTCCCGCGGCGCCCGCTTGCGGCGCCGGTGGATTTGCTCCCTGGGCGCCACCAGCCTTAGCCGCCTGAACGGGCGTTCCGGCAAGACCACGCTGGGGAGCTTCAAGACGATCTAACAACTTTGAGATGACCTTCACTTTACTGCTCAGTTGTTGTCTTGGGTTTCCCTCGACACGCACGTTCAGAAGATCGCCCATCATACGCGTTTGATTTTGTGCAAAAAGATAGGCCCCTTGGCCTTCCATGACCCATAGCGAGCCGGCCTGTGCATTGACATCAGCTTCGTCTTCAAATCTATTTCGGTTCATGCGGCGATATTTACGGTCACTCTGAAACTTTAAATTTTCTTGATCAGAATACTTCGCAAGTTTTGGCTTATCGTCGCCGACGAGGTTTTTAACACCGCGATTGAACGATGCACAACCTGTTGCGACAATCGCCATGAACGCGAACATGCTCAAGTGCTTTATTTGCTGTTTCAAACTATTGAATTTCAACAAGACCCTTCTCCTTGAGAATGCCAGAAATCATCTTTTTATTTTTTCCAACTCGAACTTGCACGGTTTCCCCGATAGCAGCCGCGGTCTGTGCAACACCTTCTGCAGATATCGAATACGTATCGCCACCGACTTGAACTCGAACCACGTCACCAAATTTTACCAATTGTTCGCGACGTAATATTCCGCGCATCAATGGTTCTCCAGCCTGCATGCCTCGCGCAGCGACCGATCCTTCGATTTCACTCAATGTCGGTGGCTCATCGTACGAATAACTGACATTTCTTCGCTCGAGCTTAAAGTCAGAATCACGAATTTTTTCGCCCGCGTTTAGGCTTCGCGTAGTAACCGGCAATGTACGCCAGTAATCCACCATTCCCGAAAGCATGACTGTTTGTCTTTTTCCGTTGTGAAATTCTAGCTGTAGCGGAACAGCAAAACTGCCTCGTGGGCGCTCGGATCTTGCCATTGTGGTCCAAGACCGAAGACCTTTTGCATCGAGCTTTGTAAGTTCGCGAGGAAAGTCGTAACCGCGAAGCTGCAGGTCGCAACCATTGCACTTCGAGCGAAGCTCGTCTTCAAGTTTCTTCAAAACCGTCATGGCATTGAACTCTAAAATTCGGAAGATATGACTTCTTCGCGGCAGGCGCCAGGTGACGGCGTAGCCCGCCGCCTCGAGACGCCGTGTCGCTTCGGCGACCACCGACTCCAGTCCCTCTTGAGAAAATGCACGTTCTTCTCCTATCGCAGGTCGGTCAGTTAGAATGACCGATTTCAAATGCCGTTCGACCTCCGTGCGATGACTGATCGGCACGGTAGCAAGATCGACGATTTCAACAAGTGTAAGATCGTGCTCAGCGTTTAAGAAGTCCAGGCGAACCGCCGGCCTTACAACCATGACGAGATCGACTTCAGCAGCTCGCGCTTGTGCCGCCGCTAGAAGAGTTACGATAAGGAAAAAAGCCTGCGCAATGACGGTCATATATCCTTTAACGAAGTGAGTTTACCGATTGAAGCATTTGATCGGAGGCCTGGATCACTTTGGAATTGGTCTCATAAGCTCGCTGAGCGGTGATCATGTTCACCATCTCGTCGACAATATTGACGTTCGATGCTTCAACCTGCCCTTGCGCAAGTTCGCCCATTCCATTTAGGCCTGGCGTGCCCTGCACAGGAAGACCGCTAGAACCGCTTGGCATGAAGATGTTTTTGCCCATCGCCCGCAAGCCAGCTGGATTTACGAAGTTGACGACCTGAATTTGACCAATCGGCTGTGGAACCATCGATGTTCCAACTGTGACCGAGACTTGGCCATTGGGGGAAATGTCCACGCCTTGCGCATTCGGCGGGATGACTATTTCGGGTTGAAGTGGATTTCCGTTTTTGTCGACAATTCGACCCTGTGGATCTTTTTTGAACTGACCGTCACGCGTATAGCCGATCTGTCCATCTGGAGTTTGAATCGGAAAGAAGCCTGGCCCTTCAATTTGAACGTCTAAGGCATTTTTAGTAATTTTCCCGGCGCCAACATCAAAATCTTTTTGAATAGCAGCCGTTCGAACGCCAAGACCAGTTTGGACGCCAGTAGGAGAAATCGAGTTGAGACCGGAAACGGCGCCGGGTTCCTTCAGCGTCTGATACATTAAGTCTTCGAATTCAGCGCGCGACTTTTTAAAGCCAGTGGTAGATACGTTTGCCAAGTTGTTGGCAATCACATCCATGTTAGTTTGCTGCGCCTGCATGCCGGTTGCTGCGGTTGTAAGTGACTTAATCATTTAGGTTAACCTTTGCCTTACCCTTGGTTCAGTTTCGAAACTTCGTTCACGACTTTGCCGTTCATTTGATCGTAGGCCTGAATTGCTTTTTGCGTGCTTTCAAACGTCCTGGTGGCAGCGATCATGTCTGTCATTTCGCGAATGACATTCACGTTACTACCTTCCAAAAATCCTTGGCTAACTTTGGCTTCGGTGGATGGAGCCATTTGCGGATCAAGACCCTCACGAAATGCAAACAGGTTAGCTCCTTGTTTCATCAGGGCATCTTTGTTGGCGATGTTCACAAGAGAGATCTGACCTAGACTTTGTCCGCGATCGAAAACTTCGCCGGTCGTCGAAATCGTCAGATCACCGCCCGAAAGGCGAAACTCTCCGCCGCCTTGACGTTGAACCGGATACCCCTGTTTGGTGATAAGTCGCCCGTCGCCATCAATCGAAAAATTTCCCGCTCGCGTGTACCGTGCGCCATCCGGAGTTGCGACTTCAAAAAAACCATCACCTTCAATAGCGAAATCTAGGTTGTTTCCAGTCGGACGAACGGCACCTTGAGAAAAATCAGAGAACGTTCCGTCGAGATCGACGTAAGACTTATCGCCACCATTGTGCGCGTAGAAAGATTCAATCGAAGCAGGCACCCGTGGTGCTTCGATCGCACCCGGTTCCTTGTTGTAGGAGGTCAGGTATTCGCGGAACAGTTGACCATCCCGTTTGAAGCCCGTCGTGTTGACGTTAGCGAGGTTGTTGGCAACCGTATCCAGTTTTGCTGATTGAGCGATGGCCCCGCTAACGGCCGTGAAAATTCCTTTGCTCATTCGTCCTCCTGACGTTGGTCGAGTTACCGAACACAAATCGGCCGATCACAACCATTTAGAAAAGCAAGCGTGGTGCCACTGGAAACTTCCTAGACCTTTCCTCGACTCAAGGTTTCCGCGAGCGATAAATTTGTTTTCGCCATTTCCGCTAGACGAAAGCAGCGCCAAGAACACATCATTGGCGAAACGCCGAAATCAAACTTTGGCTGGACTTGTAGGTAGACTTGCTTACCGAAGCCCCGCTAGACTACCTAGACAGTCCAGCGAAGAAAGGGGTCAGGATGACCCACAACGAATTCGAAACGTCCGTCTACTCTGCTTGGATCGACCGGCTGTCGTTCCCATTCCGTCGCGTTTTTTCGGTTGCTTGCCTGATCCTGACTTTCGTCCTCATCAATGGCTGTGCAACTACTCATCAGCGAGAATCTTCTTTTCGCCCTGGCAAAACAAAAAAAACGGACTTGAAGCGCGGTCCTGTTAAAAACCTGAAACCCGCTGACGTGAAAAGCGAATCGGCGTCAGATGCTATTGCGCCGAATGCTTCCGCACCCGCTGGCTCAGAATCGACGGCCATATCGCTCGCCGAAACTGTTCAACAAGCTCCGCCCGAAGAAAGTGGATCAGCACCCAACCGGGCTACCGCGGCCTTTGAACCGAAGGGCAGCGGTCGCTTCAGAACCCTTAGCCCTGAGGTTCCCGCTTTCTCGACTGGAATAAAAGCTGCCGACGAAACCGTGACGGTCGCAGAAAACCCCAGCGGGAAATCAAAGAAAGATAAGCTCAACGAGGCTCATCTCATTTTTGATTTTCCAGTTACCTACAACGCCCGGGTACGAAAATGGATTCGGTACTTTCAGACGACTGGCAGATCCTCTTTTCGGCGCTGGCTAGAACGTTCAACGCGTTACATTCCCTATATCCAATCGGAGCTCAAACGCGAGGGCCTTCCGACTGACATCGCCTACGTTGCAATGATTGAAAGCGGTTTTTCTTCAAGCGCTGTTAGTCACGCTAACGCCATGGGAATGTGGCAATTCATCGCTCCAACAGGCGAACGTTATGGACTTAATGTCGACTGGTGGATTGACGAGCGCCGCGATTACGAAAAGGCGACGAAAGCAGCTATTGGGTACATGGCGGACCTTTTTGAGCAGTTCGGATCATGGTACCTGGTGGCAGCAAGCTATAACATGGGAGAGGGCGGTGTTCGCCGCCTTATCAAACGTCATAAAACCAATAGCTTTTGGGACCTTGCTGACCGCGGCGCACTTCCCGAAGAAACTAGAAACTATGTCCCCAAAATGTTGGCTGCGATGTTAATTGCCAAGGCCCCTGCATTGTACGGGTTCAGAGATCTCGAATTTCACGTACCGTTTGCCTTCGAGTTTTATAATGCTCCAGGCGGTACAGACCTCATCAATCTTGCCAACCACCTTGGGGTCAGCGAGCGATCGCTGACCGAACTTAATCCCGAGCTTTTAAAGGGCTTCATACCAAGAGATGTAAAGTCCCATCGAATTCGAATACCCAAAGGGTCGCGTTCTGCGGTAGCAATGTTCTTGAACCAAAGCGAAACTGTGACTCAGTAAGCAGGCCAGAATCAGACCAGGTAAAACAAGTCTATGCGCCCTCTCATTGTATTAAAATTTGGCGGCATGAGCCTCGCGACGCCCGAACATATTCGCGCGGCTGCGGGTCGAGTCGCGAGACTCCGTGCCTCGGGTACTAATGTGATCGCTGTTGTCAGCGCAATGGGCTCTGCAACTGATGCCTTGCTCAAGCTTGCTTATTCCGTCAGTCATCAACCCAATCGTCGAGAATTGGACATGCTTCTGTCGACTGGCGAACGTGTCTCGATGTCGCTATTTTCAATGGCGCTGACCGACGCACTCAACTCGACTCTGAAAGAAGCGAAAGCGATCAGCTTCACAGGCTCGCAAGCTGGTCTATTTACGGACGAAACTCACTCGAACGCGCGAATCATCGATATTAAATCCATTCGTGTGCAGGAAGAACTCAACAAGGGGAACGTAGTTATTTTGGCCGGGTTTCAGGGAGTGTCTCCAATTACGAAGGAGATCACTACGCTTGGACGCGGAGGAACTGATGTAACGGCCGTCGCCATGGCTGCGGCATTTAATGCCACACGTTGCGACATTCTCAAAGAAGTACCCGGCGTGATGTCCGCCGATCCGAAGGCCTTGGGGCCAACAGACCATGCAAGACTTCTAGAAAATCTCAACCATCGCCAACTGCTGGACATGACATTTTGGGGTGCCAAAGTGCTTCACTACCGCAGCGTCGAACTCGCATTGACCCACAAAGTTCCACTGCGGGTGGGACTTGCCCATTTCGATGACGCGAAGTTAGATCGCGGCACCCTTGTAACCGGTGACAATCCGACGGAGTTTATTATGCAAAATAGTTCATTCGAAAATGACCGCACGATTTCCGTTAATTCTCACGCTGACGTTCGGCGGATCACATTTCTTTCGACGTCGGTGCCAGAAGCCCTAGGCGCAATCAACAGTACCTTAACATCTCAAGGGCTTCCCCTTCCGCAAATATTGAATGTCACGCAAGAATCAAATTCCGCTACATCCGTGCTTTTCACGTCGCCGACTGAATCCCTCGAGGCACAGGCACGTGCGCTCTCTGCAATTAGTTTTGCGAGCCCCAAAAAGGTGCAAGTTGCCACTGAGGCCCTGTCCACTGTCACAGTCACTTGCCAGGGCACCTACACATCGGACCTCGCTAAGCGCCAAGTGGATCTACTTAAAAAATCTGCGATCGAGGTCCACTCGATCTTCATGAGCCCAATGAGTTTGACTTATTTGGTAAGTCAATCTCAACGCGTGGAGTCTGTTCGGATTCTCCACGGCAATCTTACTTTCTAAAAATTAAGTTTAACAACGCCTTGATCCTCGTTCATAACAAAGGGGATGGCGGCCAGTTTTAAACAAAAAACATCTTACAGTTTTGCACTAGCCGCCTCTTGGCTAGCCGCGCTCCTGATTTCTATTGGTTTCTCAATTTACTTTGGCTTGGAACTTATAAAGTTTGGCCGTGGCGAGCGAACAGCTCCTCCCTTCACTGGCGAACTTAAAATCGCAATCCTCGACTGGGTTGGATATTATCCGATGGTCGTTGCCGATCGAAAAGGATTCATCAATCGACGTCTTAGAAACACCGGGGTGCACGTTGAGCTTGTAAACGCACCCTCTGGAACAGGCGAAATGAATGATTTAATCCGCACGGGAAAAGTTCACGGCAGCTTCGGAGTGATTGCTGACTTTGTCGTCCTGAAAAGTTTAGCGACCCCCATTCGACTCGTAATGGTCTCTGACTTTTCCAAATCCGATGTAGTCGTCGCGAGAAAGGATATTAAAAAACCTCTCGACTTGCGCGGGAAGCGTATTGGTATTGCCGAGCTAAGTTCCTACGCCGAATATGCATTGGTCCGTATTCTTGAAAGCGCCGGAATCGATCGTCATTCCGTTTCATTTCGAACTGTTCCTGCCATGCAAGTTCCCGAGGCGATTGTAGCGGGAACGATTGATGCGGGATACACGTGGGAACCGGCTCGTCAGCGGGCCATTGCGAACGACATGAACGTCGTCCTCTCTTCTGAAATCAATCCCGAACTTGTGATCTCGGGTCTTGCTCTTCGCGACGAGGTCTTAGTAAATCCCGAAGTTGCTGCCGCCGTCATTCTCTCTTATTTTGATGGCCTCACCTATTTAGCAGAAAACCCAAAGGACTCTGGTGAAATAGTGGCCAAGTATTTCGGCACTCAACCAGACGATGTCCTTCGAATTTTGAAAGAAGACTCCCTATTTATTGACCTAAAAAGGAATCTCGAAATCTTTGCCACTGGGGGGATCGTTCACAAAGAAATGCAGGCCATCAATCAATATTTTGGTGAACGAGGCATTCGTCAGGCGAACGAATCAGTGGCAAAGCTTGTGGATCTTGCGCCGTTGCGTGAAGTCGAGCGGATTCAACGGACTGAAGTACAATGAAAATCAGGACTCGGCTTTTGATTTTTAATGCCGCGATTTTGACTGTTACTGCGACAGTTCTTGCGGCGACCTTTTTCTTGTTTGGCGAAAAACTTCTTCACCAGCTCGCCATTGGCGAAATTAATTCGACTAGCCAGCAGGCGCTTTCGGTTGTCGAGCGCTTTTTTGAAACTCGTCTTGCCGAACAGAAAAATCTCGCCCGCAGCACATTTTTTTTCCGCCCACTTGAATATGACGTGATCCAAGGGCGATTTGAGGATTACAGAAACTATTTTCAAACCTACCAATCGATCAGCTTTTATGACACCAAACGAATCAGGCGTATCGATCTCAATCGCCTCGATCTTCTGAACACCGGCGCGCCCGCGCACGTTTTCGATGCGGCCCTGAAAACCTCAGAACCCATCATGCATTTCGATTTATCGAACCCACTGAGACCGGCTGTCATGTTTGTTACTCGCATTCAAAGAAAAGGTGAGCCGCTAAAGGGGTTTATCTCGGCCATCGTGCCTTTGGTCTCCATGCATCAGGCGCTAGCTGGCTTGGCCCAGCCTCTTTCGTCGCAAATTCGATCTGATGTTCAAATCTTCGCTGATGACGGAACGCGAATCTACTCTCGGCTCGAATCACACGGACTTTCGGATCCCGATCTTTTAATCGAATCGATTGATAGTCTCGCCGACGGAGCCAGCCGCAATCCTTCGCTCGCGCGAATCATTAAAAACTCTGAATCTAATGACGCCGCAACCCTCTACGAATCGCGAGCGGCCTTCACCGCGGTTTATCGTCGCACGGGCGAAAACGTGCAGAAATCATGGAGGCTTGCACCTCGAGTTTTAAAGGAAGACATTGAACGTCCGATCACCTTGATCCGATACATGGTGATATCACTTTTCATTTCAATTCTTCTGGTTGCGCTAGCATTAAATCGGTGGCTTTCCCATTCGCTTTTTCAACCGATCGAAGCATTGACGGCTTCTTTGCAGACGGCAGACCTCAATCCAACGAGACCCACGCTGGGCGAGAAGGGCGGCCAAGACGAAATTGGGGTTCTCACCAGGGGTCTCAACGAAATGACGACGCGGCTTCGTTCGAACTTTGCTGAGGCAAGTTCTGCGGCAAAGTTTGCTGCGCTCGGCGAAATGGCGGCTGGGATCGCCCACGAAATCAACAATCCCTTAACGGTCATTCTCGGGAAAGCCGTGCTGCTTGAAAAAACAGCGCGCGATGCCAATCTCCCGGTACTTCAAGAAAGCTCAAATAAAATCGTTGAAATGGTAACTCGCATCTCGAAGACGATTCATGCGCTTCGCGTTTACTCGAGATCCGGTGACTCGGACCCCATTGGAGCAGAAACGGTGCAGTCGATAATCGATTCGACATTGGATATTTGCAGCGAGCGATTGCGCCTAGCTTCTATTCACTTGGAGGTGAAAGTCGAGCCACTTGACACAGTCGTGCTAGCTCGCCCCGTTCAAATTTCTCAAATTTTGATGAACTTACTCAACAATGCTCACGACGCCTTGGTGGCACTATCAGCTGAACAAAATACCGAATCAAATCGATGGATTAAGATCGACGCGCGTGAAACCGAAACAGAAGTGCGAATCGCGGTAGAAAACGGCGGACCGCTGATTCCACTTGAGACCGCTCGCCGACTTTTTGAACCGTTCTTTACCACAAAACCGATCGGCGCCGGAACTGGCATCGGGCTTACTATCAGTCAGCGACTCGCGACGGCCAACAACGCTCGAATCGAGTTTGACGAGACTGCCTCAGTCACTCGATTCGTTTTGGTTTTCCCACGGGCCGACCTTGAGCTTGAAAAACCAATCTCTCATTAGTTCAACAAGACTCTCCACTTTCTCAGAATGAAAAGTTTCGCTTGCGAGTTCGTGTCTCTCGCCATCCATCCAGTTAATTGTAAGTGACCGAGGGTCTTGAAATTCGGCTGCCCGTTTTTCTATCTCCGAAATTGAAACTACATCGTCCTTATCTGTGTACACCGTCAAAACGGGAACCTTCAGTTCCGCCAGTGCGACGTTCCTCGCTGAAAAAGTCACCAAGATCAGTTCGTGCAAGGCCTCAGTACGATATCTTGTCGTCCAGCGGCCGCCGTGAAGTTCATTCTGTGCAGTAAATTCGCGATATTTTCCGATTAAAGATTGTGCGAGCAAGGGCCCTAGGCGATTCCCCAGAACATCAGCTCCGAACGAAGATACTTTGTAGTTGGGCGACAATAATATCATGGCGCGCACTTGAGATTTCGCAGAGCCGGGGTATTCAGTAGCCGCGTAACGGAGCGCCAGAGCTGCACCTGTTGAGGTTCCGATCAACAGGGTATTTTCACCGAGAATCTGACCAACCGCGACCGCTTCCGCTACATCCTTCACCCAGTCTTTGGCATTCACCGTTGCGAATGATTCACCGTCAGTTAACCCATGTGCAGAAAGTCTTGTCAGAAATAAATTAGCGTTTAATTTTTCGGCCAACTTTGAAACCGTGGGTTCAAGCTCCAATGGTCCCGCAGAAAATCCATGAATGTAGACAATCGACCACTGACTTTTTCTCGGTACTTCTCGTTTTCCGTGCTCTTGAATAGAATCAATCCAGCGAATCTTTTTTCGGTGCCCTGCCCGAATCCTCGTGCCAGACGAAGACAATCGATTTTCCAATTCTGTTTCACGGTGTTCAATCGCCCGCTCGATGGTTGCCGGCCCCACGTCCGCAAAAGCAATCTCAGCTTCTCGGATGGCGCTCTGCCAGATGGAATCCGATAAACGCTTGTTCATTTCGTAATTCAAACTAAACGCGTGAAGCCCATACAATGCAGCCAACAGAGCCACGAACATTGCGGCGAGTTTTAACGGTTTAATTTTCACCCCCCGCAGGCTTAGTTGACCACCTAGGAGCCTCTAGTTTTAGAACACCTCAAAAGTATTCTGCAATGCGGAATCAGGGGAGGGCACTGTGCTTAAACTGGACGGGAAAGTTGTTTTACGAGGCTTGGCTCAGGGCTGTGTTCTGGCAATTTTAGTTTTAGTCTCAGTACTCGGTGGTCTTTCTAAAGCATTGGCCATCACCTGCGCTCAATACGATGCGGCGTTTGAGAAAGAATCCGAGAATCCAGATTTCGAGTTCTTCGCGCCGACAACAAAAAAGCAAATTTCGAAAGTCTACAGTGAACTATTGATTCGAAAATCTGCGGCAGCATTTTGGGGAATGAATACCGCCGTCATGGACTACAAGAAACTGGTTAACGATGCCGAAGATCCTTTTACAGATGTGGTCATGACTCCAGACGGAGAGATTTATGCATTGGCAAACATCGGGTTCGGCGGGGGAAATTCCATCAGTTATGTCTATAAGTTTGAGACCTTCGAACTCTTACCGATCGCCATCTACGACGGCGGCTGCATCGAGCAAGGTCGCGATCCCGCCCTTCCCATCGAAGCCGCGCCTAAACTTGATGGCAAAGCGGTTCTTAGCTGCTCGGTCGCTGACCCACAGTCACCGGTCCAGCTTTTCACCATCTCGATCGATACAGAAGCGGGCGCGTACACCGGGACACCGGTTCGCGTAACGGCAGAGCTGAATTCCAAATTTGAAAATCTCGACCAATTGACCAATGGAAAGAATCAAATTGAACAAGTCCTCGCACCGAATGCGCTAATGCTAGAAACGAGTGCCTACGGAGCCGGAGCGAATTTAAGTTTCGAATTTGCTGGCAAATCCGGCGAACGCATTGTCACGTTCAGCCTCGCCGCGAGAGAGAAAAGCGCTGCCTCGGTTTGGGGAAAGGTCTACACGAATGAGGCTGGCGGATACTGGAGCGCAAATGCCTATGAGTTCAGTCACCCAGCAGTTTGCGCCTTCACGGGAAGTTTGAATAAAAAACTGTTTAAACGCGTGATCGAATTCCAATAACCGAGCAGTCAGTTAGGGAATCAGCTATCGAAACTCTTACAGCCACCGCGAAAAACAATAGACGCGTATTTCTTCGCGTCTTTGCTTTATGGCCGGTTTTATGGCCGGCATTGCTGCCAGCCGGTTTACTTACTGCTTCTTGGCAGGAATCGCAGCTGTGGCCTTCTTTTCATCAGCCGCCTTTTTGAGCGAGTCTTTACCCATCGCAGCGACCGGAATGGCCGGAGTCTTTACCGGCCCCGCAGAACCATTCGATGCAACACCAGCTACAGAGGATGTAGCGGCCGATTTTTCCACTGCTTTATCAGCAGTTTTCGCCGCCATCGGCGCTGCAACCGATGCCGCGGTAGAGTCATCCGCTTTTTCAGTCGTGTCGATTTCCGCCGCGATCAATCCGATCTTGTGGAACTCAAGAATCTTTTTACGCAGGTCTTCTGTTAGAGGCTTATTGTCCTTCAGGAACTGTTTCGCTTGATCGCGTCCCTGGCCCATGCGCTCACCATTATACGAGTACCATGCGCCCGACTTTTCAATGATGCCGTGTTGCGCTCCCAGGTCGACGATGTCGCCTTCCAAAGAAAAACCTTCGCCGTACATCAAATCAAATTCTGCTTTTGCGAACGGCGGCGCCATTTTATTTTTTACGACTTTAACAGCCGTTCGGTTTCCAGTGACTTCTTCACCGTTCTTGATCGCGCCTATACGGCGAACGTCGAGACGAACCGATGAATAAAACTTCAATGCGTTTCCACCCGTCGTTGTTTCGGGGCTTCCGAACATGACGCCAATTTTCATTCGGATCTGGTTGATGAAAATAACCATCGTCTGGCTTCGCGCAATTGCCGATGTGAGTTTACGTAAGGCTTGCGACATCAAGCGAGCTTGAAGACCAACGTGACTATCGCCCATATCGCCTTCGATTTCCGCGCGCGGAACCAGGGCCGCAACCGAGTCGATAACCAATACGTCAATGGCGCCAGAGCGCACGAGTGTTTCCGTAATCTCGAGAGCCTGTTCGCCCGTGTCAGGTTGCGAAATCAAAAGATCTTCAGTTCGGACGCCAAGTTTACGAGCGTAGCCGATATCGAGAGCATGTTCCGCGTCGACGAACGCGACGACTCCGCCAGCTTTTTGCGCTTGTGCGATCGTCGAAAGGGCGAGCGTCGTTTTACCAGACGATTCTGGTCCGTAAATTTCGACGATTCGGCCTTTGGGCAAGCCACCGATTCCCAGAGCGATGTCTAAGGACAATGCGCCCGTCGAAATGACGTGAACATCACGAACCAAGGGTTCATTCGTTCCTAGGCGCATGATCGAGCCTTTTCCGAATTGTTTTTCAATTGCGCCAACCGCGAGCTCAAGCGCTTTTGCTTTTTCAGCGAGTGCTTTCGCGTCGAGTTTTGATGCGTGCTCGGCTCCGTTGCCGCCATTGGTGCTGTTCTGAGTTGCCATGATTCCCCCTAGAATCTCGTTCTATTAGTAGTCGGCCGTTCGGCCGTACCCATTGCTTCAAGTTACACTAAACTTACACATATTTTACTAAAGTCAAATGCGGACTTCGGCCTTTCGACTCACGTTCGGGCCAGCGTCCCATTTCCGCGTTTCATTTCCGCTCTAACTCCCGCGCATCTTTCCAGCCCTGTGATCTTCGAATCAAGTTCAGAGTTTTTATTCGCCAAAAAGCTGAACCAGCGAATCAATTAAGAACCGCGCCGACTGGGCTTGAACGGCATTTCGATCACCAGAAAACCGCTGCTGGGAGCTCCATTCAACTCCAGGACCAACGACGGCAAAGCAAACCGTTCCGACCGGCTTATGGACGGTGCCGCCGGACGGACCAGCGACGCCAGTAATGCTGGCACCCCACGTCGCGTCAACGACTCGACTTACGCCTCGTGCCATCGCCAAAGCGGTTGTGGGAGAGACGGCTCCCAGCTGCCGAATCACGGATTCGGGAACACCGAGAACTTTTGTTTTTACGCCGTTCGCGTACGCAACAACGCCGCCAAGAAACACATCCGATACGCCGCTCTCGGCCGCAAAAGACGCCGCAACAAGTCCGCCCGTGCAGCTTTCTGCAAACGCCACAGTCTGGCCACGTTCCCGCAGCAAACTCGCCAGTTTCACAACGCCGGCCGAATATTTTCCAACAGTTTCACTCATCGAAACACTCCGAACCCACCTAGCAAATCAGTGCGACTGGCTAATGCTTGCAGCACAATGTTGGCGGCAAGTCCCGCGGCCACATCGTCGATCATAACCCCAAGCCCACCCTTCACCCGCGCATCAAGCACCGAGATCGGATACGGCTTCAGAATATCAAAAAAGCGAAACACGGCGAATGCAGCCAGCATCGACTGCCACGTCAATGGGAGCCACGCAAAGGCGATCAAATAACCGACGACTTCATCAATCACAATGCTTTGAGAATCGTGCTTGGAAGTATGCCGCTCGTGAATTTCACAGGCGAAAACCGAAACCAATAAAATCAAAAGAGTGGCGATCAAATAGATATTTGGCCCCGCAAGTGCCAACCCATAGGCAAGGGGAATTCCCGCCAAAGTACCAAAGGTGCCTGGAGCCTTCGGAAGCCGACCGACCCCTCCAACCGTTACAAAGTGCTCAACCACTTTTGGTGAAAATATCTGCGAAAATAACGGCGAAAATGCCATGCCTATCTCCTAGAAGTCGACTGCTCTACCGCGACTTTCGGCCTGACGTTGGACTGATCTGAAAGCGAAGTCAAAAGGGACTAGTTAGAGTCGGGGTTGATTTCAGGATTCTCCCGTCTTCGCGGCGAAGCACGCTATGATTTCAAAGTCAGGAGCGTCGACCGTATGTCATTGTCGCTAAAAGAAATTCTGGAAATGGCAATGGCCAAAGAGGCGAGCGATGTTCACCTTAAAGCTGGGCTTGTTCCCGTTATTCGAAAACATGGAAAACTGCGTCCGCTAAGTCAGGGCCTTGTGCAACTAAGTGCGCAGGATGTTGAAACCATGGCGATGGATATTCTTGATGACGAGCAGCGAAGCCAGTTTCAAAAGTTCAAGGAAGTCGATTGCGGTTACGGAGTGCAAGGCGTCGGACGATTTCGAGTCAATATTTTTAAGCAGCGCGGATCAATTCGAATGGTCATCCGCACCATTTCTTCTCAAGTGCCTTCGATCGATTCTCTTCACTTGCCGTCCATCTTAAAGAGAATTGCCGAGTTCGAGCGCGGATTGGTTCTTGTCACAGGTATCACTGGGTCCGGAAAAAGTTCGACGCTGGCGTCGTTGATCAACGAAATCAACAACACAAAAAATAAACACATTCTGACCATTGAAGACCCAATCGAATATTTGATTCGCGACAAAAAAAGCATCATATCGCAGCGTGAAATTGGGCAAGACACAACGACGTTCGCACATGCATTGCGGTCCGGGCTTCGCCAAGATCCTGACGTCATTTTGATAGGAGAAATGCGCGACCGGGACACGATTGAAACGGCGCTTACAGCAGCTGAAACTGGCCATCTAGTATTCTCCACTTTGCACACTTTCGATGCCCAGGAAACCATCAATCGTATTCTAGGCGTGTTCGAACACTACCAGCACGACCAAGTACGTCGACAACTGGCAGGAGTTCTAATGGCTGTTGTTTCGCAGCGTCTTTGCCGAAAAAAAGATAAGTCCGGATTCGTACCTGCGGTCGAAGTGCTGATCGTCAATCAAAGGGCACGCGAGACAATTGAAGAGGCCGAGCGAAACGTGTCGCTTCGTCAAATCATGGAAGAAAGTCGCGACACCGTGGGTATGCAAACCTTTGATCAAAGTCTTGCTGATCTCGTTGAGGAAGGACTCGTCGACATGCAGGAAGCGTTGCGCATGTCGACAAGTCCCGACGACTTTGCCTTGCGGTTCAGCGGCGTAGCAGGCGGCGGAGACCAGTTTGGAAAGTCCGAACGGCAGTCAAAAGGAGCGTGGGAATCGGAGCCAAGCCGTTTTGAACTTGAAATCGACAACACAAACAGCGACGGTGTAGCGGATGACAAATGGACGCAGGCCACCAATCAAGACGACGACTAGTGTCGAGGAACAAGCGAGAGGCGAAAATGCCGCTCGACCGGGCCGGTCTCGCTCTCTCATCTCTGCTTACGACCGCCTCATTCAACTTTTGTCGCGGCGCGATCATTCCGAGCGCGAACTTCGCACTAAACTTTCTCGCGCAGAACACTCGGAAGAGGAAATAGATGCGGCCATTGAAGTCGCACGCAGCCGGAAGTGGCTGCCTGACGAATCGGTATTGGCGACTCGCGAAGCCGCACGTTTGGCGCGAATTGGAAAGTCGCCCCAACAGATCCGAAGCTGGCTAAGCAAAAAAGGCCTACCGACTGGCGGAATAGCTGCCGAACTCGCTGAAAACGAGGCCGAAAGTGCATATAAAACGGCTGTAAAAGTCTGGTCGAAACAACTTCGGATGGCCGAGCGGCAGCTGGAAAAAGACGCTAAAAAGGCTCTACAGAGAGCCGGGAATAAAGCCGCTCGACGTTCAACCTACAATGAAGACGGCAGTGACCCAGATGGCGGGACCTCGCAATTGGAATACCTCGTAAAAAATCGGGTCCAACGCCTATTGATAAGCCGGGGCTTTTCTTCCTCGACGGCGCGCTCTGTCTACGCTCGCCTCTTGAGGGAAAATCCGCTTAAACTAGGCGAATGAACCCAACATTGAAATCTCGAGAAGTCCGTCAGCTCTTTTTTGATTACTTCACAAAAAATGGTCACCAACTTGTTTCATCAAGTTCTCTGGTACCAGAAAACGATCCGACGTTGCTCTTTGCAAATGCTGGAATGAACCAATTCAAGAATCTTTTTTTGGGTCTTGAAAAGCGTTCCTACAACCGCGCGATCACATCGCAAAAGTGCGTGCGCGCCGGCGGGAAGCACAACGACTTAGAAAACGTCGGCTTCACCGCACGTCACCACACATTTTTTGAAATGCTGGGAAACTTTTCTTTCGGCGACTATTTCAAAAAAGATGCGATTCATTTCGCTTGGGATTTATTGACCAAAGAAATGCAGATTCCGAAAGACCGTCTCTACGTCACCGTTTTCCAGGACGACGACGAGGCCGCCGATATTTGGCACAGGCAAGAAGGTGTTCCCAAAGAACGTATTTACCGTTTCGGTGAAAAGGATAATTTCTGGCGCATGGGAGACACTGGCCCCTGCGGACCGTGCTCGGAAATATTTTACGACCACGGCCCCGAAGCGGATCTCGATCCTGCGAATCCGTCGGTCATGGGCGGCGAAGGCGATCGCTATGTTGAAATATGGAACAACGTCTTCATGCAGTTCAACGAAAGTGCTGAGGGTCGCACGACGCTTCCAAAACCCTCGGTCGACACCGGCGGCGGCTTAGAGCGCTGGACGGCGATGATGCAAGGGCGCCCCAATAACTACGACACCGATCTTTTTATGCCGATCATTTCGAAAGCGGCTTTGGTGTCGAAAAAAGATTATGTCAGCGACTATAAGGTTCTCGCAAAAAATGCGGGTCTCCGCGAACAAGTCGCAGCGATGCGTGTGCTAGCAGATCATTCTCGTGCCACGGCGTTTTTACTTGCGGACGGAGTTTTGCCGTCGAACGAAGGCCGCGGCTATGTTCTTCGCCGGATCATGCGTCGGGCAATTCGCTACGGCAGAAAACTGTCGGGCGACTCGTCGCTCTTTGTCCAAACGATTCAAGTCGTGATCGACGAAATGAACGACATTTACCCAGAACTCAAGCGCGGACGCGAACACATCCTCGGCACCGTCAAAGACGAAATTCAACGCTTCCTCACCACGCTCGATCAGGGGACGGAGATTCTAAACGATTCTTTGTCGAAGCTTGGCTCTCGCGGTGTGAAGACTCTGGATGGCCCAACGATTTTCAAACTCTACGACACGTTTGGCTTTCCAGTAGATCTCACGCGTTTGATGGCGCAGGAAAAAGGTTTTGGCGTCGACGAGTCAGGCTTTGAAAAACAAATGGATGAAGCGCGCGAAAAAGCGAAAGCGGCCAGCGGATCGAAGTTCAAAGCTTCGGCCGATGGTGCGCATCTCGTAAAAATCGCTCAGGACGTAATATCAAAATCGGGTCATTCGATTTTCCTCGGCTACGAGGGTTCGCGTTCCGACGGCCTTACAGGGACCGGCAAAGTGCTCTTGTTGTCGAACGGCAAAGCTACCGTTAAAACTCTGAAAACCGGCGAAGAGGGTTTGCTGATTCTTGACCGTACTCCTTTCTACGGTGAATCCGGTGGCCAAGCGGGCGACCGCGGAAAAATGACGGCGGGTGATGGTGATTCAAAAACAACGGTCGAAGTTTTTGAGACAACAAAACAAGACGATGTGATTTTGCATCACGTTCGTGTCGCCAAAGGAACCTTGGAAGAGGGTGCGGCTGTGCAAGCGGCGGTCGAAGCACCGCTTCGTCGGGCGTCAGCAAGTAATCACTCAGCCACTCACCTCTTACATGCAGCCTTGCGAAAAGTCTTAGGCACTCATGTCACTCAAGCCGGAAGTTTGGTTGATAGCGAACGCCTTCGCTTTGACTTTACGCACCCAAAATCCCTATCGCGCGAAGAACTGCGAAAAGTGGAAGACCTGGTAAACGGGGAAATTTCTGCTTCCCGCGAAGTGAGTGCTGCCGAAATGTCGCACGCCGAGGCTATGAAAAAAGGAGCGATGGCCCTTTTCGGAGAAAAGTACGGCGATCAAGTTCGTGTGGTTTCAATGGGCGTTTCTGGCGCGAGTGCCTTTTCAACCGAGCTCTGCGGCGGCACGCATGTTTCTAATACGTCCAACATTCGATTGTTTAAAATCTTAAGCGAGGGCGGAGTTTCCGCTGGTGTTCGTCGTATCGAAGCGACGACAGGCGATCGAGCTCTGCAATACTTGTTGGCAAATAGCGAAGAAAACTTGCACGCCCGCGAAGTCGCAGGGCTTCAAGGTGGCGCCGGCACCGTGCCAAGCTACATCGAATCTTTGCGCGAAAAAATGAAAGAGCTCGAGCGTGAACTCAAAAAACTAAAAGGGTCGTCGATTGATGCCGACCTACTAGTTCGTGAAGCGCGCGACTTCAGCGTTAAAGGTGCCAGCGGTAAATTCATTGCAGCATCGGTTGAGATCGACGATCGCGAAGTGCTTTCACAGCTAGGCGATAAGCTGCGCGACAAGCTTGGGTCGGGAGTCGTATGCCTTGTAGGGCGTGGCCCAGACGGAGCCTCTGGGGGCAAGCACCCTATCATCGTAACGGTTTCTAAAGATCTTATCTCTAGCCTCAGCGCGGGAAAAATTCTGGCCGAAGTGGCGAAGGAAATGGGCGGCAAAGGTGGCGGAAGGACCGACTTCGCTCAAGGTGCTGGCGAGAATTTGACGAAAGCCAACGAGGCCTTCGCCAAAGCCTCGGCCATGCTTTCGTAGCGACGACGATGGCTGCACCAACCGCGTCCTTGTTTCGATTTCGAATTGAGCTCGCCGACATTGATCGCGGAGTTTACGAGTCGCTCGACTTCCGAGTGGCTCAACATCCGTCAGAAAATCTTCCGTATCTGCTTACGCGCGTACTCGCCTTCGCGCTGAATGCAGGACAGAACTTATCTTTTTCGGCTGGTGGTTTAAGCGATCCTGATACCCCGTGCATGTGCGCCCCAGGCAATCGCGGTGGAACAGCGCTATGGATAGAAGTAGGAAACCCCAGCGCTAGGAAGCTGCACAAGGCATCGAAGGCCAGCGAGAAAGTAAAAGTTTATACCTATAAAAATGCCGACACCTTGATGCGGGACCTCGAAGCAGAAGGTGTACACAACTTAGCGGGAATCGATTTCTTTCACTTCAATTCGGATTTTTTATCCCGCCTTACTGAGACGCTCCAGAAGGACAATCGCTGGAGTTTAACCAGTCATGATGGCGGACTAAACGTGACATGTTCTCTCCAAGATGGCGATGTCACGATCAGCGGTGAACTTCGGCGGATTCGATAGCCCGTTCCGAACAAAACCGCCGCCACCGCATCGTTCCTTCTCTGGAATTCAACACGCCTAATAGGGACGTAGATTGTTCCGCTACAATTGTATCGTTTTAGTTATTCCAAAATGAGATTTTTGGTCTCGCGTGAAAACCTAGTTTACACTTTCGAACTAATAGCAGGTCTTTCCTTGTAGTACGTATGTTGGAGGCCAATCTGTATGTCGAAAGTATTGCTTTTTGAGCCAAGTGTGACTGAGCGGAGTCGGTTTCAGGAAGAAATCGCAAAGCGTGTCCAGCTCCAAGTGCTAAGGGGCGCTGGTTTTGAGTCAACTATGGCCCAACTTGCCAAAGACGTAGAGTTGGTGTTTCCGGGCTTCACATGCGCGATTTTCTTGCCGTCGGACGACAAACAACGGCTAGTTCTTGTTACCGCACCGTCCATTTCGGACACCTTGCGAGACATGATTGCCGAAGTTCACGTTGGACCAGATTCTTGTCCGGTTGGACGAACTGCTTATTTCGGAAAACCTATTTTTCTTTCGGCCTCTGGTTCAGGTTTAGGGGCAAATCAAAACCAAATTGAACACAAAATTGTTTCGGCAGGGGTTCGAATTATTTATTCAACACCTGTCAAAACAGAGTCAGATAGTATCGAAGCCGTCTTTGCGTTGTTGGCGTCTACAGAAATCAGTGTGACAAAAACTCAAATTAACTTGTTAGACTACTTGGCTATGCCAATCAGAATGGCGATTCACAATAGTCGGGCACAAAAATCATTGGAGCGCGAACGTTTGGCTATTGAGACCAATCGCAAACTGGCAACACTTGGCGAGATGGCTAGCGGCATTGCCCACGAAATCAATAATCCCCTTGCAGTAATTAATGGCTCTGCAGAAATGATTAAAGAAATTATGGAGCAAAACGCAAACGGGAAGGAAATCGATCCGACTTCAATACAACGCTATGTCGAAAAGATTTTAAGAAATGTAGACCGCGTACAAAGAATCATGCGATCGCTCAAAAACTATAGCAGAAATTCGACTTTTGATCCTCAGACGGTTGTAACTCTTGGAGCTCTCATTGATGACGTTATGGAATTATCTCATTCACGCACCTGCCGTGCAGATTTAAACTTCAACTTAGGGCCAGGCACTTCGAATACGGTTATTAACTGCCGTCCAGGCGAAATCGTTCAGGTGCTTATGAATCTAGTTAATAACGCCCTCGACGCCGTTGAGGGGAGCGAAAGTCCCTGGGTAACCGTTGATGTACATGACCGAACAGACGCCATAAAGATCACGATCACGGATTCCGGTAGCGGAGTTCCTGCGGATATTGAACCTCATCTTTTCGATGCATTTTTCACGACTAAACAAGTTGGCAAGGGAACGGGACTTGGCTTAAGCATTTCAAAGAAACTGATTAATGCCCACGGAGGTGAGCTTTACTACAACTCTAGAAGCAAGAACACTCAGTTCATCGTCGAACTCCCTTTCAACTTAGCGGAAACAAACTAGTCACGCCAAGTTTTATTGGACTCGGCCATCAGGCCGATCAGCTCAAAGGCAACATCAAGTCCAACCAGTTGCGTGATGTCTGAAACATCATATGCCGGGTTAATTTCCACAACGTCGGCGCCGACCAGGCGCCTAATTTTAAGCGCGCGCAAAATCGTTTGCGTTTCAAATGTTGTAAGCCCACCGGGTACAGGCGTTCCCGTTCCCGGTGCGTACGCGGGATCAAGACAATCGACATCAAACGAAATGTACACAGGGTCATCGCCAAAATCTGGAAGTGTTTTAAGAAAACCCTCAAGGCCTGGGCGAAGTCGGACCTCATCGACCGTGATAACACGAATCCCGTGCTTGTTTACAAAGTCGAGGTCACCTGCCGCCGTGAAGGGCCCGCGGATTCCAATTTGAATCGAACCCTTCGCGTCGACAAGTCCCTCTTCGACGGCGTGTCTCGCAAAGGATCCGTGATGATATTCACAGTCCCAAGCGGCCGGGTAAGTGTCGAGATGGGCGTCAAAATGAATCAGGCGAATCGGCTTTCCGACACTTTTTCTGACTTCTCGCAAAATAGGGAGAGTGATCGAGTGATCTCCGCCGATAGCGATGAAGCGTTTCCCAAGCTTCAAGCCTTGGCCAAACCAGGTTTCAATTCTTTGATAGGTCTTAAGAAGGTCCACAGGCACCGTCGGTACATCACCGACATCTGCAACTTTTATTTTATCAGTAAAGGAGGACATCCGACCCATGTGGAAGACTCGTCCAAGTGACGAGGCCTCGCGGACTTTGACGGGAGCAAAGCGTTGACCAGGACGATAACTTGCACCGCCATCGAACGGCACACCTACTATACCTAGCTCGTAATCTTCTGTGATTTCGACATACGGAAGT
Source organism: Deltaproteobacteria bacterium (assembly GCA_017302795.1). Lineage (GTDB taxonomy): Bacteria > Bdellovibrionota > Bdellovibrionia > Bdellovibrionales > JAMPXM01. The sequence goes on along the minus strand of JAFLCB010000002.1, from coordinate 134,606 downwards.
CGAAAAAACGTTTTAATTCCAGCGAATCGGGGAAGATCTCGGCCTGATGTGGGGACATATCGATGTGACATGTCTCGACGCTATCACAGGCGCTCCATTCGGTCGAACTCTTCTAGGTTCAGGCGAATGTGAAGCGCCACTTTTGAACGCGCCGGCTCGCTTGCAAGAATTTGAGCGAAATCGGCCCTGGTGCTAGGCGTAATAAAGAGTAAAAGCTGACTCGCAATCGCGTCTCGCACATTCCAGCCACCGTCTTTTAAAGCTGCAGTTACGGTTCTATCTACGAGTTGCGGATCGTGATCTCGATGTATACTTAGAAGCGACAAGGCTTGTTGCGCCAAAGGTCCACTGACCGTCGACTCCATTGCTTTCGCTGCGACCTTAAGCGCTTCTTTCCCATCTCGAGCCGGGAACAAGGCCGCAATTTCCAACGCCTGCTCTTTCACGTTGTCATCTGAATGTTGGATATAGACTTTCGCGACTTGCAGCAAATTAAAGGGATCTGCCTGTCTTTCTGATCTTGCGTAAACCGCTAGCTGTTTTAAAAACGCAAGTTCGTTCACAGTTTTCTGGGTCAACAAGTCGCTGTACCCGCTTGGAGTTGAAGTCGCTAAGGGGTGATCAGTAGGGCACGACGATTGGTTTCCCGACGGTTTACTGGCAACGATCGAACCGGCCATCCGTTCACACTTGCGGGTTGCGATCAAACGAGATATCGCAGCGTCGGCTTCCTCGCGGGCATCGAATACGGTCTTGGCCGATCCGACGCTCTTAGCTTTTCCAGGGATCGCAGCAGCTTTTTTAATAAGGGCCTGACTTTTTAGGCCCTGATTTTTCAGGATTTCAATTTTCGATTTTGCAATCCCGTCAACGTCTGCTTCGATAGCTTCGAATGGCGACTCAGATTGGGAATCAACTAGCGACTGTGTCGATTCATCAGCCGCCGAGCGTACGCGGTTTCTGCTCGCGCTCACAGCGATCACCAAAGCTCCGATCGCCATTGCTATTGGCAGCTTTCGCAAGCGGGCCTTCATCACTTAACCTTAACCCACTGATCGATTGTCATGTTGGGGTAGGTGCTACCGGAGTATATATATCCGGAATCAGAAGCCGTCTTCACGCGAAGCCATATTTCGTTCGCAGCACCAAGAATTTTCACTTCCTCAACAACTGCTTTTTCACCCTTGGCCAAAGTCGTTTTGCCTTCGCCATCAGGGCTGACTAGAAGCTTCGTACCGTCAGCCTTCGCAATCTCTATCTGCGAGCCGACTGTCGGAAGCCAGAGCTTCAGACTCTTTGGTGGCTGAGCCGTTGATCTACTATACACCGACACTGTTTTTTCTCCGCTCGAAGTCGGGCCTGCGCTGATCCAACCTGTCTGCGATGGGGTGAGCATGACTTTGTAAAGGCGATTTCCCAAGGCATCGAATGGGAGCTCCACATCGATCACCTGAAACATTTGACCTTTTTTCGCTGTACTGATGGTGACGCCGCCCTCCACTTTCATGCGAATCCCGACATTTTCATTGAGTTTCACGATGTCCCCAATCAAAGCCGCGTCGGGATGCGCTTTTCCGCACAGAGCCATTCGATCTGTATGTACCAGGCGCTTTAATTTTGAAAGCGCCGGGTCAGTCGCCTTTAGCTTTAGTGCACCAGCGACATTTAAATCCGGCCTTTGAGCGACAAGGCACTTTGCAATTCGGTAATCGCGCGCGCATTCAAGCTGACCTTTTCCTATGATGCAGCTCATGCCGTCGTCCAGAACTAGGGGACGGTCCTCAAGAGACTCTGTCGTACGTGGTTGTGCCACTGCACAGATTTCGTCACCAGACCGAACGCAACCGACGTCGATACGGATCTTCTGATCTTCGACGCGCACCCATTCGCTCCACGCTTGACCATTTAATTTCCCAAAGAAATTTTTGTCATTTTTAGCCCACGCGTGCTTTGGATTCGTCCAGCGGCAAATCGCATCGGACCCCCCATTGTAGGCCGAGTACGCCGCGCGCGTGATGTTTTGATAATATTGATCATCAGTTTGCTTTTTGGCTCGCTGTCCACAACGCGCTTTCGACGCCGATTCCCATTTGCGATAAAATAGTTCGATTCCAAAACCAATGTTTCCCACAAGATCAAAGGATCGATCATCGTCTTTTGAAGCGTGATAGTTCATATTGATTTGCATGATGCCGTGGCTTACGTTGGAATCGCCGACCATCATTTTATAGCGTCCATCTTTTCCAACCCGGTAGTGTGACCAGTAGGTCTCTTGATGGGCAACGGCCTCAATCGCCAATGCAAAGGCATCGGCCTCTGCCTTACTGACTCCCGGATTTTTCGCTTTGATATATTCCATCGAAAGCTCGCGCAAAAGCGCATGCAAATTAGTGACATAGTCTTTCCGATGTTCTGGATCTTCGCCTCGCGTACGATCGAGCGCAAAATCACTGTAGATAAATTTAATCCGCGAAACCTCGCCAAAGCGCGAAGCTTCACAAGCCGACGGCGCTTCGCCCCAGTTCCAGTCGCCCGCATCCTTACCTGGACAGTCGCGGACAAATGGAATGCGCGACTTGGCCGATTCAGATGCGATAAATACTATCACTGCAGCGGCCAAACCTAATACAATGACGGCGCCCAATTTCCTGATTCCTGGCTTCATCTTCGGCGCGATTTTCTTCGACGTACTCAACATGGTAAGGCTCCTATCCATAAACGCTTAGCCGGAAAATCATTGCAAAAAAGCGAATAGCGCCTTGGCGACTTAAGCCGCCAAGGACTGGTTTGCGCACATTTGGGAGTGCAATTTCGAGGCGCAAACGGGGCATCTGCGTTTGACACGCAGCTGCGCATTAGGGGCCCCACGCGGAATGAAATGACCTGCGCTTTTTCAGAGCCGTGACAAAATTTGGCAACTTCACCTATTCTCGCTCAAACCTATGGTCACTAAATCTGTCCCTCGCCAGAAACCAGCGGCCCTTCTTGTTAGCTGGTATCGCACTCATCGCCGATCGCTTCCTTGGCGTGCGTCCACGGATCCTTACAGAATTTGGATCTCCGAGGTGATGCTTCAGCAGACTACTGTCACCGCAGTCATTCCATATTATGAAAAATTCTTAGCGAGATTTCCAAACATCGAAAAATTGGCGACTGCAAAACTTGAAGACGTCCTCGAGATGTGGGCTGGCCTCGGCTACTATTCTCGCGCCCGCGCACTTCATGCCTCTGCTTTAAAAATCGCGGCGCTTCCAACATTTCCGAAGTCCCACACTGAACTACTTCAGCTTCCTGGCTTTGGACCCTACACTGCGCGCGCCGTTGCTAGCCTTGCTTTCGGAGAAAAAACTGGCGTCGTCGACGGCAACGTCATCCGCGTTCTATCAAGATTCTACGATCTCGATGTTGAATGGTGGAAACCTGCAGGCCGCGAAGTCTTTCAGAAACTCGCCGATGAAATGGTTGCTCGTCAGAATCCAAGCGATTTGAATCAAGGATTGATGGAACTTGGCGCCACCGTCTGCACATCTTCCGCACCAAGCTGCCTTCTCTGCCCTTGGAACAAGCTTTGTCATGCAAGAAAAAATGAAACGGTCTTAAAAAGACCTGTTTCTAAGCCGCGCAGGAAAACTGAATTCTGGGTCTGGGAGATCAAAGTCACTAAATCCCCGAAGCGAGGTTTCCTACTGGTAAAGAACGATTATGCTCCTTTTCTTCGAGGCCATCTGGTTCCCCCGGGAAAAGTAAAAAAGGAAAGTTCGCGACCTAAGAAATTCGCTCTTAAAGGAGCAGTCACCCACCATGAAATTTTCGTGCGTCTTAATTCCCAAACTAATAACCAGGTTGGGAAAAAGGTCGAGGCGGCCGCAACTTGGGTCCTGCCGCAAGACCTAAAGTCTGCGATTCCATCATCGCTCGTGCGCAAAGCATTACATCTAGGCTAAACTGAGACTGTGATGCGTTTTCCCAAGATTGATTTATCCATGCTTTTGCCAATGACTCTGCTTCCAGCTTTGCGTGCGCCTTTGCTGCTACCGTGGTTTTTATTCTCGCTCGCTTCTTGCCAATCAAAACCAACTGCGGCACCCGCAAAAGAGCCCGTTGCCGCGTCGTCCCCTGATGCTGGGCTTGGCTCAGCACCAGAGGTCGCGCCAGATGCAAAAACTTTTACTGAACGTGATCTGGAGGGCGCCGCCGTCATGTTCGACGGAGTTCCGACAGTTGCACGAAGTATCGTAACGGCAGGCGAAAGCCGGCGCCCCATCGCTTTAACAGATGATCAAATCGCTTTTACCAGTCGTCGTATCGGCATCGACCGCTGGCAAATTTTCGAAGCCGATATCACAAAAGGCCTCGAGCGAAGGGTGTCTTACGATGCTGGAGACGTCGAGCCGATCGGAATGATCGGTCTTGGTAACCAAGCTCGTCTTTTAATTTCCAGTTCTTCGCGCGCTGTCCGCTCTAGCCATCGATTGCTAACGGAATATCAAAGTCGGTTTCTGGCAAAGCCAAAGCAAAATGGCACTCCTGAACTAGAGCATGAGCTCTTGATCGAAATTCCTGCGGCTGGAAAACGCGGAACAGTTTGGCAGCCGATTTCGGGCGAATCTGATCGTGGGTTTGCGGGAAAGTTTGTCTTTGCGCGAGATCGTGAAGGAAACAATGGACTGTTGCTTGCTCTCTCCCTCCCCGGCAGGAAGTCCGCGCGAGAAAAAGTCTATCGTCTTGGCTTTTCGAAAAACTTAAAAAATCCTGGCGCAGTTTCTTGGCAACCGCTGATCGTGGAACGTCCAAGTGGAGTTTCCGAGAACGCGGCTTTGGTTTCCGTGCAGATTTTCCCGGATACGGGACAGGCATTGTGGGCCAACGGTTCTGCGATGTGGACCACTGATATGTCTGGCAAATCAGCGCAAAGAGTCGGTGACGACACGGCAGTTGTTGCAGGTGATTTGGCGATCGACCCGAGTGGACAATGGATTGTATTCTCAACCCCAACGGCCAACCGAGGATTGAATTTGGCAACTATTCATCGGACTGGAAAGTGTTACCGCAATCTGACGGAAATTCCCGGAGATGAATACGAAGCGAGTTTCTCGCCGAATAGTCAGAGCCTGTTTTTTACGCAAAGCCAGGCGGGCGTAACGGGGATTGCTCGAGTCTCGTTTGCTACCAGTTCTAACCTATCGACTTCTTGTCAGTAAACCCAGTTGAAACAATCGGTGAAGAAAGACTCTTGCGCTTTGGTTCATTTAAGATAGTTTAAGAAATGGTGCGATGAGCACATGGACTGTGCTGCACTGCGAGCCAGATTGGCTTGCAATACGTCTGCATGGAGGCGCGACGTTATGGGAAACATCCGAAATCTGAAACCAAGTATGGCGACGAGCTTTCTATTTGGAGCACTGCTTGCGATTCAGTTTGTCGTTGTCTGTGCCACCGACGAAGTCCATGCGTCTCCCCACCCAGCTGCATCAAGTTCGCGGATCATCGCACCTCGACTTGGTTTTTTTCGATCACCAGATGGGTTCCGTCTGCACGCGGGTGATTCGGGTTGGCTCCAAGCGGCTCCGCCAAAGGGCAATCAAACTATTTTGACTGTGTATCGAAGTCCACAGACGGACTCAAAAGCGTCGCTCACAGTTAGAGTCGACCGACTTGCACGCGGGTCGACAGCTGATCGTTACATCGGGCGCTGGATCAAAGAATATCCCCGGTTTGGTTTTGATGTCCTCGGCTCGCAACCGTTTTCGCAAAGTGGAGTGCGCGGACACGTGATCGATCTGATGAATCGAGACTCTCGCATGCAACTTCGCCAAGTGGTGTTCGTTAACGAAGGACGTAAACGGGCCGCAATACTTACCTGTCGTGATCACGCAACGGACTTTTCAGGCACACTTAAGTCATGCAATTCCATCGTCAAAACTTTTCAGTGGTAGCTTTCACGAACTCGCGCGAATATTTTGGTTAGAATGCTACAACTGAATCAAAAAAAAATTGGCGCTTCTGTAGTTGGCCTCCTGTTTACACTTTGCTTCGCGGAAGTCGCGCTTCGAATTTTTCACGCGGTCAATCCTCCACCCACAATGGACAATTTCGATCTTGGTCAGTTGGAAGACACCGATCGAATTCGCATACTGACAGTCGGCGAATCAACGACTGCTGCGATTGGCTCAGGACCGCCCCAGCACACCTGGCCGGCTCTTCTTGAAAAAATGCTGAATAACCAGCTGAAAAGGATCGGGGCAAAGGAAAGAGTCGCGGTTTTCAATATCGGACGAGCAGCATCGAACACCCCTTTCCTCGTCACTGAGGTTGAAAACGGGCTCGAAAAATTCAACGCCGACGTTGTAATCTCAATGATGGGAATCAACGACAAGTCGATTTTTTTTCGCGAACGTCACCCTCTTGCGAAGTGGAGCCACACCTATCGGTTTCTTTACTGGGCGTCGGTCGCATGGACGTGTCCCGCTTGTTTTCAAATCGATCTCAGTACTCCTCACTTCGCAAAAGTCGATCGCTATACTGCCCGACAGCTTAAAGCGGTAGGAAAGGGAACGGAGCTATTTAGTCAGTTTCAAGCAGAGGCTGATACAGCCCAAGCCCGTATCGACGAATTTCTCGAAAGCCTCAGCAAACTCCAAGCGGAATTCGGCGACGACCAAAATGTACTAAATATTAAGGTGGCTGGCGACCTGTTCATGTATGCCCACGAGCCATCAACTAGGCGCCGTGATGAAACCGCCAAGAGAAGGCTGCTAGAAGTGGCCGAAAGCGTATTGTCGAAAGACTATGGTCCCGTCCTCCTGCTTGACGAAGCGGGTTTAGAAACTCTTTGCAACATTCGTTTGGCGCTAGGGAAGAACTGTCTTGAAGAAATAAAGGAAGCAATCAAACTTGGAGCCAGAATTCGAGCACCGCTTTTGACCATGGCCACGCTTAACCCGAAGTTCAAAGATCCGGTAATAGACAAAATTCTCTCACAAGCGGGGTTCGAGTTCGATCCAGCAAGGCGAAGTTTCGAATCGACACGAATATCTTACATCAAAATGCTAAACCTAGTCGAAAAATCAAATTCGCTTTGGTTCATAATGCAGTATCCGACGGGGCTGGTGAATGGCCTGAAAGGGTTTTTCGTTCGATCCTATGGTAAGGACTTCGCCAGCTACGCGTCGTCATTTTATGACACCCAAGAAATTGAGAAAGTGGACCCGGAATTTGAATCGGCCTTCAAGTCCGTCCGCTTTATCAGCAATCGCAATTTCGTTGAAATCGTAAACGCCGAAAACCAAAGTGAGTATTTTAGTGATTATTTTGGACGAGATCAGGGCTTGGATTTTGGTCACGCAAAACTTAAGGGTAACGAAGTAATCGCGAAAAATGCCTTCGAAGCAATTATGGCGGACTGGTCAGAAATTACCGCCCGAGCTAAACTTCGCCGTCGTTAAGTGGGTCGCGTGTCGCCCTCGAGCCAGTGACAATATCCGCACTGCCACACCTTCAAAACGTGTAAAAAGTCTACTCGCAGTTGCGCTTGCCGGCCGACGGCCCAAAGACTAATTACCGTCAATTCCTTCTGATTCCCTGCATTTTCAGCCTCATTGCCGATAATCCATGGTCCTTGCTTTATAGGCCGTCAGAGAAAGCTAAAGAGGACCTATTATGACGAACTTCTATGGACTTATCCCAAGCCATTTACGCATTGGCGCATTGTTGTGCCTGATCGTTACGACATCTGCGTCTCACGCCCTCGGAAGCGAGAACCGCCGCACTTCATGCCAGTTCGATTCTTCCATTGAGCGCACAAAGAACAGTCCGGTTTCACGCGCGGCTTACACCGCTTTGCAATGGGTTGAGTACGAGGATAAAGCATTACGAGTCCAGCGACTTGTCAAAGACATGACAAATGTGCCCGGAACCTCGCAAGCGCAAATCGTGATGATCACTGTAGCATCGTGGACAGCTCTCCAAGAACTATCCTCGACGTATCCACTACATAAATGTTTTGAAGAAACATTTACGTCGGATAAATCTTTGGACACTTATTTTGCTGGAATGGTGTTCGTAAAAGGGCGACTTACCCTTGATGCACCTTACGCCATGGTCATTCCAAGGAACTCTTCGGATCCCGTTGTCCTGATCATGCCGACTTCGACGTACCGATTCCAACAATCCAGCGGAAATCTTCGAGTCTTCGACACCAAAAGCCAAGAATACGTCGATGTCGATCCACAAGCGCGCCGGGGCGTCGATCACCTCATTCAAGTCGATCAACTGATTCAAACCAACCTCGCGCTCGCGAAACTAAAAAACCAGAAATAAAAAAATAGAAGTTCACATGAAATTACTCACGTTGGCCGCTGTTTCCTGAGCACATGGCGACAGGAATTCTAACTGCGTTGAAATCCAACGCGACGGAAGATCACAAGGAAGCGCTGATCAACTCACATATATTTATCGAACTTGCAAAGATCGACGACTCACCAACGTTCTGTTCGCCTTGATGATTCAACGATTTTAGTTCGAACCGCTTTCAAAGTAAAAAAGGCGACCAGTTCGGTCGCCTTTTTAGTTTTTAAAACCAGTCGCGAAAAACTTCGCCGCTGGAAAGCTACTGACCAAAAAGTCGCTTGAAAAACCCTGTTACTTTTTGACCAAGTGAAGCTTGCGATCCAACTGGCTGCGGACGACTTCCGCCTTTTTTGCCATGGTCGCGACCGCCACCTTTACCGCCGTGCTGCTTGCCATTCACGACGCGACCTTTGCCGCCGCCTTTTCCTGCATGACGATCAGCTCCACGTCCACCTTTTGCTTGCTGTGGAATTGGTGCGTTGGGATCTCTCGGTTGAATAGGACTTGGCCCACGTTGCGCACTTGGCGTTGGTTGTGGACGAGCCACTTCCCCACCCGGCCGCGGTCCACCTTCCGCACGTTGATCACGTCGACCGCCGCGCTCTCCGCCACGATCGCGACTTTCGCCGCGACCACCATCGCGCCCTGGTCGACCGCCACGTCCGGCATCGCGCCCGCCGTCACGTCCACCATCGCGTCCGCCTCTACCGCCACCCGGGCCACCCGAAGAACGGCCGCCGCCAGATGAACGATCGCCACCTGACGATCCACGCCCCTCAAATTCGCGAGAGAAATCTTTTTGCGAACGATCCGACTGCATCGCTTTAAATTCTTTTGGCAATTTGTCTTCTTCAACGAAGTCGACATTCACTTTGTGTTTCAAATATCCCTCGACTCTCGAAAGTGCGTCGACATCGCGATCGCTTACGAGTGAAAATGCAAGCCCGTTGGCGCCTGCGCGACCGGTGCGGCCTATTCTATGTACATAGTTTTCCGGATCATCTGGAAGTTCGTAGTTAACAACCATATCGACGCCTTTGATGTCGAGGCCGCGGGCCGCAACATCTGTCGCAACAAGAATGTTCTTATCGCTATCGCCTTTGAACTGTTCCATGACGCGATTTCTTTGAGACTGTGTCAGTAGCGAGGAAATCGCCACCGCCGGCATGCCGTTGTCGTTCAAAAACTGCGAAATTCTTGGCACGTTCATTTTGAAGTTCGAAAAAATAATCGCCTGACGAGGGCTATGAAGTTTTAAAAGAGCCAAAAGATGGGCACCTTTTTCGTCTTGGCCAACGTGCAAAATCTTGTCGTCGACATTTTCAGCTTTGGCTTGATCGCGAGAAACATTGAACTCGACCGGGTTCGCGCCAAATTGATAGGCCGTGTTCATGACATCGAGGTTCAAAGTCGCCGAGAAAACCATAAACTGACGCTCTTTCGGAACGCGCGTCAGAATATACTTCATGTCATCTTTGAACCCCATGTCGAACATGCGGTCAGCCTCGTCAAAGACGATTCCGCGAACCTGCTTCATGTCGACGAGGTTTTCTTTGTAGAGATCGATCAAGCGACCCGGCGTCGCGATGACGAACTCGACGCCGCCGCGCAGAGCTTCCTTTTGTTTGTCGTAGGCGACACCACCGTATATTGAAACCGCGCGAAGTCCTGAACCCTGACCGAACTTCACTGCATTCTCGTATACCTGTTCAGCCAACTCGCGAGTTGGAACTAAGCAAAGAATGAAGTTCATTGGCGCCCAGTCTGGAAACGCACGTGCCGTCAACATCTCGCGATACTCTGGCGTTGTCCCGTCTACTGTTGGGTCGGCGGTGCCAGGTGCGGCTCCTGATTCGCGTTTTAAATCTTGAGCGCGAAGGATACGTTCCATGAGCGGCAACAAAAAGGCGGCAGTTTTACCGGTGCCCGTTTGCGCAAGGCCCGCGACGTCTTTAGCGTCGAGAATGGCCGGGATCGTATGTTCTTGGACCGGGGTGCACTCTTGAAAACCAATTTGATCGAGAGTGGCTTGTAGAGATGGATGGAGATGAAACTCTGAAAACTTCACTGCGGACTCCGCTAAAAATGGGATGGGCGTCTTTGGAAACAACGAAATCTTGGCCCGCGACTTTATCTGCCGCTGCCGCCCGAGAGTTTGCCCGAAGGCCCATCGGATGAGTCGTATCGCTTTCGGTCTTATCGCTTTGGATCGACGTCTCGCGATTTGTTTCGTTGTTCTGTTTAGTTAAAGTCGACATACGTAATTGATGAGACTGAAAGTACTAACCTAGATTTTAAGACGCTAAATGTTAAACACTGGAATAAACTCTCCAGAACCCTAACGGAGACAGGCCAGGTAAGTCAAAACTATGCTCTTGGCTCGATACGATTAAACCTAGCGTTGCGACGCGTCAGACGGAGTCCGTGACTCCAAAAAAGCCGTCCAAGGCGGCCACAAAGTCGTCGAATTTCTCGCTGTGAACCCAGTGACCGGCATCCGGAACAACGACGCCTTGAATCCAGGAACTTGCTTGAATCATTCGCAAATAAACGTCTTGAGGAAGATCATTTGAACGCTCACCGCGAATGACCAGAGTAGGCACTCGAAGCCCTTCGATCTCGTCCCAACGTTCGCGATTTCGCCCGGCCAACACAGCTTGGCGAATTCCTTCCACATCAAATCTCCACGTGGCCTCACCGGCAGAGTTTTCGGTTATATTCGCATAAAGCCACGCAGCGAGGGCCGCCGCGTTCGGCAAATCCGAGAACACTGCCGAGAACCGGTTATCGAACCAGTTCTTTGCGTCGCGCTTTGTAGGAAATGGGACAGGAATCTCTTCCAAAAGTCGCATAACGGTCGCGGCACCCGCCGGACTTAAATTTGGACCGATGTCCACGATGACCAGTTTTTCGATTCGCTCTGGGTAGAGCGACGCAAAAGTGTAGGCCACGCGGCCCCCCATTGAATGACCTACCAGCGTGACTTTTTCCCATCCCAGATCATTTAAAATAAGTCGGAGGTCTTCGGCTAATCCTTCCGGGGTGTACGCATCTGGACTGCTTATGAGATCAGCATGTACCGAGCGACCATGGCCTCGGCTATCGTAAACCAATACCCGATAACGGTCTTCAAAGTGCTTTGCTACGCGTCGCCAGTTGGCGGCATGGCCCATGACCCCGTGAAGCAGCACCAACCGCGGCGCGGTCTCAGGTCCCGTTATTTGTGTGAAAAACTGGTCAACGAATCGCCCCATGCGTGACTATACTGCCGGCTGAATGAGTGACACGCAACCCGAAGCAACGAGCCAAAACAACTCCTCCCGCCAAATCGGGAACGCCAACAGCGCTAGCGCCTGGGCACCTCGGCTGCATCCTGAATGGATCGATTCACACGCAACCGGCATCGTCAAAGCGCTACAAAAAGCCGGACATGAAAGTTATCTCGTCGGCGGCTGCGTTCGCGATTTGATGTTGGGAATCATTCCGAAAGATTTCGACATCGCTACAATGGCTCACCCGCCACAAGTAAAACGGTTAATACACATGGCCTTTATCATCGGCAAACGATTTCGATTGGTGCTTGTGAAACGAGGCGAACAGCAGTTCGAAGTGGCAACGTTCCGAAAAGAATTCGATCCCAGTGAATTTCCCGTCGAGCAATATCCCGACGGACCACCTTCCGTGGACAATATTTTTGGAACGCCCGAAGAAGACGCCAAACGGCGCGACTTCACGATCAACGCTCTCTTCTATGATCCGGTGTCGCAAGAACTTATTGATTATGTCGGCGGCCGAGCAGATATCGAAAGTCGAACACTTCGCATGATCGGTCAGCCCGACAAGCGCCTTGTCGAAGATCCCATTCGAATTCTTCGTGCGATTCGCTTCGCGCACAAACTTCAACTGGTGATCGAGCCTGCGCTTCGCGACTCGATGGCTCGTCACTCGAAAGAACTACAGAGATCCGTCCTGCCACGCCGCCGCGAAGAACTCCTTAAGCTATTGCGTCTTGAAGATCCAACGCGGGTCCTAGTTGAATGCCACGATCTTGGCGTCTTGCGAGAAATATTTCCTTCGATCGGAAAGATGTTCGCATCGACCGAAAGACAAGAAACGTTTTTAACTTTACTTGAAAACTTCAAATCTTCAGTGATGGATTTTGCCAACACCGGACAAGTTTTCGCGTGGCTGCTTTCAGCCATCTCCGAGACCTACCACGAAGAAGGCAATGCCTTCACCGAGGACGACTTGACGGTCGTCATGCGAGACGAACTTGGCATGTACAAGTTCGAACAATCTTTGGTTTTTGATGCGATCAAGCTTCGTCGTTCACTCGAGCGAACGGACGAGCACAAACGCCGCGGAGAACGCCGCCAAGCCGGCCTGGTTCGTCGCGAAGGTTTTCAGTTGGCGCTGCGACTAGCGTCTGCAGATTATCGTCTGTCGGGACCCGACCTGTTATTTTGGAATGAGGTTGTGACGCGCCTGCAACCTGAAATTGAAGAAGCCAAGCGCGATCGCGAGGAGCGCCAAGGCGCAAGGCGCGGCGGTCGAGGCCGGCGCCGCAATCGGCGCGGCGAGAATCGAGCAAACAATAACGCAGATATCGACGACGCCGACGCCGAGGCCGAGGAAAATGAAATGGTCGACTTGGGCGACTCCGGGGACGTCGCTGATGAAATTAACGACGAAAACATCCGCGAATCCGACACCGGCGACGAAAGTTCAGCTGCCAACGTCTCAAATCGAGACTTCCGCAATTAAACTTAAGACCCATCCTCGGTGTTCCGAAAAGAGATAGGACTCGGATGCAGCTGTGCGACTACGCAACTATGCCAGTCGTTGCCTGGGTGACATCGGCGTAGTAGCGTGTGGGAAGCTCAAAAAGGAGAAAGTTATGGGAATCGGACCTTGGCATTTACTTGCACTTATCGCGATCGTCTTGATTTTCTTTGGTCCGTCTCGCCTGCCAACTCTTGGTAAGTCGATGGGCGAAGCCATTCGTGGTTTCAAAAAAGGAATCAATGGCGAAGAAATTGACGTGACTGATTCGACGAAACGCGAATCGCTCAACGCCTCTGGCGAAGACACGATGACGAAGAAGTCGACTTCCGAAAAAGACAAAGCCTAACTGAGTTCGCTATAATTGCGCCCCCCAATGAAAAAAAGGGGGGAGCTAAAATCAAAATAGACTAGCTGCGGCCGCGGCAATCGAGACGGAATCTAATCCGTGCTTTTTATAAAGATCCAACGCTGAGTAAGCACTCTGACCAAAGTGATCGCCTACCCCCAAAGATTTGAGTTTCAAGGTCTGACCATCTTGCACCAGTGCATGAGTCAACATCGCGCCCATTCCGCTGACCACTCGATGATCTTCAACCGTAACCAAGCGGCCCGCCGACTTTGAAAGAGCCGCTTTTAACGTTTTGAGGTCAGGATGGTTGGCACTGCTTCCGTGAATGACCGTCGCAGTGATTCCCTTTTCGGCCAAAAGATCGAAAGCTTTTATCGCTTCAGGCATCAAAGATCCGGCCGCCACTATTGTCACATGCTTACTAGAGTCTTGATCAAGGACAACAGGCCATTTTTTTAAGCTGTGCTTCAAGCCCTCGGACGTTAAGCGCCGAGGGAAATTTTCGCGACCCAAGAAAAACAGCCGTGTTGGCGGAACTTCGCCACGGATCCGCGCTTCCGCGAAACTTTCAATCGCCTCGGTCACCAAATCCTCCGCTTCGGAAGAAGTTGAAAGCGAATACACTTCAACGTGTGGAATACTGGAAACTTGCGCCAAAAACGAAAGTGCCTGGTGGCTGGCTCCATCGGCGGCATCTTGAAAACCGGTGTGTGAGAAAACACCAATGACTGGGGCCAATGACAAACTGGCCATCGTGATCGGGAGCGCACCTTTCGTTACTCCAAACTGCGCAAACGTGTCGACAAAAGGAATGTATCCGGCCAACGACATTCCAGCAGCAGTCGAAATCATATTGGATTCCGCGATCCCAATATCTATCGCTGAGTCGGGAAAAGCTTTATGGAAATCGGCGACTCCGGTCGAGCCTTGCAAATCGCTTGATACCGAAACAACTGGCCGCCCGCGCTTTCTTGCCTCGATCATGGCTTTCGCGATGCCGATTTGAATTTTTTCAGACGGATGAAGCTTTAAAAGTTTCGCTCCCGACGCCATCGGTAGCATCTGGGCCTGAACCTTCGACGCTTTTTCCAAATTCATAGCATCTTCTCGCGCTTGGACCTTCTCGTACCACGCAAGAAATTCGGACGGAACTGTCGAAGCCGCATAGATTTCGTTTAAAAATTCAGGAAGTTCCTTGGCGACTTTCAGTGGAAACCCGTGGGCACCAGTTGAAGAGGCCTCAGCTTTTTTGTTACCTTTTCCTTTGACGGTTTTTGCGTGAATGACAATCGGGTGTGAAGGATTCATTCGGGCAGAGTCAAGCGCCTCTTCCAAAATAGTTGTGCAGGCCTGAAGCGAGTTTCCGTCATCGAGGCGCAATACTTTCCAACCAAGACTCTCCAAACTCTTAAAGGTGGGATCCATTGAAAAAGCATCTTGATCAATTCGGCCTGAAAGTTTTGTACGATTATCACTGATCATTAAAACGAACGGCGCCAACTTCCCTTTTGCCGCAAGACCAGGGATCGCAGCAAACGCTTCGCGAGCTTCGCCCTCCATCGCTCCACCATCAGAAAGTGCGCAAACTGTTACACGATCGCGACGACCGGCCAGTGCGTCGCCAATCGCTAGACCCTGAGCCTGAGGGAAGCCCGATCCAAGTGGGCCGTTTGAAATTAGAACTCCCTCTGGAAATAAGTGGGCTTCGCCGTGACCAGTGAGCTTCGATGTGACCGAACGAAATTCCCGCAATGAATCCAAATTCAAATTCGCCATTTTGTAATTGGCTTTCAAAGCGTAAAGACCATTTTCACAATGACCCGCGTCGTTCACAAAATTGAACAGTTCAAACCACTCTTTCCCACTTTTCGAAGCTTCGCGAAACATCAGACCATGTGTGGCTGACATCAACTCCGCAAACGCCGATGGTCCGCCAAAGTGGGAGGCCGCTCCGCCAAGCTGAGCTTCCATGTCCATCAACGCAACCATTGCTCTCGTTGCGCGCGGATCAGCGACGTCGAGCTGCGAACCATCTTTGAGTTGAACTTTCGCCGACCACATTGGTTTTAGACCTTTGCTTGAGGCGAGACGAGATTTGATCTTGAGAGCGGCTAATGCAGTAACAGGTGTGTTTTGCGACATGCCCGATTTCTTCTCTTGATTCCTGCCAAGCGTCAAATGGTTTAGGGCGACAGTTTGAAGGCGATTTCCTATGTCGACGTGTTTAGGATGTGCATCATGAAAAACCTAGAATCCAGCCGCTGGGCGTCGCTAAAAAAGACGGAACTCCACCGCCATTTGGACTGCTCAATCAGGCCGCAGACTCTTCGCGACCTACTAACCGAAACGGGAGAAAACGTTCCTGTTTCTTCGAAAGACTTTGCCGCCAAATACCTGGTGAAAGAACCTATGCGCGATCTTGGCGCGGTTTTAGGTAAGTTCTTAGCCGCGCAAAAAGCACTTTTCAGTGAGGCCGCGCTGACGCGGGTGACAAAAGAATGTATCGAGGATGCCGCTACCGAAGGCATCGATCTTTTAGAACTTCGGTACGCACCAACATTTATTCAAGAGGGCCATGAGGGATTAAACTTTGAGGCGATTCATCGCGGGATCTTGACTGGCATCGAAAGCTCAAAGCATCTGCCGGTAAATGTGGGCTTGATCGCCATTTTTCAGCGTACCAAACCCGTCGCGATTGCCGCGTCGGTGATGGATTTTGTGCTTGATCACCGAAATACATTTATCGGTGTCGATCTCGCAGACAACGAAGACGGTTTTGATGCAAGACCCTTCGAACAGATCTTTGGTCGCGCTCGCCAGGCCGGCTTGCGTGTTACTGTTCATGCAGGAGAGGCGCCCATTGCCTCTGCCGCCGACAATGTCACAGTCGCGATAGATCGCCTGGGCGCAGAAAGAATTGGCCACGGAATTCAAATCGCCAATCCAGAAATTCCGAATTCAAAAAAAGTATTAGAAGACGTCGCTCGTCGTGGAGTCTTTCTTGAAATTTGCCCGACGTCCAACGTTCTCACCAATGCGGTTAGATCTTTAAGCGAGCACCCGCTTCGTCGACTTCGTGAGGCCGGAATAAAGGTCTCTATCAACACAGATGATCCCGGCATTTTTGATTTTAACCTCACGCACGAATATGACTCTGTCGCTGATCACCTTGGATTTACAGCCTCGGATTTTGAAACGATGAACGCCGATGCACGTCGCGCAAGCTTTCTTCGACTTTAGATCTCCACGCAACGCTGGCTCGAGCGGGCGAGTGTTCTAGATGCCAGAAAGAATACGGCCCGCAGCAATTCGGCAAACTCGTGCGCCAAGATCAGTCAGATCTTGAGGATCATGAGTCACTAAGATCGCCGGAAGGCGATTCTCCTCGAGAACCGAACGAACCAAGGTTCTGGCCTCTGCACGATTTTCTGCATCTAATGAGGAAAATGGTTCGTCCAAAAACAACATTCTCGGTTCGCCGATCAATGCGCGAGCCAATGCCACCCTTTGGCGCTCGCCACCGGAAAGCAATTTCGAGGAACGATTGCGAAAAGCATCGATACCTAACTTTTTCGAGAATCGCTCGAGATTGGTTTTTAGTTTCTCGGCGGAGGGCCGCAGGTCTGCGCTTCGGCAAAGCGCGGCTTCGGCTGCAAATTCAAGATTTTCCAAAGCCGTCATGTGATCAAAAAGTTCGTGATTTTGAAAAACGATACCAAGACGCCGCGCTGAAACCGAAAGTTTTCCGAGGTCTGTTCCTTGGAATTCCCACTCTAATTTTTTTGCAGAGTCGATACCGAGAAGCAATCGAAGGACCGAGGATTTGCCGGAACCGGATGGGCCCCACAGGGCTGTCACGCCGTGATCGGGAATTTCCCAGTTCTCAACTTCAATCGAAAAATCTCCGTAGTCCGCATGCAATTGCTTAACGACCGACACGAAGTCCTCCCCAGGTAAAAAGCCGATAGCTGATCGCGCCTGCCAACAGCGAAACCGCAAGAACCAATGAAGCCGCCTCAAGTCGATAGCTTTCCATCAACGACTTAGCGAGCATACCCACGGTCATCGCTCGAGATGCCGCAATTGAGCCAAGTGCGTAGTCGCCCCACATCCAAAACGAAACAAGACCGCCACTCCAAAAAAAAGTTGGCCAAAGCATAGGCAATAGGATTCGTCGATTGATGAGGAGGTGATTGGCCCCTAAAGTTTGAGCGACGTGAATCTGGGATTGCAATTGCCCAAGCTCTTTTTCCCAGCGAAGGCGCCATAAAACTGGCGCGAATAAAAATGCGGCACCCACCGATATTCGAAGTACATCCCAAATAAATGAAGGTGGCTGGCCCCAACCGATCGCTAGAGTTGCAAAGCCTGTGATCGCCGTGCTAGGGGCAATATAGGCGGACATCCACCGCATTTTAGACATACTCGGATAAGTTATCGCGAACATAAATAGGAGTCCGCTAGTTAATAGCCCGGCAAGTGTGGAAGTCGCCAGTGCGCCTCGAATCATGATCCACAAAGTGTCGAGATTTTCAAAGAGGCCAGATGATTGTAGTTGCGCCCAGCCAGTCAAAGGATGGCGTAAAATGGAAAAGAGTACGACTGCGCCGCCAGCAACGATAACAGGAAGTCCCAGCCAACTTCCCACCACTCGACCGATTCCCAAACGCGACGCACTTTCACGGTGGCGCGTAAGACCTGATTGATCTAAGCGAGTGATTTGAATCAACGCAACTGCTGCTACCAAAAGTGCAAGCTGGAAAATCGAAAGCGCAGCAGCAACATCCCATGCGTTTTGCAAACGGATCGCCTGGTGGATGGCGGTTTCAAATGTCACTGCCTGCGAGCCGCCCAAAAGTAGCGGAACAGAAAAGCTAGCGAGACTAGAAAAAAAAAGCGTTACCGAAATCGCAAAAAAATCGGATTTCAAGATCGGCAAAATAGCTTGGCGCCACATCATCCATCGTGAGGCGCCCTCTACCCATGCCAGCTCTAGACTTGCCCCGACGCGAGCTCGAATTGCACGGGAAAGAATAACGCTGACGAATCCCATGGAAATCAGAGCGTGCGCAAGGGTCACCGCCCACACTCCGCGAAATTCAGGCAGCAAGTCCATAAACCCTAGCACCATGGCACTTGATGGCGCTATCGCCGGCAACATTGCCAATCCTTCCCAGGTGCTCAAGCGTTTAGCGGATCGTCCCGATTTTATGAGAAACGCGGCGCCAAGAATACCTAGCACTAGCGTCGCAAACGTCGAGCCAAGAGCTTGTGAAAACGATCTGAGGCATAGTTCTAAAAAATCCCCCGGAAGTCGTAAAGATCCCCCAGAAATCAGAACCGAAAACGCATACGGAAACACGAAAAAAGCAACCAGTGCCCACCAAAAGATAGACTGGCGCGAGCTGTTCAAAATTCGACTCCTTGCCAAGTGCGAAGCAGCCGATCGCGAGCATTTCTAGTTGAATTCTCCGCGTCGAGAGGCCTTATCTTTAATAAACTTTGTGGGTCCGTGACCGCCAACAAAATCGCCGCGAACGGAGTCCCTCGAGCAGCCACCTCGTTCACTGGAAGCATCCAGTTCTTATTCATGATGACTGCTTGCGCGGGCGGACTGTTCAAAAATTTTAAAAACATTTGAGCAAGATCACACTGCTCGCACATTTCAGGAATTGCGGCAAATTCAACTTGGACGGGATGCTGTGATTGAAAGACTGCGAAGCGATAACGATCGTCTTTTTCTGTGAAGCGGTGATACAGCGGTGACGTTGCGTAACTAAGGACTAGCGTGGCAAGTCCTCGTGTGAAAATCCCATAGGATTGTGACCATGAACCGGAAACCGAATGGACGTTTGGTTTTAGTTTACGTAAGTACTCAACCGATTTATTCCCTGGCATTTCCGAGGCAACCCACGACAGAAATTGGAACCCAGGTGAACTTGACCGTGGATCCTGGAGGGCGATTTTCCCCTTAAACCGAGGATTCAACAGATCTGCCAGTGAAGTCGGCGGATCGATTTCGCCGCTACGATAAACAAAACCTATTGGAGCCCAATCGAATGCCAAAAATTCCTCGTCCGAGTAGCGAGTCTCTTTTACCAAGTGCTTCTTCCATCGAGTCGCTTCTTTTGCCATTGGGCGAGAGAATTGATCAAAGCCAATCACAACGTCGGAAGCTAAGATCTTCATCTTCGCAAGAAGTAGACCCGCGTCTTCGGCTTGCAGCAACTCGACTTTTACAGCTTGCCCAGGTTGGCTTCGCGAATACTCGTGTTCGAACATTCGAACTAACGTCGGCCCCGGCCCCCACGACGAAATAAAACTCGAATAAGCTAACACACGAAGTGTTTTTGATTTGTTCGCGAAAAACTTCCCCGCCTCGTCCTGCGTGTCATTCGCACCGTTGCGGTCAAAGTAAAGGAAAAATCCAAGCAAAACCGCGACGAGTGCGGCCGCCAATAAAACCTTCGGCCATGGATTTTTCACGGTTTACCACCAAAGGCCGCGGTGGCGCTTATAGAAGAAGTAATCAAGGCCCAAACATCGTCCCGCACCAATCCAACCAAGGACGAGATGCAAAACCAACATAAACGTCGTCGCTTGTAGACTGATCCCTATCAAGTTGCCGCTGCCGTGAACCCCGCCAACCCCGATCGCGCCCATCAAACCCATGGAAAGAAAAACACCGACAATTGCTGCCGGCCTAACGAGATATCCAATTACATAGCTTGCACCGATAAACAATTGCGCCGCCGCCATAGAGATCGCGAAAACTTGCCAGTTCGGAATCACAGCGTTTTCCAAAAACCATCGAAACCATTCGGGCGCGGTGGATTGCGGAAGATGGTTGCGAATGTCTTCAGCTAGGTAAGCTTTGACAAGAAAGTCGCTCTGAAACGACGCAATCGCATGCTTCAGGTAATAGCCTCCGAGAAAAATTCTCAAGCAGGCTACTGGAATCAAATGACCAACGTATTTAAAGCTCTCAACGAATGCGACCAACATTGCTTTCGATTCTCGCCTGAGGTCCGGGTCTGGTCAACGAATCAGGTCACTCAGGCAGCATTAACCATGAAATTTTAGCTAGGACCAAAGGCGAGATCGCATCATTTAGAAAACTGACACAGAGGCCCTATCGCTCGAGACGCGCTAAACTAAAGGGAGACAGATCAGGAGGGGCCATGGATGGCTTTGGCGCGGCAAATATAACGGGTAAGTCGGCAGCATCAATGGTGGCAACACCGTCGGCTGCTTCAAGCCCGATCACACCTGGCGAGCGCGAGTACCCGATGGTGATCGATTTTTTGAATCGCAATTTGCGACCCACTTCAAAGTGGTCGATTGTGGACGAATACCCTACTTCGCTTTCGAAATCACAAATGCACAACATGCGAGTGATCATTGAAAATGGTCAAATTGTTTCTCACGCTGCATTTCGTCCGATGATTGTGAAAACGCCGATCGGTGTCTTCAAAGTTGCTGGAATTGGAAGCGTGGTCACTTCGCCAGATCATCGAGGTCAAGGCCACTCTACTCAAATCATCGACGCATGCCTCGAAGCTGCGGCTGCAGCTGACTGCGATTTCGCGATTCTTTGGACTGACCTTTTTGATTTCTATAGACGGATGGACTTCGAACTCGCGGGATCGGAAGTAACAGTCATTCTTGACCGCGAGGTCGGTCCGAAAGCGGGATGGAAATTTCTCGATTCTTCGAAAGTCGCACCGGACACGTTGATTCGCGTGTTTCAACAACACTCTGTTTCGTCCCACAGATCTCAGGAAGACGTGCGCCTTATGTTGGCGATTCCCAACTCGACGGTGATGACCGCTTGGGATCCGAACGGTCGGCTAGCCGCCTACGCGGTCGTGGGTAAGGGCGCCGATCTTGACGGATACATTCACGAGTGGGGCGGCTCGGTTTCCGCGCTCATGGGACTCTTCAGTCATCTGCGAACTGCACTTAACCGCGACCTCAGACTAATCGCTCCGGCCCATGCGACTGGAATTCTGTCCAAGCTAAAGGACGCCGGGTGCATCGACCATCGCGGCTATTTGGGAATGGTGCGGATTCTGAAATCAGAGTCCATGTTTTCAAAGATCAAACGCCACGCGCGAGCGATCGGCATTTCAGATCTAGTCTTGGAAGAGGACGGCGGACGATTCAAATTCGGCCATCAAGACCAAGTCTACACGACTGAATCAAAGCGCGATCTCGTGCAACTTTTGTTCGGTCCCGAAAAGCCCTCTCAGATGGGAAAGTTCGATCCCACGACTGCAAAGATTTTGGACCGTGTGCTGCCAATTCCGCTTTGGATTTGGGGATGGGATTCTGTGTGAAAAGCCTAAATAAATCTCGACCAAAAAGTACTCGGGAAGGATTTGACGGTGCGCGTGCACTGATGATTATTCACTTGGTTTTAGTTTTACTTATTCCATTTCTATTTACTCAAATGGGTGGCTGTCAGGGACAAGAAGACACAGTCCCATTGAACCTTGGCCCAGCGATCTCGGCCGAAGAAGTCGACAAAGCCATCGGCGAACCTTTAAAGGATGCGACCCCCCTTTCGATTCAACTTGGTGAAGGCTTTATCTATTCCGAAACCCAAGAGCTTGGTGTCGGCGGCGCCTACGCCATTATTTCCGACACATCGCAAACAGTGATTGAACGAACCGAGAGTGCAACCGAAATACTTATGACCTTGATTGAACACAAACAGGTCTATTCCAACGGAAACGTTCAAAAGACGAGTACCGAAATTCCACTTCGAATCGACAAAACAGCCGCTGCGGTCTCTTCTAAATCTGGTCCTTCCGGGGACGCTGCGCTCTTAATGTTTGGCCCAGGTCGCGAGCTTCCGTCGATCGAAAGAATGGCCGCAAGCGCACCCGAGGAACGTTCAAAGCCTACAGCTACCGCGGCGAAATTTCGTCCAGAAATTGAATCTCTCTTTCGTGAGCGGTCACCTCATGCTCTTTTATCAGCACTTCGCACACGCGTCGTCAGAGCCAGCGCACACAGCGGAGCCGTGTCGACAATGTCAGATTCCGTGACCTACCACGGGCTAAAAAAATATTTGACTGTGGAAGCTCCGCCGGAACTTGTCCGAAAAAGAGAAAACTGCGCCGGGCTTACCGACTGTAAACTGCGCGTCTACAACATTGAATTTGACATGGTGTTCTGGGACAAAGGTAAACCCGATCGCGTTCACTGGAACTTAGCCATGAGTCCCGATGCGCCTTATTTAGCAGGACTTTTGAATAAGTGTGTCACTGGACTTGCGCCGCTAGGTGGCAACCAAGGCGAAATTCTAGTCAAACAATGCATGCCGGTTGTTGATTTCCGATTCACCAACTAGGTCTCCATGCTTTAACATCAAAGCATGTCTAAAACCCGTGTCGCTGTTTTTTGTGGTGGTCAAAGTGCTGAACATGATGTGTCTCTCGCCTCTGGCAAAAACATTGCCGACGCTTTAGATGTGACAAGATACGACATCACGTTGGTTGCAATCGATCGAACCGGAGTCATGCGCTTGATTCCATCCTTGGATGAATTGCGAAAGACATCGTTGGACAAACCTATCGACGTGACAGCGTTTCAAACGCGCGTCGCTTTGTACCGCGGTGACAAGGGACCGGTTTTAGTCGAGTCTGCAAACGGTAGGAAAATCACAGATCTCGATGTGGCATTTCCTATCCTACACGGGCCGTATGGTGAAGACGGCACAGTCCAAGGTTTTTTCAAATTTATTGGCCTTCCATTTGTTGGCCCCTCGGTCCTTGGAAGTGCTGCCGGCATGGATAAAGACATCACGAAGCGCCTTTTGCGTGAAGCCGGAATCGCAATTGGAAAATTTATCGTGATCCATCGTCACGTCCACGCCAAATCTCCAACTAGCTTCGAGAGTTTGAAATC
The DNA here is from genome assembly GCA_017302795.1 of Deltaproteobacteria bacterium. GTDB lineage: Bacteria > Bdellovibrionota > Bdellovibrionia > Bdellovibrionales > JAMPXM01. The sequence continues at coordinate 111,208 of JAFLCB010000002.1, read as the reverse complement.
TGAACTCGGACTTCCGTTTTTTCTGAAGCCCGTGAATATGGGATCTTCAATCGGCGTTCACAAAGTTTCGACCAAAGAAAAATTTGAGTCAGCAATTCGCGATGCGTTCCAGTATGACACCAAAGTCATTGTTGAAGAATTCACCGACGGCCGCGAAATCGAATGTGCCGTCATCGGTTTTCACCATCTCGAAGCGTCACCGCCGGCTGAAATTATTCCGACCCACGATTTCTATTCCTACGAAGCAAAATACCTGGATGAAAACGGCGCCGCCATTGAACTGCCAGCAAAAGTGACTCCGGATCAAGCTAAAGAATTCGCTCGCCTTGCTGTGCGTGTATGCGAAGTTTTGGAATGCCACGGCCTTTCTAGGGTGGATTTCTTCCTGCGCAAATCGGATGGCAAAATTCTGGTTAACGAAATTAACACGCTTCCAGGCTTCACGAAAATTTCCATGTACCCGAAAATGATGGGCCTAACGGGCCGGACCTATTCGGGCCTCATAGACGAACTCATCAAACTTGCCATCGCTCGGCGAGAAGAGGAATCGGGCTTTCGCGTGACAGCCTCGGTTTAGCAGGTCGTGTTTCAGTCGAGAATGTCGACATAGGTCGTTCCGGCGGCAAGCCCAGAAGACGGCTTCGCGCGCTGCCCCTTGATCGTGACTTTTCCGGAGTTGAAAAGTTCTTTGAAGTCGACGCGTGAAATGAGCTTTAACATTGGATTTTCGTTTTGCTCACGTAAAGCAGCCAATAAGACATTATCAAGCCGCTTTTCCGACCTTCCAAGCTCAAGAACAATTCGTGTTGATTTCGGTGGTCGCGGTGGAACTAAATCTGACATTCGCCAATCTCATTTCTTTGAGCGCTATTCTGGATCAGCGCTCGCTGGAGTCCAGCGGAAAAAGTTCGAGCGCATGATAGAACCTTAGATCGCCCTGTTCAGTACGCCCGATGAAACGCACGCCGTCGCGATCTCCGGCAATCAAATGGACAGGCGTGTAACCGTCAGGGCCAAGAGCTTTTCGCCACTGATATATTGGCCGCGAGTGCAAGGGCCAGTTGAGCGGGCGAAACACATCCGCTGCGTTGTACCTTCCAGAACCGCGGTCGTGAAAAACCTCAATGCTGGTCATGTTTCCTGTCGAGTCCCGTTCGGCCATGAAGATGTGGCCGCTGAGGACTCGTACAACTCCCGCGCCGGCATCAAATTTTAGGACGTACACAGGCGAGGGAACGGAGTGAGTGCCAGAGTTTAATTCGACAAACTTAAATGAAGTTTCGCAGTTCGTCACCAATGAGCCCGCTGCCAAAGAGGACGTCGCCGAAAAGAATAAGGACATCACTAGCGCGATTCCTGAAAGCAAATTTTTTGACGAAAGAACTATGTCCATTCGCCATAAGGTACACGATCTGGCCGGCCGCCCGCAACCTAGCCACAGAGTTTCGAAAAAAGGAAAATCAAGATTACATGATTGAAAGCTTTGTGAAACGCCTTAAGCGATCAGTTTGCTTGCTAGCGTTTCGCGGAAAACGCTTTCATGCGCTCTTTATGGTCATCACCGTACCAAAGCTTTTCAAAGCCGGCGCGAGACTCTTTACCGCTGCCCGATCGCCGAGCGTTCGCTTTCAGAACAGCCACTGAATTCCGCGGCATCGCAGCCACCCTCAGCAGTTCTGCGAGTCCTTCGGAGCGAATCTGCCATGGCGCGACTACGCGGTCGACTAACCCCAGCTCGAAGGCCGTCCGACCGGTCATCGCGCGTGCCTGAATGGCCAGTCGAGAAACGGCGTGGCGACCAAGGCGGCGCTCTAAACGCACACCTCCGCCCCAGCCATAGACGAGGCCCAGGCGGCGCTGCCAAAAACCGATCGCCACATGAGGCGTAGCGATTACGATATCAAAGCACGATAAGAATTCTACACCGCCACCAAGTACGTCTCCCTCGACGACAGCGATTGTTGGTACCGACAACTTCGAAAGGCTATCACAGACAGCGGTGATTTCGCGATTGCCTTTTACGCTAGCGGCCTTTCCCAGAGCAATGTGGTCTTTGATATTTCCGCCAGCGCAAAAAACAGGGCCTTCGGCGCGAACTAACAAACCGTCACTTCCTTCTGCTCTTTTGATTAATTCTTTCAGCTCCATTGCAGCCTTCAGGCTCAATGCGTTTCGTGACGCTAAATTAGAAAATACTGCCTCGATTACTCGAAGCTCGCGACCTGCGCGCAAAAGATTGTGCTCGGTGACTCGAAAGTAGTTGTTTGCCATCATTTAGACTTGGAAAATATGACGACGAACGGCTCCACGGCCCATGAAATGAACTCCAACGCCTGTCCCCCCCGTGCGACCCATGATCTGTGTCCACACGATTTTTGCGGGCATCACGTAGGTGCGACTGACGTCCTCAAGCTCCATTCGGAGCTTCACCATCTCTCCGACATTAACGTCTTGAAGAGAATTTAGTTCTAAGTAGGCGCCGGTTTTCGACATGTTAAAAATTCGAGAGCCGATCGCTCGACTTCCTGCCCGGTCACCGCCAGTGAATTCAACCGTGGCTTGCTGTTCGGTATTGAAACGACGGTAGATTCGTTGCGCGACAGCCCCTTGGGAAATTGCTTTTTCTGCAATCCCGACGAGATCGCGAATCTCAAACGGCTTTTCTAAGTAGACCACTCGTTCAAGAAGCGCCAAATTCTGAACAGCTGTGGGAGCGTCCGCCTTCGCCAAGATCATGATCATTCTCTCGTAGCCCTCTTTCCGAAGGCCTTCAACGAACTGAAGTTCGTTCTGATTCCAATCGTTGAAATTGAAAATCACGAGGTCAGGATTTCCGCCGAGCTCAAGTTTAGTCGCCTGGGGACGCGTGGTTGTGATTCTTGCGCCGCCAGGCACATGCTCAACCAAGGAATTGAGCTTCTTTCGCAAGATTGCATTTTCTTGCTCAGTTCGACTGGCCAAAATAATCTGCTTTGGTCGATCAGGAACGTACCCACGCTGATTCATAAAATGCCCCCGCCCTTATAGGCTTATCGACGCTTAATGATGTTCGCGTGATCGCAATTCCTGGCAGCCAAAAATTTTTTTGTATTGAAAAAACTTGGACACTTCGCTTGAAGTTCGCGACTCATTTTAATACACAGGCGGCTGCGACTTAGATCAAAGCTCCTAGCTTCAGCGCGTTCGCGCGTTGAAAGGCTGCTAGTCATTGGATCCGATTCTCCAATTTCGTGAAGAGTGTCCAATTTCCCGCCACTGCTATAAGGCCGGCCTCGATGGGTAACCGCAGTCAGCGAGTAGCCGAACTGGCCGAGTCACCGAACTCGGTGAGCAACCGACTCGGCTACCGAATCGGCTTTCAGACTCGGCTTTCAGACTCGGCTTTCAGACTCGGCTTTCAGACTCGGCTTTCAGACTCGGCTTTGGTGAGCAACCGACTCGGCCATGATGCTCACGTGACCATCCCGCCTTTGCACGTCGGCAAGGCCGATGTCGTGTCGGTCAAGGCACTTTCGAATTTCGCCGCTTGTAGAACCTAAAATTTTAGCGCGTTCTCGTCTTTAACTGGTCGGCTCTTCCTTATCGAGCTGTATTTTTTAACCGCTGGGGAGGTATAGCGCTAGGTCTACCCGAGCTTCTACCCGAGTTCCTACCCGAGCTTCTCCCCGAGTTCCTTCCGGACTTCATCTATTTAACTTGACGACATACCTTCGTTCACATAGACAGGCGAATGATGGCAAAACGGACTGCACAAACATCAATGATGACAAAAGGGCTGGCAAAAAAAAGCTCAGCTTACGGGGGTGATCTCCTAAAAACCAGAGCCGGGAGAATGCATGGCCGGCCTCTTTCGACCAAAGAAACTATGCATTTGGTTCTTCGATCGTCGAAAGCCAAAGGCGATTGGTCCTTTCGAAAACCACGCAATGCCACGCGGATTAACCGTATCATCGACAAGTTTTCCGTGACTTACGGAGTACGGGTGATCTCGATGGCCAACGTCGGAAATCACCTGCATCTGCAAATCAAACTCTCTAATAGGTTTGGTTACCGTCCGTTCATTCGAGCGGCGACAGCGGCGATCGCGATGGCGGTCACCGGACGCAATCGCTGGAGCGTCACGAATTCTGCGGATCCAGTTGGAGAATACAAGTCAATGCCACCGCAACAACGCGCGAGTCCTATCAATCGCCAAAAGTTTTGGGACTGCCGACCTTTCACTCGAGTGGTGGAAGGCTTTCGAGCTGTTCTAACTTTGCGCGATTACATCCGAATCAATCAGCTCGAAGGCGAGGGCAACCGTCGGAATGACGCTCGGTTCATGCTTCACGTTGAGAAGATCTTTGCTAGCGAAGATGATTATTGAAAATGAACATTAAAGACGATCAGTGAAGATAAGCCGTTAAGACGATCAGTAACCAGTTACACAATCAGTAACCGGCTACGATCATACTCTTAAATGTGTCATCGATCGGCGGGATTCTTCCAACGCTATTTGCAAAAAAAACGCCGGGCGTTTTCTGCACCGGCGTCTCTCGAAAGATATCAGCGAAGAGAAAATCCAATGGAGATATTAATCTCCTTTTTGGTAGGGCTGACGGAATTCATTCCGACACTCCGACAACATCGTCATTCCGTCATTCCGACAACATCGTCATTCCGACAACATCGTCAAATCTTATGGCCAAAATTTATGACTACATCTTCTGACCGGATTTTCCGGTCCATTTTCCGCGCGGGCGATAGATGCGATTGTTTTTCCATTGCTCGAGAATGTGCGACAGCCAACCCGATACGCGCGAAGCTGCAAAGATCGGCGTGAACAGATCCGTCGGAATTCCCATCGAGTAATAAACAGTAGCCGAATAAAAATCGACATTTGGTAAAAGATCTTTTTTCTCGCGCATGATGTCGTCGATCATCGTCGACATTGTATACCAGTGCGCTTCACCTTTTTTCCTTGTCAGACGCTCGCTCATCGCGCGAAGAACTTTGGCCCTTGGGTCGCCATGTTTGTAAACGCGGTGACCGATGCCCATGACTTTTTCTTTGTTATCAAGTGCGCGCGCAATCCAGGTTTTGCACGCTTCGATCGAGCCGATCGACTGAAGCATTTTAATAACCGCTTCGTTCGCGCCACCGTGAAGTGGGCCCTTCAACGCAGAAATCGCAGACACGATGGCGGAGTGCATATCCGAAAGGGAAGACGCAGTTACGCGCGCAGCGAAGGCCGAGCAGTTCAATTCGTGATCGGCGTGAAGGATTAAGCACGTGTCGAAATCTTTCACGAGTTCCGCGTCTGGCTCGGTACCGTTCAAGGTCCAAAAGAAATTGTAAGCAACTGACTTGTCCGCTTTGGGCTGCACGACATCTTTGCCGTTTCGAATACGATCAAAGGCCGTCACCAAACTGGTCATTTTTGCTGTGAGGCGAATGGCTTTACGTTTGTTTGCTTCATCCGACATATCCTGAGCATCAGCATCCCAGTGAGCCATCATAGACGTAGCTGTCCGAAGCCACGCCATCGGATGAACACCTTTTGTGGGGATGCCTTTCAAAACTTTTACGAATTCGGGATCCAGCGCCATGTTCGCGCCCAGATCGCGCTCCAGTGAGCTCAGTTCATCGGCACTCGGACGACGATCGTTCCAAAGTAAAAATACAACTTCTTCGAAAGTTGAATTTGCAGCGAGGTCTTCAATCGTAAATCCACGGTAAGAAAGAGTCGCATCTTGGATGGAAGAAATGCCAGTTGTGCATGCGACGACTCCTTCGAGCCCGCGATCAACTGCGCCTTCATAGATTTCAACTTGGGCAGCCATGAGAGTTCCTTTCGATAAATGCCAAATGTACAGCGGGTCTTACAGTGACGTCCGCGACGAATCCAGAATTCAATTTTACTGCAATGCAGAATAGAGAATCTACTCTGTTCGTAATGAGGTCAATCTATCACCGCCCGAAACGGACTAGAAACCAGCAGCAGGTTTCTAAAAATTAGAACGCCACTTGCCGTAGCCGAACCGAGTAGCGAATGCCGTTACCGGCGCGGCGCGAGTCGTATGACGCGATCTTTCACTTCAAAGACGACGACGGTGACATCTTGAGGCAGATCTTGTCCATTTGCGTGTTTTTCGACCGAATAGAGTATTTCATTTCGCGCATCGTGAATCGACGCGGCACCAGAATTCGCAGCGTGTGCAGTGATCGCCCGAATCAAACGATCCTCGCCGAAGGTCTCGCCCTTCTGGTTTTTCGCGGCAATCGTACCGCCTGAAACCAGAATTACTCGGTCCCGCGCTTCTAACGACACCGAATGCAAAGTGCCCTCGATCAAATACCGTCCCTTTTCGATCGCACCATCTGCTGATTTCAAACGCTCAATTGTGCGATCGCCTGACCGATAAACCGCACCAAATAACAGGCCGGCTACCGAATAGTTCATTTGCAAATTGCGGCGATCAATCGTTGCGTAAAAGACATTGGCCCGATCATGACCCTTCGGACCAGAACCAAAGCTCGGCTCAAGTTCCGCCGCTACGGTCTGAAGCAGTTTTTCCGGTGATAAACCACGCTTCGCCTCGTTTTGACCAGTGACCCTCAGCAACACACTTAGCAAAAGTGCCGACATTCCATAGCCGTTTGAGCTAGCGAGGACGACACCAAACTTCATTCGATCCTCGTGCTCGAAAATGTCGAAATAATCCCCACCACTGATGGGGCTAGGGACAAACTTTGTGGAAAACTCAAAACCCGGAATATTTGGAAACTCCGTCGGGACCAAAACTTTTTGGATCAACGCCGCCGTTTTCACTTCTTCGGCGACTCTGGAAATCAGTCCTTCAAGTGTCACGTTGGCCTGCGCCAACTGACTGCGAAATACTGCCAAGTCTTTCTCGCGAGCCGCTACCTCGATCTCAAGCTCTTCGATTCGACCAATTAGCTCTTCGTGGCTAGCGCTCTTCAGGTTCATAGATGCCTTAGCTGAGGTCTTATTTAGTTTATTAGGCGGTTTGTTGTCTTGTCCCACTCTCTAGAGTCTCAGGTTCGTGGCAAGCGGCGTCAAGAACGCGACTTGGCGCATTGCCACTTTCAAGTCCTCGCCGCCTTCAGTAACCCAGACTATATGACTGGCGACGCTTCTGAAGAAAAAACCAAACGCGCGAGAGCCGCGACTCAAATCGCAATCTGGACGTCGACGGATTCCTGGGAAGGGCCACTTCGCGAATATGCGATATGCGCGACGGCCGAGAAATCGGTTTCGGATCTCGATCGTCGATTGAAATTTTTCCGCTGGGAAGTTTCCGCGCTCATCGACCGCAAAGTTCTCGACGTCAAAGAAACAAACCAGTCCCATATCGACCTCATCAACGAAATTTTTTTCGAAGACCTTGGCTTCCGCCGACAAATCGGACCCGCGGCGCTTGAGACCGTCATCGCAAAGCGCCTGGCCCCGCCCGCTCTTCTTTCAATGCTGTATGGCTGGGTCGCGGAGCTTTTCAACGCCTCCTGCCGCGCATTTGATGTTAGTTCGCAGTTTTCGCATATCGAAATTGTACATGGCGTACCTGGCGAAGTCGTTCGCATGATTCCGATCAACGATGATGGACGTATTTTTCTTTTTGATCTCCAAGCGCAGGGGTGCCTTGTTCCTGACGAAACCTGGTCACCTTGGTGCAAGAGTGCGCCAAAAGGTTTCGCTCGCAAATCGTTTGCCGAGGCGCTGTCCGCTGCGCTGACAGAACTCTTTGTCGCGCTCGACCGGGATCGTACTCTAGAGTCACTCCAGCAACAGCTATCGATTCTGGATAGCATTATCGCGCTTCAACCAGCCGAAACCTCCCGCTGGGCGGACCGCGCAGTTCTGAACTCCCGCCTTGGCAACCGCCACCGAGCTCTCGACGACTTGAAACGCTTTTTTGCTTTCCACGAAAAAGAAAAGGCGCCACCGGCCCTGATTTCACTGTACGACGATCTAAGAACAGATCTTTAAAATAAGGAGTCCTCCAGATGGAATCTCTCACGGAATCTCTCACGGTCACTCAACCCGCAAAAACACCGGGAGCAGTTTCGCCAGCATCGAAAACGCCACAGGCATCCTCTCCGCAAATTGCCGAGCAGCTTCAAGGACCTGCTTGGGACAATTCCACCGAATATCCGTCGATGACGTCGCCTGAATTTCAAGCGGATCGGGCGCAAGTGGAAGCGTCTCTGTTGAAAGTTCAAACTCTTGTCGCGGAACTGAAGCCAGCGATGAGCCTACTCACTTCTGAAACTGCCGTCGTCGCAATGAACCTGCCGGCCAATAGCGATCTTATTGAAAAGCTTCAGACCCTAGCTGCCATCGAAGATGATCTGTATACGCTGCTAGGAAATCTAAGCGTCTTTGTAAGCTGCGAAGCCGGAGTCGACGGTAAGAATCAACAGGCCCAAAAGCTAACGAACGAGCTTCAGGCCACCTACTCTCGCGTGTCTCAGGCTTTCACGCCGGTATCGTTGTTTTTTGCGCGCGCTCCAGAAGCGGTGATCCAAGCTTACCTGCAAAGTGATGCAACAAAAGATCGTCAATTTCACATTTCTCTCACTCGCAAGTACCGTGACACGCTTCTCAGCGAAGCAGAGGAAAATTTAATTTCTTCGCTTTCCATCAGCGGTCACACTGCCTGGGGGACGCTCTATAATCAGATCTCGGGACAAATGAAGTGCCGCTTAAAATATGATGATGGTCGAGAAGAAACACTTGGCTTTGCTCAAACATCAGGCCTTGTCCGGGGCGACGATGAAAAAGCACGTAAAGCTGCCTGGCACGCCATCAACTATGCGTGGAAAGAACAAAAGGAATCTGCTGCCGGCATTCTCAATGCGCTGGCAGGCTGGCGAATTGAATTGGCTAAAAAGCGCTCAACAAAAGTGAAACAGGATTTTTTATCACAGCCGATTCGCATGGCGAAGATCGAACGCGAGACCTTGGACGCAATGATGCTCGCGGTTCGCGAATTTCTTCCGCAAAGCCAAGCTGGCTTGCGCTTTATGGCGAACGGCCTTGGAAAAAAACAATTAGACCCTTGGGACATTCTTGCAGGAGCGCCGGCGCCAATTGGCGAAACGTCGAAAACACGCTCGTTCAATGAAGGTTTAGAAATGATTCGCGCCTCGTTCATGGAGGTCGATCGCGAGTTCGGCGAATTCTGCGACATCATGTTGAAAAACAATTGGATGGAAGGACGTGTACTCGAATCGAAGCGCAATGGCGCCTACTGCACAGGATTTCCGAAATCGCGCACGCCACGCGTGTTTCAGACTTACATGGGTTCGATGAACGACATTCGAACGCTTGCCCATGAACTCGGTCACGCCTATCACTCGTGGGTGCAGCGCGATCTTCCGCGCGCAGCAATGGGTTCGCCGATGACTTTGGCGGAAACCGCCAGTGTCTTTGCGGAAACAGCTTTCGCTGACTACGTTAAAAAACATGGCGATGCACACGCAAAGAATGAAATTCGCTGGCAGAATGCGGAAACTGCGGCATCGTTCTTGATCAACATCCCGGTACGGTATGAATTCGAAAAAGCTCTCTACACGGAACGACAAACGACGACGTTGACGGCCGAAGAGCTCTCGCAACTGATGTCGAAAACCTGGATGCAATGGTACGGCGACACGCTTTCCGGCCCCGACGAAATGTTTTGGGCAAGCAAACTACATTTCGCTATGTCGTACGTCAGCTTCTATAATTTCCCGTACACGTTCGGCTATCTCTTCAGCTTAAGCCTTTATGCGAAACGCAAAGAAGAAGGTGCGGACTTCATGCCAACGTATCGCGCGCTTCTTCGCGATACCGGTCGCATGACGGCGGAAGAGCTTGTTCAAAAACACACCGGCGAAGACATCGGAAACGTGGACTACTGGCGCAAAGCTTTGAAGCTTGCTGTGGAAGTTTAAAACGATTGGGCGCCCAAATGATTGGGCCTCTAGTTGACTACAGTTCTGCGCGGATCTCTTTGCAGATATCTAGTGGTTCGACCGCAGTCACCTGAGAGTTGCCTTTCAGTTCCACTTCGGTCTTCGGTCGGCTCTCAGGCTCGACACAAACTTTCTGATAAGGCTCCCTTAGCCACGGAGCCTTTTTTAAGGCTGCGTACATTTCTCCTAACGCACGTTTTTCCCAATCTCGTGTTTTCTTTGCATCGGCCAAATCTTGAGCCATTGCTAAGTGAAAATACGCGTAGGGTTCGTAGGCTCTAACTTCCAGCGTCTGCTTCAGTTGCCCTTCTCGGTAGTTAAGCCGCGAACGAACATATCCGCGCTGCACGTCGGCGCGGTTAAGGCGAATCTTGGTTGCTCCGTCTTGATGTTGAACAAGCACCCCCGTCATCAGAAATCGAATCAGCAGTCCATTCTTCTCTTTGGGCGAAACCGAAAACCAAAATGGGATTCCATTTTTTAAATTTGGTCGCACATACTTTGTTAAAAAATCCTCGTAACTTGGCTGCAGTTCTCCCGCCGCAGGCTCAAAGTAATTCGGAAGGGCGACTCGCAGTCGTTCCAACTGGATACTGTCTTTGAGGCTGCGGGCTGCTATGGCCTGTGGTCTTACGGCCAATAGTTTTCTAGGCTCCGATGATTTGGCTTCCGACAAAAATGATGAGACGTATCTGGCGATCGACTCCTCTGTGGGGAGAGGCGTAATCACGATGGTCGGCCTATCGAGTGATCGTTCAACGTTCAAATAGACATCCTCAAGAATCGAGTTCCACCCAGGGTGGGCTAGGCGCCAGGCCTTCGGTGAACCGAGCAACAAAACAAGAACGGCGGGTAGTAATAAAAGTGCGGCGCGAATTGGCCGACCGCCAAACCACGCTATCAAAACTGCAACGACCACCGTCACGGATCCAAGCAGCCCGATTGCTGTTTCACCCACCGGCCCTAAAAACACAAAACCGGCACCTAGCGGCTCTTCAAGGCCAAGAACACGCAAAGAATTGAGCACTGGCAGCCAACTTATCGAACTGCTGCTTTCTCCAGGGATTGCATAACCAGAAATTTTATTAGTGATACTTGAAAGTAAGGGATGCAAAAGGAGTCCAATGAATATCAGACCTACCCGAAGCCAGCGGTCGCGCTTTATTTTTCGTGAATCCGATTCTTCATTTGGGACCACTGAAAGTGTCAAAACCAGAATCCATGCGGCCGGAGTAATACCTGCGGCAAAGCCTTCGACTAAATTTAAAATATAAGTCCACGGCCGCGAACGTGCGGCCACCAGCCGACCACTTCGGTTTACTGCAAGGAAACTAATCCCCACTAAAGCCAAACTTGAAATAGCAAAACCATTTGGAATAACGGCGGACCAAAAAAGCCAAGGCGAAAGCATCAAAAGCAAAACCGACCAATGAAATCCACGCCACTTTATAAAAAGCAGAACAATCGCAGCCAGCGTCAGCCAACCGCTAAGTGCGGCGGCGGTTGGATACAGCGACGCGCCCGGAACTATGGCCCCAGTCAATTTCGTCAATTCCAGAATTAAAAGCCAAACCGCCGACAAGGATTGTCCCGCAACCGCTTCACGATCTGTCGAAGAAAAAGCCCAGCGCAAATGATCGGCTGACAGGCGTGTTTGAGCTGAGACCGGCAAAAGCCAATAGAGAAAAAAGCCGAAGGCCAACGTGAAAAGTCCCGCTATCCCATAGGAAATCTGCTTGCTGTACCGCTTGGCGAATTTATTGAACATTGATTCTTAGCGTGCCGAGATCGGCCCCGGACGACAAGTGTAAACGTCAAAACACGCTGTTTTACCTTCATGGCGGTGTGCCGGTTGGCGCGCGCCTTCAATCGGGGGAGCACCCATTGGTCGCTTCACTACCACCCGAGACTCAGCCAGCCAAAGTGCGGTGGCCAATAGAGATCCGAGCTCCTGCTCGGAGGAGGGCGCAAGCACCTGGCGCAAAACCGCCATTTCCTTTTTTGGAAGGGACTTTGATTTAAGCGACGTGTCTTCATACATCGGATCTAAATAAACCGCGAACGGACGCTGAGGTAAAGTCGCAAGCAGCTCGGTTCGTTTGACCTCTTCTGCAAACGCCACATCCTGATGTCGAAACTGCAAATTTAGACTTTGAGCAGAACTGTTCGCAAGAAAACGCTTAAGTCCATCTTCCAAAAGCGCAAACACACGCGGATCGCGCTCGAAGCTGATAACCTTGAAGCCTGCATTTGCCAGTAAAAAAGAATCGACTCCAAGGCCTGCAGTAAAATCGCAGATGAGGTTTTTTCCTGGGTCTTTCCTCTCGGATTTTTTAACGCCAAAAACCTTCACAACGAGTTCGCTGTCTACCCCCGACCGCACGCGATGCTGCAGCTTCGCACTTAGAAAATCGACAACAACCGGCAAACCTTTGCTCTCAATTCCCTTGGCGGGCCGACCCGCTTCATCGAATGCATCAACAACCTGTGGCGGCTTAAGGCCGTGATCTCTCACCACCACACCCAGGCTTCGAAATTTCGAACAAGTTCACCTAGGACGAAACCCAAGAAACCCCACCATGCAAGCATATAGCCTTCGCGAGCGAGACCCCGCATGAGGCCAGAAACCGGCGATTCCAATTGATGAACGCGCTTTACAAGAGGCCAAGTCCCCATGGCGAGCGTGAGCATCATCAAAAGTCGTTCCGGGATCGCGTCGACAACAAACCCAATCACAGCCGCCGAGCCTAAAACTAGCGACACACAGAAGTATGCGAAAGTTTTAGATGCATCAAAGCCCGCGCGAACCGGCCATGTTCGAAACCCGGCGCGACCGTCGATCATGATTCGTTCAAAGTTTTTTAAGTGCAAAATTAAAAGTGCTAACGAGCCGTAAAGAAAGCCCCATACGACAGCATCAATAGTTAACCGACCAGCAACAGCCCAATAAAAACCGCCCGTTAAAAGCGGCCCGAACATGAACCATGCTGCAATTTCGGCAAACCCTTTGTACTTAAGACCAAATTTTGAAACTGCAAACTCGAGCGCTGCCAGCAACGTGAGCAGCGCAATTACAACACCGACAGAAAAACGTGAGATCACAAGCGGAGCCCCCGCTAAAATAGCGATTGAGAATGCGACCCATGCCGCTCGCTTTACATCCAGCGCACGAAGCCAACCGCGACCAATCACACGTGCACCGCCGCGCGCGATCAACCGGTCCCACCCGCTGACGTGATCGTGATAATCGTTAAAGAGTCCAATCGAAGCGTGAAGCGCCAGTACCCCAACCAACGCTTGGAACATCAGGACGAAATCAAAAACATTTTGCCTCACCAACCACATCGCCGTGGCAAACATCGGAGCGAGGGATAAAACCAACGTCTCGGGACGAAGCGCGCGCAGCCATACAATCATCAAAGATGGCACACGCAACTCACCAAGTTTGATGAACTCAAAAGTCCACTCGGTTTTCGAGAGGTTTTCGGGATTCAATGTGGACACTAATACTGGCCTTACAGCATTGTCTGAATATCGACCCTCCAGTAGATCGCGCAATCGTGAATCACCATTTGAAACCGTCAAGAACCGTTCAGACATTACAATTTTTTTCGCCAATAAAGCGGCTGCGGCAGTTGCTTTAAAATTTCCAGAGAGGACTTTTCGTCTGCGTTCAAGCTTAAGTTCATTTCCTGAAGGCGGTGAAAGTACAAATCAATGGATCGCTGGTTCTCGACATCAAACTCAGCCGCGCGCAAATCAAAGTGCGCCTCGCCCACGATTGATTTAAATTCTCCTAACGACTGGGCCTGAACTGCGCGTTTAAATGCATCGTCCGAAACACCCCTCAATACCCAAACCGCGAAAGAGTTCAAGTAACCGGATTTCAGATCTCCTAGCACCGCTTTGCCTTCGTCGTTCCGAATATCAAAGTCCAAAAGATCATCACTGCGCTGGAACAGTAAACCCAAGATCGTTCCACACTCTTCTAGTTGCTGATGAAGCTTTTCGTCATAGCGTTCCTTCGCTATGAAAGGAGCGCGAATGCACCATTTGAACAGTGAGCCGGTTTTTAGATTGTGAACTCGGTTCAGATCTTCCAGTTTGATTGTGAAGTCCTTTACGAGGGAGTCCTGAATCCACTCGCCTTCCAACAAATCTGAAATCACTTCTGCGGTGTATTGAATCAACCGAACATTCCCGTGACTCGAAAGATTCACCATCACTCGCGCTAAAAGATAATCGCCCGCGAGCACTGCGTATTCAGGAGTGTACTTAGTCCATGCCGCTGGCTTTCCACGACGAAGAACAGAGCGATCGATCAGGTCGTCATGTAACAAGGAAGCGTTGTGAATAAACTCGATCGTTTGAGCGAGCAGCTGAATCACATTCGACGAAAGCCCGACGCGTTCGCCTAGTCCGCCGACAAGTTTCGAACGAAAGCCCTTACCGTCTTTAAAGAGATCGTCGTAAAGAAGATTGAGCTTCGGAAGATAGGCCGGAAAGTCCGACGGACTATAAATTTTGATCGAACTCATATATCGCCGATCATGTTGCACCGCATTCTGCCAAAGTCAAATCCGCCGATGATCTTGCTGACTGGGCTAGGCAAGCTACGATATCCAGAGCAAATGAACACCACGAATTCGCCAAGCACTCCTCGATCTTCGTTTTCAATTTCGCGGCGCATTCAATTCTCGGAAGCGGATCCGGCAGGAATCTCGTTTTTCGCCAATGTCTATCGATGGCATCACGAAGCCTACGAGGCCTTCGTTACCGATCACCTCGGCATCGATTATAAAAAGTGGTTCCTATCGACCGAAGTTGCGGTTCCTATTCGAAAGTCTGAAGCAGAATACTTTGGACCCTTTTCTCCGGGCCGAACTACCCGAATTGACTTTCAAATCTTGAAACTGGGCACAAGCTCGTTCACGGCTGAGTCGAAGATTTACAACGAAAAGTCGGTGCTTTGCTCGACCGTCCAAACCGTTCATGTCTTCATGGATATTGCCACCGGAGCAAAACTTGAAATTCCGGCTGAGTTCCGACGAGCCATGGAATCAGCCTAGATTTAAGGCCAAGTTCACCTTTGTCGGTTTTTTGAACCATAACGCATAGCATATTTGTGCTTCGACCCCCGGTTCGATAGGCTGACATCCTCTATGGAGTCAGACAGTAGGGGCCACGGCGCCTCTTCCCTAAATGAAAACGCGGACCACGGCCATAACCGAAGCATCTGGGATGATTCGTCCATCCGTGCGGTTCTTGTTGCGATCGCCGGAAATGGGATCGTCACCATCGCCAAGTTCTTCGGCTGGATGGTCAGCCGCAGTCCCTCAATGCTTGCGGAAACGATTCACTCGCTAGCCGACACTGCCAATCAAATACTTTTACTCGTAGGAATTCGGCACGGCGCCGGCCGCCCAACAAAAGAGTTTCCCTTCGGCAAGGGACGAGCGCGTTACATATGGAATTTAATTAGTGCCGTCGGCATTTTCTTCCTCGGATTCGGTTTCACCACCTGGCATGGCATTGAGCAACTTGTTCAAGCTCGTCCGACCGACCCGATCTATGAAGGTCCATGGACCACACCGATTCTTTTGCTCGCGCTTGCGATTGAAGGTTACACGCTTTTCGTCGCTCTTCGTTCGGTCAATGAAGCTCGCGGCGAGACCGGTTTCTGGGAATTTGTTCGCCGGGGGGATGATCCGACGGGGGTTGCCGTTCTTCTTGAAGACTCGATTGCCGTACTAGGGGTCGCTGTCGCATTTACGGGGATTTCACTTTCAAGACATCTTCAGTCGCCAATCCCAGATGCCATCGCGTCGATCGTAATCGGCGGTCTGCTTGGAGTCATGGCAGTCACGCTGGCGCTAGCGAATGCCCGCATTCTTATGGGCGCGTCCGCAGGCCAAGATCGCGAGCAGGAAATTCGAGAATATCTTGAAGCACTGCCAGCTATTGAACGCGTGACTAGCTTGAAGACCGCGGTGCTAGCGCCTGGGAATGTGCGCTTGGCCGCGGAGATTGAATTCCATGGCAGTACGTTTATCGACCGTCATATGATCGAACGCGATGCCGAAAGAATTCGCGATGGCGACGATCCAACACCAGTTTTGTTTGAAACCGCTGAGCGCATGGTTCGAGTCATGGGGCGCGAAATCAATCGCCTTGAAGCGCAAATCAGACAGGAGTTTCCCGAGATCACCTACATCGATCTTGAGGTCAATTGAACGAGCTCTCTCTTCTTCCGTATTTTCTTACTCTTGGCGCTACGCTCAGTTTTTCTAGCGCAAGCCTTATCTTCGCCCGCTTCTCCCGATCCGTTTCCGTGATTTGGATGAACACCGCAAAAGCTTTCATCGCGATGGTTTTACTTATCATCACGCTCCCCGTTTTATTTTGGTTTCAAAATCGAATTGGTACTTGGGCACCGCCGACGGACCTCGCAACCGGAGTCCTCTTACTTTCTGGATTCATCGGCCTCGGCATCGGAGATTTGTTTCTATTGGACGCTTTTATTCGGATCGGAGTTTCACGCACCCTGATGCTGTACGGCTTTCAGCCCTTGGTGCTGGGCCTCGCTGGCTCGGCGTTCTTCGGACAAGCATTTGACGGACGAAGGTTAATTGCGATCGTTTTCCTCATAGGTTGCCTAGTTATTTTTAGCTTAGAAAAATATCGCGAATCAAAGTCGTGGGAAATTCGTGGACTCGTGATGGCGATTATCGGCGTTTCGATGGACTCGGCAGGAGTGCTTCTGACTCGGTTTGCGTTCGAGAGTTCTCCGCACACTCAGCCCTTAGAAGGACACTTGATTCGGTGCTTTGGTGCACTCTTCGCTTATGCCTGCATAGCGGGATTTGTGCACTCGAGAAGGCTTATGAAAGGAATCAAGGAAGAGACGCCGGTCATTGGACTGTTTTCAAACTTCCTTCGCTTCGACAACCCATCACGAGCTCTGATTTTATTAGGCTGTTTTGCGGGAACCTACCTTTCACTGTGCCTTTACTTAACAGCCATCCAGATTGGCCACCTTGCCTCGATCTCAGCGATCTCGATCACGGGTCCAATGTTCGCGGCTCTCTTGGAATCGGTGATTCAACGAAAAAAGCCAAGTCGATACCTTGGCCTCGCCTTTTTGTTCTTCGTTTGCGGATTTACGATCTTGATGATTTTCCGGGGTTAACAGCCGGCGAATGGCGCATCGTTGAATTTACTTTTTTAAAGGATCACTTTTGAGTGCGTCGGATGCCAAAAGAGCTTTTAATGACTTAATTACATCGCGATTGAAGCGTGATCCCTGCGAGCCGATCAACCCTTCGACCAAAAAACGAACCGAAGTCGCTCGTCCTGCGACTCGATCTTCTTCATATCTTTCAACCAACTCATTCGCTAAACCGACGATGCGCGCCAATGGATGAATGTAGACATCTTTTAGTCCCAATGGAAAACCAGAACCATCGCTTCGTTCGTGATGATGGGCGACGATCATTACAACATCATCGGGTACCGTTTTTAGTTGCGACAAAAGCGCGCGCCCTGCTTCTCCGTGCCCCTCGAATAGCTTTCGATCATTTGGGCTCATGGTTGCAACGTCGCCCCTTTGGATGTCTTTCGGTAAAGAAAGCATTCCGATATCGTGCAGAAGCGCCCCCAATGCCAAACTTTCAAAAGTAGAAGGCTTAATCCAATCCATCGAAGAACATAGAATCGTGCTCATAGCCGAAACCATCATCGCATGTCGAACTTCTTCGCCGCCGACCTCTTGAAATTTCGTGAAGGCATCAGATAGCTTTGGATCTTTGTCGATCATCGACCGCACGACCTTGCTGACAGCCTTCGCATTGTTGTAGCTCGCCTCTGAAACTCCCAGCGCTAAGAGATCATCAAACACCGTCTGACTGATTTTTTCTAAGGCATCGACTTTACTATTGGTCGTAGCAATGACGAACGCGCCGTCAGCCGTGGACATGTTATCTAAATCTTGTTCACTTGAAAAAAGCGTCGTGACACCTTTCGCGGCGTACTTCGCTAGGCGCTCCTGATCAATCAAGTTTCCTGTTCGGAAAACCGCAACGAAACGACCGTCCTGAAGCTTCATATACAGGTTCGTCGGCGTCGTCACCCAAGAGCATACCTGCTCCATCGTCACTGCTTTTACTGTGATCTTCGCTCGTCCGCTTCCGCTCAATTGAAACTCCTAACTTTCAGCACGTTCGCCTAATCCCGGCAGCACATTCCCCTCACATTGTCCTAATTTTGCGTGAATAGGACAAGTTCGCTTCCGACTGGACCCAGACCGCGCTACTCTGTTTATTGTGGGATATCTACTTGTTGACGATCAAAGGGCGGCTCGACTTCTTCTGAGAGTGTTTCTCATTCGCCAAGGCGTCAATTTCATCGAAGAAGCAGGAGACAGCATTTCGGCACTTCGCCTTCTTATGGCGACGCCACAAAGCCAAAGTCCATTTCACGCGGTCTTTATCAGTCGGCAGATGCCAGAAATGTCTGGACTGGAACTTGTTCGAACGATTCGACAGCTTCCCGGTTGGGCACAGTTCCCGATCGTGATTATTTCGGAAGACAACGATGCAAAGCTCCATTTTGATGCCGTGGCTGCGGGGGCTACCGATTACTTGATGCGCCCCTTTACGGAAGAAGAACTAACGGATCTTCTTAAACGAATCGGATTGAAATAGGCTCTGCCAAATTGACTAGAGCTCGGCCGCAAGATTACCAAAGATCTGTGCAAGTTTCTCGCGTGATGCGCTGACACGAGATGGCCACTGATCGGGATTTGATTTCCACCACAACCACTTCACAATGTCGCCCAGGTCACCATCGTCGGGTGGCGCTCCGTAAGCCAAAAGGTAAAAGAACAATGCGCGTACTTCCTCGTCTTTTTTGAAACCAGAAGCATCCTTCAGCAGTCGTTTAAATAGAAAGTATGATTTATCAGCCTCGTTCAACGAAAGACGGTCATCGCGATTACTGTCCCAACGCGTGTAAAGAGATTCAATATAGT
Source organism: Deltaproteobacteria bacterium (assembly GCA_017302795.1). Classification (GTDB taxonomy): domain Bacteria; phylum Bdellovibrionota; class Bdellovibrionia; order Bdellovibrionales; family JAMPXM01. The sequence continues at coordinate 92,220 of JAFLCB010000002.1, read as the reverse complement.
GGTGAATGGAGATCGCGCGACTGCGCTCACTTGATGTCAGCAGACCAGACGGACTATCAGTCTTCCGCGAAGCCTTTTCAATGTTATCAAAAAACTTGCCCCAAGACCCGCTGCCAAATCCCTTTGCTTGTCGGACCCAACCCGGAATATCGAATAAAAAATCGGTATAGCCAGCCTTCATTTGTTTGCGCCAGCACGAGGCCTTATATGTGGGCTTCCCGGCAACATCCAGTGGACCCGACTCGCAATTCAACAAAAGGGCTGCTTCAATCCCATCTCGGATCACGCCTGATGCGAAGGAAACGATGAAGAGATCCGTTGCCTCATGATAACCAATTCGATCGTCACCGTTACTTGAGAATAGGAAAATATTGGAAATCGAAAAGCCGGTTTTCCAAATATCATTTTCGGATTCGTCGAGGAAGTCCAAATCGATCGCAAGTTGGCGAAGGTCTATAAATACTTTCTCGAACTGATCGAGAGTGATCCCCGACATTCTTAAACCTTCAGGATCACTGATATAGCCATAGCCGATCGTTCGAACCACTTGTTGCTTCCAATTGAGTTCGCGAAATGACTTTCTGTCGTAAACGATTTTCTTTGAGTTCTCAAAAATCATCGTGCCGTTTTCGCGAGTTGATGGCGGTACGGGGCGATCGAAAATCGACTTCAGATCTGACCAGGGTTCGGCGAAAACTGGGTTGAACGACGCCCAAATCGGCCGAACTACTTTCAGAGGCAGAGGTTGGCCCTTTTGTAACGTTGGATCTTTCAACATTGCCTCGACCTCAAGGCGCTCCCAAAACTCTTGGGTTTCAACCCAGCCCAAAAAGGTGTCGCGGATACGATAGAGATTAGTTCGCGTAAGCCCGCCCTGAACCACGCGTTCACCGCGGACCGAGAGTGGATCGTTCGGATCGAGGCGGTTCGCGCCCCGCGCGCCAAGCACGATGGGATTAAAGATTTTTTCCAGAAGCGGCTCTAACAAATCAGAAATCGTTGACGCCTGAACAGGCAATTCAAAAGAGCCCGACGCGCCCAAGGCCAGGATAAAGTCCCGCAAGATCTGGTAACTAATCTTTTCGTCACCCTTGGCTTCAATCGCCTCCTCTAAAATTCCTGCGACCTCCAAGATGCCGATTTCGGTCTGCGCTAAACCTTCACCGAAGAAAAGATCGCGTCCTTTGATCGCATACTTGAAGCGCAAGAAAAGTCCATAGACGCGACCAACATGAGAAAATAAAAGTTGCCACTCGTCTGGAGAAATAGACTCGCCATCGGGTCGGATCAGCAGGGCTTTCGCCGAGACAATCAGTGGCATTTGCTGCGAAAACCACTCAGGACCTTTCCAATTCGACCGGCCTTCGTAGAGACCTTGAAAATCCTGAAGCAATGTCTTGAGGTTCTCGAGCTTATAGGTCTGTCGAGACTTTCCTAGAAGAGCTCCCAAAGTGTCCATGGTAAATGTGAAATCTGATATTGCTTGTTCGAGATGACTTGGATCGACACTTAGGCCGTCTGCAGGCAAGCGTTGATTTAAAATTTCTACATAAGGGCGAAGTCGAAGCGCTTCAATCCGCAGAGTATCCAAAACTTCGACAAGTCGCGTGAGTTCAGCCTTGGTCAGGCGGTCAGGCGATCCACCGAGTATCGCGATCTTTACTCGCATGACTTCATTCAATAGAGAATCGCTAAGCTTGAGATTCCCAAGGAAGTGACGTTCAAGAAAAGTACGAAGTTCAATGGAAGAAAACGAGTCGCGATCGGTAGTACCGCGGCCATAGGTCGTGAACATATCGAGCGCGCCGGATACACACGAGAACGCCGTATCGACTTGTTCCGCCGATGCGGAACCTTTGAAATAGGATTCCAAATGCTTGAGGCTTTCGCTCATGCAGTTTTCCGTTGGACCAGAAAGTTTCAACGGCGCCTCTCCAGGCACCGCCTCCAACGTATTGAGCCCGCAACCCGTCAGCGTCGCCGACAAAAGAGCAACACTGAAAACTCGAAGTAACACCAGACTCGCAAACGAGTTCGATGCTTCGCACACCGTATTTTTAAATCCCCTGTTTTTGACGATCACAAGCCCCTCTCGTCAATTTGCTCCCAAAGTTCTAGTTCCCTTGGCCGACGTTGTAAACGGCCCGAAGTAGGCGGATGAAAACACGATAAACCTGCGTCGACTTTAGATAACGCATAGGGTTAGCGTTTCAGCGCCTTGGAAACCTTTCCAGTCCAGATTCCCGCGAACGCGCGTCGCGAGGCTCACTTCTGGCCGTTCGACTCACCGAATCTCGATTGCAGCTGGACCAATGGCCCGCTATCGTCTCGATATGACTGAGAATTTGGATTCCTATTTGCCGTCCTCGGATCTTTCACCGCGCATGCTTGTCCGAAGTGAACGAAGCGTCACCGGTCTCAGCCCTGCTGACGGTCCCACACTTTTTGTGCGCATGGACCGATTGGGCGACCTGACTCTCAGCCTACCAGCCGACGGATTGTATCCGGAATCAGATGGCGAGAGAAATGTCGATTGGTGGATCTCAGAGGGGCTGGGCTTTGTCGCTGATCACGCCGTTCCTCGCAGACGCGTTCGCGAAATGAAATCAAAAGTGACCCAGGCCGAATTCAAACGCCTACTTCGCGAGTTAAAGGATAGAAAATATAAAACTGCCATCGTGTTTCATGCGCCGTGGTGGGTCAGTCCGCTGCTCTGGTTAGCAAGAATTCCAAATCGTGTAGGCGTGCGATCACAGTGGCATTCCTTTTTGTTTTTTAACCAGGGAGTTCGGCAAAAACGAAGTCTCGCTGAGACAAGTGAGTTCGAGTACAACATGCGGGTCATTGATTCAATGACGTCGGAGTCAGAAAAAATCGAGCGGCTGCCGCTGAAATTAAAAGTCGATCCAGACTGGCAATCAGCCACTTTGAAAAAGCACGGACTTACACACGGAAAGTATTCTGTGATTCATCCTGGCATGGCAGGGTCTGCTAGAAATTGGCCCACTTCGCACTATATCTCCTGGATTCAAGAAGCTTCGAAAGACGGAAAGATCGTCATCACCGGAACAGCAACCGATGAAGCGGTTTTACAACCGATCCGTCAAGCGCTCCAAGGAGCGCAAAATATTGAATGGTTAGATTCGAAGCTCACCGGTGCGCAACTGTTGCACGTTCTTGAGGGAGCGAAATGTGTTCTCGCACCAAGTACTGGCGTTGCCCACTTGGCTGCTTCATTGGGCCGTCCAGTAATCGGCATATACAGCCCCGTCAAAGTGCAGCACCCAACCCGCTGGGCACCGCAGGGTGATTCCGTACAAATCCTTGTTCCGGAAGTTGAATGCCCAGGTAAAAAAGCCTGTATCGGTTCGACCTGCCCTCAGTACGACTGTATGAATCGAGTTAGTCTTGAATCCGTTCGCTCACTTTGGTCAGCACTTACTTAACTGAAATTTAAAAAGGTGCGACTGCACCGAGAGGAAAACATGTTCAGAAAAAAATCGATTTTTGGCGGCCTCGCAGCTGGAATTCTTTCAATGGGCTTTATGGCTCAAGCAGCAACTTTGAATTTGAATTCCGGCGATAGCGCTGTGATTCAACCGAATGTTGCGACAACGGTGACGTGCAACGCCGTCGGCGGGCCTACGACTTGTGAAATTCAAATCTCGACTTATGAATCTCGGTATCAAACCTGCAAACGGTCATATCCTGCATCTACTTGTTTTACTAACGAATGGCCTGCCTTTAAGTCCCGTCATCCGAACTGTGTTCTTGAAGCTTTTGACGCCTGTATCAAGACTTGCGGCGAGAGTTACCCGAGCTCGACTTGTTACAACAACTGTCGCTGACCTAGACTGAAGACACAGGGGAACGCGAATGAAAAAATCTTTTCTTTCTAATGTGTCAAATTCTAAAGCCCTCCGGCTTACTACTGGTTTAGCAATGCTCACAGTTCAGTTTGCAGTGATGTTTACCAGTTTTGCTAGCCAGGCATTGATCGAGCTCAAGGCCGGCTACTCACAGTTCTCAACAAGCCCCGGCACTCTTAACGACCAATTCCCCGGAAATCCGAAAATTTCGCAAATGCAGGCGATCAGTTTCGACGTAATGGGAAACGTACCGCTAATGCCAGTCGGGCTAGGAGTTCGACACGAAATGTTTAGTCGAAAAGAATCCGACGGGGGATTGCGTTCAGAAATAGACTGGAAGCGAACTTCGATTTTGGTTAACAAGCGACTGATCGACACGGTGATGTATCTCGGTCCGGTTGCGACCGTCAGCTTTGCGAGCGATTTCAAATATTCATCCGACAACGGGGCCACAACAACCAATTACAAAACCGAAAGTCAGCTAACAGCGACTGCCGGCGTCGAGGCGGGCTTCAAACTGGCGCTACTCAGCCTAGGCGCAGAAATTGGCTATTTGCATGCGCCAGTCGGCGAGCTGCGAGATTCTGCAGGGGTCGCAGTCACAAATGCCAGCGGTTCCAAAATCAATGTCGACTTGAGCGGCCCGTATATGCGCGCGAGCGTCGGCTTTGGCTTTTAGAAGACAGCTGGAGTGCCAATGAAAAGTCAGCCGTGCGATCGGTTTTTTCTCAGTGCCATCCTCAGCTTTTCGCTTTTTTCCGTTTCAATCGAAGTTCGCGCTGAAGATAAGGCGCAGCCCGAAATCTATGTCGGCTTCCTCGAGGGTGAGGGCCCAAGACGAGTTTTCGTTTTGAAATCCGGAACGTGGCAGTCCGCACTCCCCGATGCCGATTCCATTGAGGCACTCAATCAAGAGCGAAATATTATTTCCGAACCAAAAAAATGGACCGTGTTCTTTGACGGCAAAGTTCGCACTCAGCTTTCGGTGAACCCAGTTAAAACTGTGACGCTGTTCAAAAATCTCGGTCTACAGCAGACTGCAGGCAAGAACCCTCAGCTTCCGGTCCAAAAACCTGATTCGCAGTTCAGCGCATTTGACGGACCGCGGGTACGCCCTTACCTATTGACCACCGATTCAAATGTCAGCGATCCGGATCGCTGGAAACCAGACGCAAAGATCAAATGTCCACCTGCCGCGAAAGCCGCATTTAAGCAAATATTTGGCGCCCAGGCGAACTATGATGGAAGCACTGACGGCGAGGAACCCAAAAAGTACTTGATAGAGGACAAAGATATCGTGCTTTCGAAAGCCTACAAAACGACTGCTGGAACCCTCGGTTCTCGTCTGATTGGCTTGAAGCTCAAGCTACCTATAAACATAAAAGTTAGCTGTGAAACAGAGGGCGATAGGTGTGAAGGAGCGCCAACTCACTGGTTTTACATCCCAAACGAGCAAAAACCGATTTACCTAGCTAAAGCTTCTGCCCTGGTTGAAACCGCGGATTTGAATAGCGACGGGACTTCTGATTTTGCGTTCTGGGTATCTGAGTACAACCTTGGCGGGTACAGCATTGTCGACGGTAAAACTAGAGCCTTAATCCAGGCACATTGGAGCTATCACTGACGTTCCAATGCCATCTGTGCGCGCCGCTCGCCAAAGCCTAAGGGGCGGTTCTCGAAGTATTTATCTTGAATAGCCTTCCATGACTTTTCGGCAAGCTCGGTTCGAATACGTTCAGTCCCAGTTGTAACTTCAGTTGAGATTGGATCCATAAAATGAAGTTCGACTTTCACCGACCTATTTTTCAATAGCCCAAGACAATGATCTGCGAAAGTCATGTCCCCATACCAGCAGACCTTGTCGGCATTTGCTTTACTAAAGGGCAAGCCGTCGATCGAAACATACTTCAAAGCCACCGGAACTATTTCTCGCTGACCATCGACGGCGCTCATCAATAGCGATTTTTTAAATGGCAGAATTTTTTGTCCGTCCGTGGAAGTGCCCTCCGGGTAGATGACAATATTGAACCCGTGGCGCAAAGTTTCGGTCATGCTAGTAAGATCCTGATCGACGCGTTGACGATGTCGACGTTCAACGAAAATACTGCCACCCATTTCGGCTAGGGTCCCAAGAAAAAAAACTTCGCCCATGTCTACGCTGGTAACAAACACGCTGGGCACTTTGGAGCTGAAAATTAAAACATCGAGATAGCTCATATGGTTAGAAACGAAGAGGTAGTTTTTATTCTTCATATCGAGCTTATCTAAGCCAATCGCCTCGATTTCGAAATTCCAGGTTGCCAGCGCTCTGGAGCACCACTTCGAAACATTATCGACATAAAATCTCAGTCGATCGTGTGGGTCGCGGATCAAGGTTTTACCTAGTGAGGCCTGGGCCATGTAAGACAGGATCATCGCGGCGATTTTGCCACCGCGAGGCGCCATCGCCAGTTTTTCCAAAAGAGATTTCCGCGAATCCACATGCGAGCCCAAATCAGCTATCCTTCTTTGTCTTTGTCGACATATCGACGTCGGAAAGAGGCTTCAAGGTCCGACACTTTCATCATAATAAAATAATCGATGCAGTGAAAATCGCGATCAATTGCAGGTTCGCCGTATGCCTTAAAGCCCATTTTAAAATACGATGCCATCAATGCCGGAATCTTAGCCGTCATTTCTTCAGCATGGTATTCGTAGGGATTTTTTTCGAGATAATCTAGAACCTTTGCCAACGTTTTTACGCGGTACTTGCGGGTCGGCTCTACATCAAGCGAGTAGTTTAACAGGCCCTGCTTTTCCAAATGATAGGTCATCAGCCCAATTTCAAGTGGCTCCATTGTTTTCGCACTGGCGCAGCCAATAAGAATATCAGCCTGCGTTTTGTTGATGTATTCGCCTATGCCCCGCCAGAGAAGCGAAATCACTACGCCTGTTCGGTAGTCGCGATCAATTGCGGCTCGCCCGAGCTCTAGAATAGTGCCCGGCATTTTTTTGATTTCGTCGAACACAAATTCGCTGTTGGAGTAAAACTTCTTTGAATAGCGACTAGAATTCAGGCGATAGGTTCCGACAATTCGATTTTCTCGATCATCGCGAATTATCAAGTGGTCGCAGATGTAATCCAGCTTGTCGACGTCGATCCCTGCTTCTCGCTTTATGTTTTTAAACTCACGCATGAAAACTTCAAAGCGAAGGCGAAGGACGTCCTCAAGTTCTTCCCCCGTGGTCACCGTCTTTACCGTGAAATGACCTTTTTTATACTCGATGCCGACTTTGGGCTGAAATTCTCGAATTTTGTATCGATGCAACTTCATTTGCGAATCAATAGAGTGGAAAGCGTCTTTAACAGTTCCAATTCGTCGCATGACTTTGACAGCTGCGGATTTAGAAACGTTCTTCAATCGACGGGCTCCTGATTTGGGTTTTTTCTCACCGGCAAGACCGCTTCGAATCTTCTTTTTTATCGCACTTCGAATTCGACCTTTTGCCACGTGTATTCCCCCAAGATGGTAGCTGCCCTACCGCGACTTCAGCGGTCAAGATTCGGTTGGGACGCGCTGCGAAAAATGCCATAAAAACCGCTAAATATCAGTGAAAATCGAAACATCCGCAGTCGCAGTACCGTCGACAATGGATGCATTGTTCAGAGCCCCCGTCGAATCTCCCGGCTCAGAGGACCCGACATAACTGTTGTTGAAATCCAATGTGACGCAAACCGAGTAAGTCCCTTCAGGAATGGTAGAGGCGTTGCCGCCATCTTTACCAGTGAACTGATTGATCGTTGCCGTGCAGCCATTCATGGCACCGCAGCTGGCTGTGCCTGAACCAGCAACCGTTTCTCCAAAAGACGGATTCGTACAGCTGGATGTCGTATACACCACATATGCAGATGCCGTGGAGCTAGCGGTGCAGCGGCCGGTCGTACAGCTTACACGCACATTAGGAATTCTTGCGGCCTGGCCGCTTCCAGCCACTTCGGCGCAGGCTATTTGAATAAAAGGGAGCGCAAGAATAAAAAGGAGTCGGATATTCCAAAACATAAATAAATCTTAGCGTCGAATTCTGGTGTTTTCCAGTGAAAGCGATCAGCGCCTAGCGCCTAAGAAAAAAGGTCGTCCCTATTTAGAAACGACCCTCTCGAATCATCGGCAGATTCTGTCGATAATCTTTTTGAACTTTTAGTAACTAGAACGCGTAAGTTAGACCAAGGTGTGCAGCGTAAGCGCTGACGGAATAAGTTCCTGCGCGTGTATCACTTCCCGCAGTTTGCGTTCCCGCAGCCGCACCGTTGCTCGAGTCAGCTGAAACCATCGTGTACTCGAAACCAGCATCAAAGCGAAGCGCTTGCTCACCCTGTTCACCGATTGCAAAGTCTTTTCCAGTTCCCAATGTCAGCGTGTGAGCTGGGCCCGGCGGAGTGAAGCTTGCGCGAGCATAGTCGGAATTCGTCACTGTTGATGTGAATCCATAACCGTAGCGAATCGGCCAAGCCATTGCTAGGTACTCAGCACCCACGCGAAGGTTGTGTTGATCCCGCCAGTCAGTTAACAGCGCCGTGCGATTTCCCGTCGTCGAGAAGGCCGCTGATTCGACGACGATCTCACCAATTCGCGAGTACTGAGTCCACGAGTATTCACCTAGAAGGTTCCATTCGTCGCTGAGCTTGTGAATCGCTCCCAATGTGACCGCCATCGGCAACGTCGTCTTTGCCGTTGCATCGACGTCATTCGAAAGTACCGTTGGACCGCCGCCCAAGGGCGAAAATGCGGTGACGCCCACTTTTCCAGTCGCCGCGAAATTCACTTCGCTTCGGAACGTCAGTCCAAGCTCCGTCGCTTCATCGACTTTGTACTGAGCACCCGCGCGGAATGCGACAGACTGTGTGTCCTTAAGACCAGTCAACTTCGCATTCAAGGTAGTGAACGGCGAAACCGCTGCAGCTCGACGAACAAACGAAAAGTCTGCCTGAGCCATCACCACGCGCCAAGCAAGACCAAGTTTCAGATTTTCATCGACTTTGTAGCCAGCTCCTGCCGACACTTCCAAAATCTGAAGATCTGTTTTCACTTCCGCTTTGTAGCTAGAGTTACCGAAAGTCACATCTTGGAAATTGGCATTTGCACCGCCCGAAACAAAAGCGCCGATTCCGAAGCCGACTTTGTCATTCAACGTATTGCCGTAAATTAAACCGAATGGCGTCAGCAACTTTGCCGCTGATTCGCTAGTATCATTTGCGTTGTTGATAGGTCCTTTGAAGGTCGACTGAGTTGGCGAGATATTGAAACTCAAAGTTTGACCCTCTTTATCGCCAGCAAGACCCGCTGGGTTAAAATAAAGCGCATCAGCACCCTGAATATATGGAGTCGCAATGCCTGCAACACCAGATGAACGTCCGCCCCAAACGATCGACTTTTCGAAACCCGATGCATCGGCCGTCGAGCTCATTAATCCTGTCAAACCAATTGCGACGATGGCCAATGTACTTGTGCCGGCCGCGATCATACCTTTTTTCATAATTCCCCCCGCTCAAAATAAAGCGTTTGCTCCAACAGTGAAGCACCGACTTTGGGTCGTGACAAACAAGAACTGTGGTTGATGCGCTACTTTCGTTGGTGTTCCGCGATAACCTTCGCAAGCTCCATCAGGCCCAAATTGATCTTTTTCATAAAAGACGGATAATGCGGTACGAGCACAAACCGAGGGTGCTTCGACCACAGTTCGCGCAAGCGCCAATCAAGGTCTACCGCCTCGTCAGTCGACTCGGTTCGCACCGGGTTCCCTCCTTCAATCGATATACCCCCGACCGCGGCCGTTTCGAAAAAAATTACGGCATCATAGCGGTCGAGCTGCTGCTCAAAAGTGGTCCCAAGGTCTTGAAAAAAACTGTCCGTGTCACCCGGCCAATAGATCGCACCATCAATCGTACCGCGATCACAGAGCAGAATTCGGCGGCCGTAATGCGCCGAATGAGCATCTTCCAGGTTTTTTTGCACGTGGTAGATCGCCCGCTGAGTAGCCTTGCGAACATCGAGCTCGCCGACGCGCGGAAAGCCGCCGCTGTATAGCAAAGTCGCCGCTTCTGGGACGACCACAACGTCCTCGCCGATTTCGCGACGAAAAAGATCCGCGGCCGTGGTCTTTCCACCACCGGGTCCGCCGGTCAGCACTATTCGGCAATGTCCGTTGCCATTTTTTTCGTGACTCTGACTGACCGGCTTCATGTTCTTTCCTTTAATATTTTACGCTGCAGCCGTAGGGTTTTGTCGAGGCCATTGTCACTGGCTTCCCAGCAGCAACGAGATCCAACGCACCGGATACATAATTGACTGATTTAGGAATGTCATCTGCATCAGAAGAAGAGATGCTGTCGATCGCACCGTTGTAGGCGAGCAAGCCTTTTGGATCTACGACGTACATGTGAGGAGTTGTTTTTGCGCCATAGGCTCGGCCAACTTCACCTTTCTGGTCTAAAAGGGTTGCTGTACTTGCAATCGACCACTCGGCGCGAGTTTTGTTGGCCTCAACCGGAGTCTCATAGCCTTGTTTTTTCGGCGCTGACGAAATCACGGTCAGCCAAACAATTCCTTTTTCCGTGTAGGTCTTCTGCAGGGCTTGCATGTTTTTCGATTCGTAATGCTTCTTCACATAGGGACAGCCTTTGTTGAACCACTCAAGAACGACAGTCTTTCCCGCGTACGATGAAAGCTTCACCGCCTTGCCATTGGAATCAACCAACGTGAAGTCGGGGGCCTTTTCCCCGACTTTTACATTCGCGAAAGCAGGACTATGCCCCGCCGAAAAAAGAGTGGCGATAAGTGCCATACCTAAACCTCGAAAAATCTTATTCATCAACTTCTCCTTTATTACTTGTAGACACCGTCAAGTGCGGCCTCAAGGCTATCAAATGTAAGGATCTCGGGAAGCAGCTTAACGCTGCTTTCGTCTCCTAGATTTTTTCCTTTGCCGTAAAAAGCATATACAGGAACGCTGCTACGTCCAAGTCGCGAAAGAGCGTTCGAAATTTCCTTATCTCGTTTCGTCCAGTCCGCGCGAAACAAGCTGATATTTCTACTAGCAAAAATTTGCCGGCCGCGATCCGTGTCTAAAACTAGCGTCTTATTGATCTGACAGGTGACACACCAAGACGCCGTAAAATCCACAAAAACGGCGTTTCCTGCCGCGCGAGCATCACTGACGGCCCTATCGCTAAAGGTTTGCCACTGCATGGATTTCACATTTTCTGCAGTATGGGAAACTCCGTTTACTGCAGAGAAATCCGCGAAACGAATCGTTGCCAAAGAAGTTGCCAGAGACGCTACCAGAAACAATAGAGCACTGACCTTGGTCATCCATCTGAGGCGATAGTGAAGGGCCCACACAAACAAACTGGCGATCACGGTCCAAACCAGAATGACAATCAATGATGCGCTCTCGCTGGTTTGGGATAAAACCCACAGCAACCAAACCGCCGTCATGAACAGCGGAAAGGCCAGTCCCTGTTTCAGTCTCTCCATCCAAATTCCTGGCCGCGGCAAAAACGAAACAAGGCGAGGGAAAAAACCTAGAATTACATAGGGAATAGCTAACCCAATTCCCAGCGCCGTAAAAACCAGCACCGATTCCAAAGGACCAGCTGCTAGTGCTGCGCCGATTGCAACTCCCATAAATGGCGCAGAACACGGTGTCGCCACAATCGTCGTCAACAGTCCCGTGAAAGACGAACCCAGCCGGCCCCGCGAAGCCAATGCATTCTGCAAAAATGATGGCCCCGCGTAATTAATTTCGAAAAGCCCCAATAGATTGAAACCAAGAAATAGGAAAACTCCATATAGCAGAAAAAGAAACGCAGGGCTCTGCAGCTGAAATCCCCAACCGATCGCAGAACCAGCCGCTCGAAGTCCAAGCAATACGCCAACGAGAACCCAGAGGCTTAACAAAATGCCCGCGGCATACAAAAGCGCATGAACTTTTGTTTCACGAGAATTGCCTCGCGACTCGTTTACAAAACTCATAATTTTCAAAGATACGACCGGGAAAACACAGGGCATCAGATTGAGAAGTATACCGCCGAGGCACGCAAGGAAAAGCGCTTTCAGTAACCCTAGCCAATCGACACTGTTTTCTTTTTCAAACCTTATCCAAGTCGCCTCTCTGGACTTTTTATCGACCAAAAGACCGACGAAAATCTCGTCAGACTTGAGTTCTCCAGAAGGGTCCAGGGCAACAGCTAGTTGTCCCGCAAGTGGTCGTCCCCCATCGCCAGCGACGAATATGGGCGCAGATGATTTCTGGTTTGCAGTAAGAGGAAAAAATTCTTTTTCACTCGCATTCGGAACCCTGAGTCCAATAGATTCCGGTTGTGAACCTGACAGAAGTTGCCAGCTAGATTCGATCGGAAGGTCGAGCGACCCTACGCCCTTGTGAATTGGGTATTTGTAGGCATCATACTCAAGCGTCGACTTCCCAATGTCGTCGGAAGTTCTGATCGGCGCACTGGCAGCGAGCACTGCCTCGGCCGGGACGCATTCTTCTTTGCAAACTAAATAACTAAGATTCAGGACCACGTCGGCCGATCTGCCCGCCGGCCCAGATGTAGGAGCAACACGGACAGGAAATCTAATCGCAACTGGATTTTCTGAGCTACTGAAACCAAAATTTGTAAAGGGCCCCGCCGGAATTCTCGATGGGGTAGGAAATATCGCCGAACCGATTTCAATATTTTCAGACTTCGCAAACTGAAACTTCGGCTCTTCGCCGGAGTCGCCGGGATTCAACCAGTAGATATGCCAATCGGGCTGTAAAACAAATTCAACCGCGATCTCGCTACCCACATTTTTACTGTCATCGCCGTCAGCCAAAAAAACTTCCGGTAAACGAAGCGTGACAGTCGCATGCGGCCCCACGGCTCTCGCCGAAGCTCCCGCTCCTAGAACATCGGATCGTTGAGCGCTGGCTTCGTGGGAAAGTCCAATACAAAGCAGGAATGCAGCTAGGCATACGCCGATCCGCGATCGGCTTTGATTTCTATCGGCAGTCGTAAATTCGGAATGTGCGAGCATAGACATCTCCCCGCTTGAACACGAAAGGCTCGAGTTCGGCACACATTGAAAATACTCCGAAGGTCGCAATATCGCCGCGCGGATCACGCTCATATCGATTGTCACTGACAAAAAGCATCGGCTTATCGCGCAAAGCCTCGATCACTTTCGGACCCTGCGTGAATGTATAATGGTCCCGTCCCGGCGAAAGCCTATAAACGGTTTCCTTGGTCACAAACGCGAGCTGCGACACCAGCTGATAGCGGCTAGACGCAAGGTACGGACGACCGGTTCCGTTTGCTTCCCGATCCTTACGTATCGTTTCCAAATGGGCCGCTAGCTCGGGCCACCCATAAAGATCGTTGGTTGGATCAAACTTTGGATCCCAGTTTGCAGCTGGAGCAACTATCTGAGCAACTTTCGGAATCACGGGCTTTAAGACAGCCACATGGAAAAGCACAAACAACGGAACGGCAAAAATCGCAATAGCCCACGAAGCAATTCGCCGTCGGGCAATTCGTTGAAACTCTTCCCGTCCGCCAAATCCTTCTTCCAGAAGTTTTGCCGTCCCGATTAGCAATGTAAAGTGCGCCGGCGCAGGCCAATGGGGTTTGAATTCCGCAAACAAAGCCTGAACGGTGAAAAGTGTTAAGGTTGGAAAAGAGAGCCAGAATAAATATCTCCAGCCAGATTCGTTCGATCTAAATAGTGCGATCACCAGGGCGAAAAGATTGAGAACGAAAACAACGGGCGTGAAAAAGCCCAACTGCGAAATCCAAAACTGAAGCCAACGTGACAAGTTAGCTCCGCCACCGCCGGATTGCCGATCCGAGAGATGAAACGCAAAGCTTCCCCAATCGTTTTGCCCATTCCAAATCAGGACGGGAAGTGAACCGACGACGAGAACCAAGACTGCCAAACTAAATCCGGAAGAAAAAATAACTCGGCGAAGCCCGGCGTTGAAAAAGAAGAAGAGAAAAACCGAAAGGCCCACCAACACAGTGGTGTATTTTGACAGAAAACCCAACGCGAGTCCGAGCCCCACAATTAACCAGAGCGAATTCGACACTCGGTCTTCTGCGCCCAGAAAAGTTCCGTTTGAAACTTTGGACGCGATTTTCCATCCAAGCCAGGCCGTGAAAGCCCAAAAGAAACCCATCGGGGCATCTGGCACTGCCATCATTCCGCCAAGCGCAAAAATGGGAACAATCGTGTGGAGGGCCGCGGCGTACAAGCCAACCCGCAAATTGAACATGTCAACCGCAAGCAGAAATAAAAACAGCGTTGCAAGCGAGTTGCACAAAATTGCCGGCAATCGAACAGCAAAGCTTGTGTCGCCAAAAACAGAGGTAGAGGCCTTAATCATCCAAGCGATCATGCCCGGATGATCGTAATAAGAAAGTTGCAGGTGACGAGACCAATCCCAGTAGTAAGCTTCGTCGTCCCCTAATCCCGTCATTCCACCGAGCACCAAGCGCATCACGAAGACCGCAAGAAAGAACACGGGCAAAAGGCGCTCAAATGGGCTCAGTGGGCGATCAAACATTCTGGCATCAGAATCGAACTCGGACTTCTTGTCAAAAAGCGATGTGTTAGGAAGAACGTTTTTGTCTTCGGGATTGACTCTCTGATTCTCGATCAAGACGTTCTTGCAACAAGGCTGTCAGCGTTGCGCCCATCAGGATGATCCACCAAAACAAAAAAACCCACATCAGAAACAGCGGGATACCGGCCAAACTTCCATAGACCTTTGAAAACCGAAACAAACTACGCATAATTCCCGCATAGAATTCTTGCGCAAGCGCCAAACCGGCAGTTGCAAGAAGAGCCGAGGCAAGCGCGGGCCGAACCTCAACTTTGCGAGCGGGAACCCATTTGAAAATCGCGAACAAACCCATGAAAGCGAAAAGCGCCGTGATCGCCTGATGGGGTATCACTTTCAATAATCCAAGTCCTCGAAAGCTCAGTACGCCAAGGGTCGCAGCAATTAAAAGTGGCGCCGTGAACATGACTGTCCAGTAAACCGCGAGTCGCTTCCATAGTGCGCGACGCTTTTTCAACAGCCACACTCTATGAATTGCGCGCTCCATGTCTGTGAAGAGCTTTGTCGAAGCGAGGAACACTCCCAGCACGCCACCAACTCCCAATGCTCCCGAGTGGACTCGACGGATCGCGCGCGAAAGGTGTCGGCTCAGTTCAACGCCAGAACTCTCTGCAAGATTTTTTAGTATGAAGGGTTCGACCTGTTTCAAAAGTCCATCGAGGCCACCAAGCCACTGAAAAACAGACAAGCTAACGGCGAGAAGGGGGACCAGCGATAGAACTGTTGTGTAAGAAAGGCTCCCAGCAATCAGTTCGATGTCGGCCAACTGAATTCGGCGCCAAGTCGCTACCAGGATTCGCCAGCCATTTCCAAAATGGTCCAGCAGCTGCTGGGCAACGCGAATTTTTAGGACTTTTAGCTTCATCATCTCGAACCCATCTAGACCGCACTGCGGCAAACTTCACCGCAGGCCCAACTGCTATGTCAGTCTGTGTGCCAATACAAAAACCAATAAAAAACCTATGCAAAAACGGTCGCAAATCAGGAACACTCCTTCATCTTCTGACGTCCTGCAGCTGCATACAAGAGTGGACGGCGAATCCTAGATTCGTTTTTACTAAGAACAGTTCAATTACACTCAATTTCAGGAGTAACTCATGCGTGAACCTCGAATCGGATTGATCTCGTCTTTGGTACTGGGGGCGAGCCTGGCGGCCGGCCTCGTTGGATGCGGCTCACATCCAATCAAACCCGAAAGTGAGAACGTCAAAATCACTCGCGATGACGCCGACGAAGATTGTCGGGAGATTGGTCCGGTTGAAGGGCGAAATTCATCCGTAAAGGGAACGTTTGATCAAGCACTTGAAGATCTTAAGATCGATGCCGCGCGCAAAGGCGCCAACTTCGTCAAGATCGGCGCAACAAGCGGACCCGGGACAGCCGTCCACGGCGTTGCTTATTTTTGCCCGTAGTTTTTTACTGCGCGTTCATTTCACCGAAAAAAATGGCGCGCCTTTTAACCAGCTTGCCCATTCTCGTAAAACTGGCAGCGGGATTTCGTGCCCACCGCGAAAAGAATAAAGCATCCCATCAAGTCCCGCTTCATTCAGTGTCGCGTCCAATTTTTCCGCAAGTTCGAATGGCAAAACCGGGTCTTGAATTCCGTGGCTTTGAAAAAAACGAAGCCCCTTTTTTTTCGCTGCCGCCTGAATAAGTGCGGGCTCATTCACAAGAGTTCCGGAAAACAGTGTCACCCCTGCAGGAAGTTGCGGCGCTCTGAGGGCGACCTCTAACGCGATCATGGCGCCTTGGCTAAAGCCGCCTAAAATAATTTGGTTCCACTCGAGTTTCTTCTGCGCTCGAAGCTCTTCAACGGCTTTTACGGCACCGTCGATTGCGCGCCCCATTCCCTCTGGTAGAGACTTCGTAAAATCAAGCCCTTGCGCTTCGAGCTCTGCAAGACGAAGCGGAAACCAAGCGCGACCGGACATGTGCGGGCCAATCGGAACGGAATGCGGGCCATTGGGAAAATACCAACTGATATCCGGAGGCGAACCAACGGCACTCGCAAGGCTTGCTAGATCTTGATTGTCCGCACCAAAGCCATGGAAAAGAACAATCGCGCCCTTGAGCGCGCGCTCCCCTTCAAGCTTGGAAAACCCACCGGGAGAAATTTCGATCGTGTCCAGAGCAGCCAGTTTAATTCGGTTCATATTTGCGAAGGTGTCTCACTTCCGCCGGCGGCAGTCGAGATCTTGTACCAACTCTTCACCATTCTTTTTCAAATAGGTGGCCACTGCAGCGTGTCTTTTGCGCGGACCAGGTTCTTCGGTGAAATCAATTTCAACCTCGAGCACGATTTGTTTCAAGGCTCCTAATACTGTTCCGCCAATTCGCTCTCCCCGTCGTCCCGTGGGAGGGTGATCCTCACTGACGTGTCCGATGAATTTATTGCCATTCGTCGAAAGCACCCCTTCTTGGGCAGCGAAAAACGCGATCTCTTGCCGTTCCAGGGAAACGTTGGGATCGGAGACACGCATCGCCAGCGCAATCGGAACAAGCGCCCTGGTGCGATCGATTTGAACTTCAAACTTCACGTCGCCATCTGTGCCAAGACAAGTCACGGTTTCAATATCTTGAGCGGCGGCATACTGACCGAGGTGCTGACAAATGTAGAGCGACAAAATTCCTATTAACAATCTGAACATGGTGGCCACCTTAGCCACGTTTTAAAACGAGCTAGAAATACCTATTCGGTAAATCATTATGCACCCCGTACATAATGATGACACAGAGGGAAAGCCGTGGTACTCGGCTCCCACTATGGATCATCTGCATTGGCCCCTATCGGTTTTAAGCAAAGCGATTCACCACAAAAATCTGTCTGCTGCGGCAGATCATATTGGGCTTAGCCAGCCCCAGCTTTCGCGGCTGATCGCGCAATTGGAAGAGGATCTGGGAGTGATTTTGCTCGACCGTGCTGCGCGCCGAAAATCCGGCTGGACGCCAGTCGCTTACAAAGTGGCGGACGTGTATTTTCGGAACTCGCGAAAATTATCGGCCGCACTTCAAGAAGTTCAGGGCGACGATCAAATTCACCACCTCAGCTTTGGAACCCTTGAAGGCTTAGTGTCGCTTGCGATCGAAGTATGTCAGGCGATGTTTCGCGACACGAAAATTCCCGTGATCGAACTCAATGTTTACGATCTCAGTGAACTCGAAGAACACTTCGAAAAGGACGAACTCGATCTGATTCTAACCTGCCGGGAGCCAGGTAGATCAAAACGGAAACATATACGCGAATTTGGTTGGCAAGATTTCAAGTATGCGGGGAAACCGCTGGGTAAGGGAGAAACCGATTTAAAAGTGCTAAGCCCCTTTGAGCATGCTCACTTGATTCAATCAGGAAAACGCAATGCTTCAAAACGCGAGCGCGACGAAACAGCCAATTCTAAAATTTTGCTGAGTAACTCTCTTGCGGTCAGAAAGTTGTACATCGAGGATTTCGGCGGCCGCGGACAAGTGCCAGGCCCGGTACAACTTAAACGCCCCGGAACAAGCACTGAACAACCGGTCTTTTTGATTGGCACCGAGATCTTGCCGCCAGTTCTTTGGGAAAAGCTAGATTCTGTTAAAATCAAGATTCCTGAATAAGCCTAGCGCCTCGCCGAAAAGTTAAATACGCCCAGGCCCATTGGTAAAAAACAAAGAAGCGGTTTTTAAAACCGATCAAATAGTAAATGTGAATGAACAACCAGGTCAGCCAGGCCAAGTAGCCAGAAAATCGAAGTCGCCCAGCTTGAACGACCGCACGGCGCCGCCCGATCGTGGCCATCTGGCCTTTGTCGAAATAATGGAATGGGGCAGGTGCCTGGCTTGGCTTGAGGTTTATTTTTTCCAAAATGAGCTTCGCAGCGTAGCGCCCCTGCTGCATCGCCACTGGCGCAAGTCCTGGAAGCGAGTTTCCATTTTCATCTTTGAAACTGGCTAAATCCCCCAGAACGAGGACGTTTGGATCTCCGCCGAGCAGTTGAAGATGAGAATCAACTTTTACCCGCCCCACTTGATCCAGCGAACCGCCAAACGTGCGAATCACTTTTTCGCCTAACGGCGACGGCTTTACCCCAGCTGCCCAGATCACTGTGCTGGCCTGGACGAACTCCTGGCCAAGCTGAACGCCTTCAGCCGAAACTCCGGTTACGCGCGTGGAAGTCCAAATCTGAACTCCCATTTTTTCCAGATCACGTGTCGCTTTCTTGGAAAGCGATTCGTGGAAACTTGAGAGCAGCCTCCCTCCGGCCTCTATTAAAAGAACTCGCGTCCGCGATGGGTCGATTCTTCGAAAGTCGCTCTCTAAAGTGAACCGACTAATTTCCGCAATCGCACCAGCAATTTCAACTCCGGTGGGGCCGCCACCTACGATGGCAAACGTCAAAAGCGCCTTTTGCTTTTCAACGTCGGTTTCCATTTCAGCGCGCTCGTAAGCCAATAAAATTCGCTTCCGAATGTTCGTCGCTTGATCAAGTGTTTTTAGTCCTGGCGCGAATTCTTGCCATTCGTCATGCCCGAAGTAGCTGTGCCCTGCACCGGCCGCCAAAATTAACACGTCAAACGGATAAGCTCGGCCACTTCGACATATGACTGTCTTTTCGGGGCTCAATTGAAAATCTTTAACTTCATCTAAGACGACTCGAACATTTTGGGAGTTTGCGAACAGTGATCGAATCGGTACGGAAATTTCGGCTGGACTAAGTGCTGCGGTCGCCACCTGGTACAAGAGAGGCTGAAATAAATGGTGATTGCGCCGGTCGACCAACGTGATCTCGAAGGCTTCGCCGTCCGGAAGCTTTTTTCGCGCTAGGTCTTTGGCCGCCGCCAAACCAGCGAAGCCGCCGCCAATGACGACAATTCGTTTATATCTCAAGCCATTTGCCGACAGATTCGCTTGCGCCATTCGCGGAGACTGCCGCCACATGAACCAAATAGCAAATAGCATCTCGTCCTACCAAATACTTGATTGAAATCGCGAGGCGCGCTAGTTCGTGGAGCATGGTACACTTGAAAGATTACACTGCTCCTTCATTTTGGATTCGTGAAACTTCGCTCTTTTTTGATCTTCATGAGGATCACGCTCGTGTTCGATCGAAATTGAGGATCGAACGGCGCAAAGGCTCGACAGAAACGGTTCTCAAGCTTGACGGCGAGCAGCTGCAACTGAACGGAGTTAAGCTTAACTCGGTCTCGTGTACCACAAACTCCACATCAGCGGCACTCAAGCCTGGCGAATACCGCATCGAAAATGAGAAGCTGGCAATTGGCGTTGGTGAACTCGCAGATTTCTTTTTGGAAGTCGATGTCACCAACGAGCCCCAAAAAAACCTCGCCTGTGAAGGTCTCTATCGCACGGGCGGAATGTTTTGCACCCAATGCGAAGCCGAGAGCTTTCGGCGAATCACTTACTACATCGATCGCCCGGATGTGATGTCGATCTTCACGGTAACCGTCGAAGCAGATAAATCGAAGTATCCGATTTTGTTGTCAAACGGAAACCGAGTTTCGACACGTGAGATGCCCAATGGACGTCACGAAGCTACGTGGCACGATCCGCATAAAAAGCCATGCTATCTTTTTGCCCTCGTTGCTGGCGACCTTGGATGTCTTCGCGATCGATTTCAAACCAAGTCTGGTCGCGACGTCGCGCTAGAAATATACTGCCGCCAAGGTCTTGAGCCACGCTGCGTGCACGCGATGGACTCTCTGAAAAAATCGATGCTTTGGGATGAAGAGCGTTACGGGCTGGAATACGATCTCGACCTATTCATGATTGTAGTCGCAGATGAATTCAATATGGGCGCGATGGAAAACAAAGGCTTAAACGTTTTCAACGCACATTACGTACTCGCGGATGCGCAAACGGCAACAGACAAAGACTTCGACAACATTCAAGCTGTCGTCGGCCACGAATACTTCCACAATTGGACAGGAAATCGCGTCACTTGTCGCGACTGGTTTCAATTGTCTCTCAAGGAAGGTTTGACGGTTTATCGCGATCAAGAATTTTCAGCCGACATGGGTTCACGCGCCGTAAAACGAATTGAAGATGTTATTCGACTGCGAACTCACCAGTTTGCCGAAGACGCGGGACCAATGGCCCACGCGGTGCGGCCCCAGTCTTACGAGGCCATCGACAACTTCTACACGATGACGATTTACGAAAAAGGTGCGGAAGTCATCCGCATGATTGAAACGCTGATCGGCCGAGATGGATTTAGAAAAGGAATGGACCGTTACTTCGAGATGTTTGACGGACAAGCCGTAACGACAGATGACTTTGTCCATGCAATGACATTGGGAGCAAAAGACGTTGGTCGATCTCGCGACTTCACGCAGTTTAAAAATTGGTACGATCAAGCCGGGACCCCACTGATTAAGGTAAGATCGCAGTACGACGCGGCAGCGAAAAAGTATTCCCTTACTATTTCCCAATCTTGCGCTCCTTCTCCAGGACAGCCCTCTAAAATACCGTATTTGATACCAGTGGCTGTGGGCTTACTTGGACAAAATGGGGACCTCATCCCGACAACGATTCTGGAGCTTTCAGAACCAGAACAAACTTTTACCTTTGAGGGAATCGCCGAAAAACCGATGCTGTCGCTTCTGCGTGGCTTTAGCGCACCTGTGAAAGTCGAGTGTGAATATTCAACTGAGGAACTTAGTTTCCTCATTGCCAAGGACTCCGACCCCGTTGCCCGCTGGGAAGCAACTCAGCAGATGATGCTGAAGGCGATGTTGGCAAACGTTTCTGGCTCGCCCGAGGCGGCGACCCTTCAAGCAGCGCTTGTTAAGTCATTGGGACCTATGCTCGACGATGCGACTGTGGCAGGGAAAATAGATGAGGCGTTCGTTAGCTTCATGCTGATGCCTCCTTCTGAAAACTATATTAGCCAGTTTCTACAAGTCGTCGATGTGGAAAAAGTTTTCCGTGCACACGACGGACTATTGCGCGAAGTCGTTAAAACGTACCGACAGAAATTTGAATCCATCTACAATCGTCTCGAAGCGCTGCCTGTAACTACAAGTGGTCAGCGTGCGCTTCGAAACATGTCGTTGATGTACCTCTGCTTAAACGGCGATGTGCGCGATCTGGAAAGAGCCCTCAAGCAACGTCGGCAGGCGAAAGATATGACGACAGAACTTGGGGCGATCGATGCGTTGAACCGAAGTGGTTCAGCGGCCCGCATCAGTGGCATTGAAGAATTCCGTGAAAAATGGCGAAACGAATCGCTCGTAATGAACAAGTGGTTATCGATTCGCGCGCTGGCACCGGGCGAAGGGACACTTGAAGAAGTGAAGGCTCTGTTGGATGACAGTGCTTTTGATAAAAACAATCCAAACAAAATTTATTCGTTACTTCTCGCTTTTGCTAAATTTAATTCGCTAGGTTTCCACGCGAAGTCGGGCGGTGGTTATAAACTGATTGCCGATCAGGTACTTGACGTCGACACCAGAAACCCTCAGGTCGCATCTCGCTTGGTGTCCGCATTCAATCAGTGGAAGACTTTTACTCCAGATCGCGCGGACCAGATGAAGCGAGAGTTAGAGCGAATCGCGAAGCATCCGACGCTATCGAACAATGTACGGGAAATCGTCACTCGCGCTTTGAACTAAAGTTGGTTTTTTGCGTTGTAGGCCGCCACTTTGTAAGCTTCCGCCAGAGTCGGATAGTTAAAAACGTTGTCGACAAAGAATTCTACTGTCGCACCAAAGGCCATTGCTACCTGCCCAATGTGGACGAGTTCTGTGGCACCGGTGCCGATCACGTGTACGCCGATAATTCGCTTCGTTGTCGCGTGTACAATAAGCTTTAAAAAACCAAATTCGTCTTCGATCATTTTTCCTCGAGCGAGCTCGGAATAGGTGGCCTTACCAATGACATAGCGAATGCCCTTGGCCTTAACCTCCTCTTCCTGCATACCAACCGTCGAGATTTCGGGGATGGTGTAAATTCCGTAGGGAAAAGTATCTGGAAAATGCGCCTGCTTTCCAGAGAACGCATGCAACGCTGCTAATCGGCCCTGCTCGGCGGACGACGCAGCAAGCGCCGGAGCGCCGATAATATCGCCGACGGCGTAAACGCTTGGGACCTCGGTTTGGTAATTTCGATTCACCCGCAAAGAGCCGCGCTCATCGACCGACAAACCTGCTTTTGAAAGATTGAGCTTTTCGTAATTGCCCGTTCGTCCCTGGCAAACCAGGACCGCGTCGAACTTTTCGGTCAAGACTTCATCGTCTTTCGAGTAAGTGGCGTCTGCCCGCCATGCACGCCCGGTTTCGCCTGGTACAGTTTCTACCGAGTGCATTTTCCAACCCAGTCGAAATTGGACTCCGGACTTTTTCATTTGCTTGATCAAAGCGCCGACAACTTCCTGATCGATCGATTTTAACAAATCTGGTCGACCGTCAAAGAGAGTCACACGGCAACCTGTTCGGGCAAAGATCGACGCATATTCGACACCGATGACTCCGGCACCAATCACGAGCATGGTTCGCGGCTGAAACTTCATTTCTAAAACAGTGTCGCTATCAAAAATCGTAAAGCCATCAAAATCAAACTCAGTTGGTCGTCGCGGTCTCGTACCAGTCGCAATGAGAATCTTCGGAGCGATGAATTTGGTAACAGCTCCCTCGTTTTCGACAATAATCGTATTTTTATCTAAAAAAGAGCCGATGCCGGTGACTATCGTAACTCCATTTCGCTCGAGACTGCTCTCGATGACTTCGCGCTCTTCCGATATGATTCGCTTCGTACGCTCCATAACACCCATGAGCGAAAGTTCGCCTGGGTTTACCATCAAAGCCGATTCGCGGAGCGCCTTCGACGGAATAGTGCCTAGCTGAAGACAAGCGCCGCCAAGCCGATCCTTTTCGACAACTAAAACTTTTTTTCCAAGCTTAGAAGCTTGAACGGCAGCCTTTTGTCCGCCCGGACCCGAACCAATGACAATTAAATCAAATTCTTCGTTCTGGTTCATACGTCCTTATTCTACGCAGTTCGCTTGTCGAGTACCAACTCGACAATTGTAAACACAGCTCCCGCCACGACAGGCCCGAGGAAGAGGCCGTAAAATCCGATTGTCTCGAGGGCACCGAAGGCTGCAATGAAACCAATCAGTGGATGCAGCTTCGCCGATCCACTTATGACGTAAGGCCTAACTACGTTATCGCTGAGTCCAACTAATACAGAAGCAAATAAAAAGGCAATGGCGTGTGGCCAATTGCCTTGAATTGCCGACGAACCAATCAAATAGATCGAAACTGGAAGCGTGCCGACAACAGGTATAAATGAGAGAACGAAGGCCGTCATCGCTATCAGAAGTGTTCCTGGAACACTGAGAGCCACCAAGAAAATTCCGAAGATCACGGACTGAACAAGCCCGGCCATAAGCGCAGCGAAAACTACCGAGGAGGACAGATCTCCCACTGACTTAAATAAAATCGCGGTCTTCGCTTTGGAAAGTGGTGAAAATCTTCGCAACCACGAAAGCACTGCCGCCGACTCAAAAAGGAAAAAATAAAGCGCCAGAATCACCACAATATTGTCGACGGTTAGCTTCGGCAGATCCGCAACGAGGTTTTGCAGCGTGGAGAGCGCCGTTTTTCCGATGGTCGTCGCGCCTTGCTCGACCACCCGAACCAAATCGGCCCGCTCGATCGGCAAAGTGATGAAGGCATCGATGCGATCAAAAATCGCATTCACCTCAAGACGATTAAACCAATCTTCCGGTAAATCTTTAATCCGCTTCAGTCCGGCATCAGCTGCAAGGAAAGCGACAATTCCCACTGGTAAAAGAAATACGAGAGCAAATGCTGTCGTCAAAAGCATCGACCTCCAGGCCGCCGACGGAATCTTTTTTTCAAGCTTCAATGAAAAGGGATAAAGTGTCGCCGCAAACAGTGCCGCCATCGCGACCGGCTTGATGAACCCCCGGTTTATCCAGAGAAGTGCGACCACTGTCACCAGCAAGGTGAGCCGGAGCATCCAAGAGCTCTCAACTTCCGTATGCCTGTTGACACGCTCTCTTAGCGGTTTCGAAATCCAATTCGACATGGTCCTCAATTCCCGATGACTTTTAGTTCTTCTAAATGATGCCGCAGTTTTACAGGATTCTCAAAGTGGTGAGTATGAAAGCCCATACCTTCGGCGACCGAGGTATTCTTCGTCAGATCATCAATGAAAATCGCACGGCTGGGCACAACGCCATACCTATCAATTAAAAGCTGAAAAAAGCGCGGGTCTGGCTTGATCAAGCGCTCTTCGCCAGAAATCAACTTTCCATCAAAATCCTCAAGGAAAGGAAACCGCGCTTGGGCAATTTTAAATGTATTGGCTTCCCAGTTGCTCAGCGCGAGCACCGCCTTCAACTTACCTGCTCGCTTAGCCGCGATCACTTCATTGAAGATCTCGACCGACTCAGGTATCGGACCATTCAACATTGTTGGCCAATGGTCCCGCCAATCCTGAAGCCACGACTTCCATTCGGGATACTTCTGACTACGCTGATCAATGGCACTTTGGAAAAGTACCCCCGCGTCCATTTGCGAATTCCACTCGCTGGTCGCTACTTCCCGAAGAAAGATTTCTATGCGGGACTCATCTTCGCTGTGCCGCCGATAAAGGTACCTAGGGTTCCAATCAATCAACACCGCGCCTAAGTCGAAGATGACCCAATCCAAAGTCGAGCTACCCATGCAACACCTTTGTCTAAAACTTCCCGCCGGTTCAATCGTCCCACGACTTATTCCGATACATCAAGAGATGGCGAAACGTTTTTCTCGCGTCAAATACAACCTAAATCTGCTTGCCGCATTTTGCCTGGCAATGGCTATGACTTCGCCGCACCAGTCAAGCGCCTCAAGTCGCGCGTCTCTTTCGCCTGACGGAATATTTAAGAAATACAAGAGTGCCGTCGTGCGCATAGAAATCACGCTTCACGGCGCATCTCTCGGCGTTGGCTCGGGATATTTCATATCTAAATCAGGTGAAATTATCACAAGCCTTCACGTTGTGCGTCCTGCACTTGTCCATCCGGAATCCGAAATTAAAATTAAAACGGCGTCGGGCAACGTGCTTCGCAATGTTAAACTTGGAGCATGCAGCGATGCGCGCGGGATAGATCTTTGCCTGCTTAAAGTGGATCACGCTTCAAACTCTTTTCTTCCGCCAATTGACGTAGACGTAACACCGGGCGAATCGATCGTTGCGATTGGTCATCCGCGCGGACTTGATTATTCAATTTCTACAGGAATCGTAAGTGCAGTGCGCGAACACCCTGCCGGCTGGAAGGAAGTTCAGATCGACGCGGCCATCAGTCCAGGGAATAGCGGCGGTCCGATCATTAATAAAGCCGGGCAATCAATCGGCGTTGTTTATCAGTTCGAACGCGATGGACAAAACTTAAATTTTGGCATTTTGACTCCTGAAATCAGAAAATTAACCCAGTCGAAACATCCGTACCTCAAACTCGCGGACGCACGGCGTGCTTATCTCGATCGCGGACGTCGCTTGTCCAAACGAGTCGTCGAAAAACTAATTCGTCCCGCAATTGCAAGTGTTGCGGTCGGCACTCAAGAACAAAAGAGCCGCCCAATCGGTTTCAAATGGATGAAGGCCGTGTTGGCTAGCAAAACGTTTTTAATGCTTGTGCCAGAGGTCATTCAGAACTGCGAGAAATCGGATGAATCCGACACAGTCAGCTCAACCACGTGTTCAAGTAACGCGGGCGATCTTATTGTCACAATTCAGAAGAGGCCGCGCTCTCTAGAAGGCTCAATTGTCACCTACCGTGGTCGAAAGCTGGTGGAGTCCCGTCCGCTGGCGATCGTTGAACGTCTGGATTCCGAGGGCCAGTGGGAAAAGCTAAAGGCTCAAGAGACGTCTTTTCTTTCTCGCCCGTCAGCCTCGCGGTGTCATCCGATTCAGAAACGACAAATTGTAGCGAGCGACGAGAATTCCAACATTCAGATTCGAAAAAAGGGATTCTTCCAAGACGCCGTCGCTGTTTGCCGATTCGAAACCGAAAACGATTCCGAACCGGGTGCAGTTTCTGTCAGCCAGTGGATCGAGCATGGTGCAGATTTCTACGGAATTAACGTATGGTCCGCTGAACCAGGGAAATTGGCGTTCGCAATTGGGCTCAGCGATCTGATTCTCGTATCTGCTGGATTGACCGCTGATGACGCCGCTGATCCTTACCGACTTAAATTGCGAGCTGGCCTCAAACGGGCAGATCCAAGCTCGCGTCCTCGACAAGTCGCCAACGCCGATCACTACGATGTCTATCAAGATGATACATCGACGATCACGATCGCGCGAACTGTGCGAACCGTTCCTTCGCAAATGAATCGAGGATTTCTTGAATGGGCACAAGCGATAGCAAAATCAAATGGCATGAAAATATCCGCTAACGCTGCTTCAAGCCACGTCACAACCGGCAATTCGCTGGAAAGCGCCGTTGTTCATGCGGAGATCGCTGGTCAAAGTGGACGCATCGGCAATTGGGTTATGACCCATCCTACAGATAAAGCGAAATCAGCTCTTTTGATGATGGCCGCTAGCTTTTCTGAAAATGAAACTTGGATTATTTTCGAGATCCAACCTCTACAGGCAGCTTCGCAAAAAAGAAGTATTGCCGCCACCCAGACCGAACAGCGAGACTTGCTCTCCGGCATGGAGCGATTCAGAACTTGGGTCCAGGAATTTGAACCGGTACCGGACTCGCCTACCGCCGAGCGATAGTTAGAATTTCTGACCATTGAGCAACGTTGTCGGTGACGAGGTCAAGAGGTCGCTTCCCATCTGAGTTTTTATAAAATGGGTCAGCTCCCTCATCCATCAACAAACGGGCCGTTTTCAACAATCCCCTCGCCGCACAATGATGCAACGCCGTCCAATTTTTTCGATCGCGATCAATAATTTCAGCTCCCCAATTTAAAAGAGGCGCTATCCAAAGTACTGCCTCATCGTCTCGAAGCGCGCGACAAACGAGCACTAAGATGCCATCTCCACTTTCGGTTTGTGCATTGACCAGCGCGCCTTGCAAAACAAGGCTCTTGGCGCGATGACGATCGTTGGCAAGCACGGCGTGGTGCAAGGGACGATACCCATCACAGTCGTAAAGATTGATCTCGTCATTTTCCACTCAAACCTCCCATCGCCTGAATTATCTGATCGGAGAACTTTAACTGTCTACCCGCGGTGAGCCATCTCTCGGTCAAAGGCGCTTCAAATGAAAACTTGTGACCCTTGTGTTCAAACTCTAGTAGCGAAGCCCGCAACCAAAGTCCACGAAGCCCCAATTGTTCGCGAAAATACTTGCTGTGATGCGAGTCTCCGTGTTCGCGATCTCCGATTATGGGGTGAGTTTCGCGAGCAAGGTGTCGACGAATTTGATGCCACCTGCCTGTTAAAGGGCGCGCCTCTACGAGGGAATATCGTGCTGAGGAATATCGTTTTCCGATTTGAAACGGACATTCGATTTTTTCGAGCGTTCGGTATTCTGTTACTGCATCCGCCAACGTGCCGTTCGAGTCACGCTCGAGCGGAATTTCGATGCGTCCCGCATCTTTCGTCCATCCTCGACAGATCGCGTGATAAACTTTTCGAACACGCCCAGCTTGCAGCTCCGCCTGAAGCTGCTTGGCAGTTTCACTTTGAAAGGCCATTACCAAGACGCCTTCAGTTGCGACATCTAAGCGATGAACCGGATACAAAAATTTTTCGATTTGTCGGCGCAATGTCCAGAGAACCGTTATTTCACGCGCCACACGGCGCCGAGCCATTTCCGGCTGATGCACGTGCATACCGGGAGGCTTATTGATAACGACGAATTCTTCGTTTTGGAAAAGAACTTGAAGATTTTGAATCACATACGGCTGAACTTCAGATTCCGAATCCATAAATCTTTCCGCGCTCCCGAACTCGAGCGATTTTATCTATGAACAAAGACCAATCATCACGTTCGTCGATGGCTGACCAAATCGTTTCAACCTCATCGATCAACATCATCTCTGGCACCTGTCGATCAAAGTACTCATTACCTTTTCCGGTCGCAGCTATTCGATTTTTCGCCGCTTCATTCGCAGTCCAAGTTCCGTTTTTGAGTGCCCGTATGAATTTAAGTGACTCGGGGCCACTGTATTTCGCGGCGGCCTCGGTGTTTCTCAATCTCCCCGTATAGAAATCGAAAAAGAAACTTTCAAAAGGCACCTTTGACTCCTTCAAGCACTCGGTACCTAAAGTCAGCAACTCTTCTTGTGCGAATTCAGAACCAGAAGGGTTCAGCCCAAGGCGATCAAAATATTTCGTGTTCAAGTTTCGGCGATACACTGCCGGATATATTTCAAGAACTCTGACGAGATCGCTCTGCCAACGAGATTCTTGACTCTCAGGTGCCAATGCGAACAACGCCCGCGCCAGTTGATCGAGATTCCAGTAAACAGCTTCGGCTTGCCGACCGTAGCAGTAGAGACCCTCATGATCAAAGTACGCAGCCGTAAAACTGGCATCGTAGAACGGTAGAAATCTCCACGGACCATAATCAAAACTCTCGCCCGTGATATTCATGTTATCGGTGTTTAAGACCCCGTGAACAAATCCAGCCATCATCCAACTGGCCGCAAGTTCCGCAGCTTTGATTGTGACTTCTTCGAAAAAGCGCAAAACTAACTCGTGGTCTTCCTGCGCGTTGATCGCCGGAAAGTAAACTTTCGTAGAGTACTGAAGTAGCCTCCTTAGATTTTCAACCTCACCCATTGCCGCAAACCGCTGAAAGGTTCCGTACCGGATGTGCCCATGCGACAGCCGAGTAAGCACGGCTGATCGCGTGGGCGAAGGTTCATCTCCACGATGAAGTGCTTCGCCAGTTTCGAAAAAGCAGAAAGTCTTTGACGTCGCAACACCTAACGCCTCGAGCATTTCCGTCGCTAGCGCTTCGCGAACCGCACCCTTGAGGGTCAAACAGCCGTCCCCCCCGCGCGAGTAGGGAGTTTTCCCGCTACCCTTTGTTCCAAAATCTAATAGTCGCTGATCGACAGGGTCCTCTAATTGCGCGTACAGAAACCCTCGGCCATCACCCAATTGCGGATTATAATGCCGAAATTGATGCCCATGGTACCGCATCGCTAGCGGTTTCGGCTGACAACCAGGAAGTGCTTTGAACTTAGCAAAATACATTTCTTGCTCAGCGATCGACAAATCCCCGAGCCCAATTCTTTTCGCCCAAACGTCATTCCAAAAGCGAAGCTCGCGCAACGGAAATTCAGCAGGAGAAACCGGATCGGAAAATCCTTCAGGCAAAAGAGAATAATCGAGACGCGCTTTAAACGACATGAAGCGACATTCCTGCCGCCTCGTCCAGAAAGAGTCAAGAGCGCGATGTGAGTTAGCTAATCCAATGCCTTAAATAGAAATGGGTAGCTGACGCGAACTTGGGTACCACCCTTTGGCAGTGGAAATTTCCAGCCAGCCATTCTTCTCAGTACGCAACCTTCCACCAAACTACTCTTCAGGGTCGAGGTGTCGATTTTAGAGTCCATCACACCTCCACCAGCGTCGATGGTGAAACGCACTAGAAGTTTCCCATAGAGATCAGGATTCGAACTCAACTGTCGCTCGTAACAGTAGCGAATTTGACCTAAGTTTCGGCGAATGACGTCAGCGATGACGTCGCGATCAAGACCGCCTTCGATGACCGTTTCTTCATCCACCATTGCGACGTCACCTGTACCAACTGTTCCACCAGCCAGCGCAGTTCCATCGCGAACGCCGGTCGCTCCTCCGCCTTTGCCTTTGGTGGCGACACCGCCCAGGCGGTAAGTATCGCCCGCAACGGCCGCAGCGCCACCACCACCCGTTGTCGATGTTCCGGTACTAAAGAAGGCGCGCCCAGAGCCCTTCACGTCAGGCGAAACGCCTTGCGCAGCCACCATCAAGCCATTCCTATTCGCTCGTTTTGCGATTTTCCCGACAAGCGCCGACAATCCCGCATTGCGAATCGACGTCAAGGCCTGGGTCGCCTTTTCCGACTTCATCGGCGACATCGACTGATCAGGCATGGCAATTTGCACTTGTTGATTCGAAGGAGCATTTGCTGAACCGCCCGCGCGAAGCTTCGCCGTCTGAGTTACTTTTTTGGACTCCTGGCGTTTCTTTTTAATCGCATCGGCATTGAAAATCATATCAATCGACTTCTGATCAAGCGCCAACTCTGGCTTGGACTCCGGAGCCTTCGGCATTAACCAGATCGAGCCAATCATTAACATCAGAAGAAGCAATGCCGCGATCACTGGCTTTTTCAAATCTTGGTCGACTTGTATGCCATCGGCCTTCACCGCTTCTTGAACCGTGATCAAACGCTGACGAACTTTTCTAATTCCCCAATTCGTTTCAACCCATTCAGCGGACGTAGGCGCAACAAAGACTTTTTCGCCTTTGCGAAGTGACTGCGTTTTCCCCAAAACATGAGTCGACAGCACGCGCCCGCGATGATCGACGATCACGGCCAGGTGATGAGCCAACGGACCCTTTTCACCGACCGCGTTTGAAAGGACATCGTCATTCGACTGGCTACCCAGTTGAGGACGGAAGAAATGCTCCGTGCGTTCTTTCGAAAACAATTTAATTTTATGATCGCCGATCTCAATTTCGGCTTTTTCATCAATGATCGCTTCGACGACAGGTTCGTTGTTCATCAGAACTTGTGGCCCATCAACCGAAACACTTCGAATGTACCAATGAGAGTCCCGATACTGTAGGACAGCATGACAGCCAGCAACTTCTTTTCCAGCCAAACGCAAGTCGGCTTCTTTTGAAGATCCGATCACATAAAGTGGCGTGCGACTGGTCACGCGCCGGCGACGAGTCTGGGTTCCTGTTCCACTGTGTTCAAGAAAGAGTTCTGGTCGACCCATCGATTACTCCTTCAACATGACAGCGATTTTGACATCGGAGTATCCGGCCATCATCGACGTGTACATGACCTTTCGTAGTAAATCGTAAGGCAAGCTTCGTTCCGCCTGCATCACGACTTTACCATCGAACTCGAGTTCCGAGTTTTGAGTCGCGATCGTGCGTGTTTTCTTCGCCTGTTCATCGAGCTCGGTGTAAAGCGCACGTATAAACTGGGTATCGTTTGCGTCCACATCCCCGATCGCTAAAACTCCGTCTTTCATTTCTACAATCTTCCGCTCGTCAACAAAGATTCCGCTGCGAGATACAACTAGCTTCAGGGACTCAACTGGATT
Organism: Deltaproteobacteria bacterium; assembly: GCA_017302795.1. Classification (GTDB taxonomy): domain Bacteria; phylum Bdellovibrionota; class Bdellovibrionia; order Bdellovibrionales; family JAMPXM01. Next base: position 60,469 of record JAFLCB010000002.1, on the reverse strand, counting down.
TTTGGTGGAAGTCGAAACCGGAAGTTTTAAATCATCACTTGGAGTTATATTCACTGGGCTCGTCGAATAGCTCTTCAAGAGAAACACAAGCAGGATCACAAACATATCGACCATCGATGTGATCTGGATTTTGAAAGTCGATGCAATTCGACGATCCATATAGCGGCCCATGCCGCGGCGGCGCCCGATTGACATATTAGCCTCCCGCTACATTCCCGAAAACGATGTCGGGAAATAAGAGGTTTGTTTCTATCGGTTTACCTGTTGTGACATCCGTGAAGGATAGTTTCACTGGTTTTCCGTTTTCAACTCGCGTTGTGCGGACCGAGTCCATAACGCCAACAATATCGACAAGCGGCACGGTATCTGAGGGATTGAGCTCCAAGCGAAAAACATCTGGGTATTGTTTTTTAATCGCTATCACTTGCTTGTAAAGCCCATCTAGATCTGCTTTCGCCTCGGTCCCAGAACCAATGCCTGCTACTTGGAATTCTTTTGTAGCGCCACGATCTAAAATCGTGATCATGACCGTGCGATCGTTAGCCACGCTCATTCGGACTTGTACAAGATCTTTGTTTTTTTCGTTAGCCGCAGCCACTGCTTGCTCGACGGCCTGGGGGATCGGCGTATCGATAACAGTGATTTGAACGAAAACCACGCTCAACAAGAGCATCGGAATAATCGAGACGATGATATCAAGCATTGGAGCTAGGTTCAGCTCAAACGTCGCATCTTCTTCTCGAGTTTTTAGTGCACGCATCGGACCCTCGTTGTTTGCTGTTATTCCGGCCATCGATCTCGATCCTTGTTCACTAGTTGCTAAGTCTTGTTGAGAATTCGCTATACAGTTTTGATATTAGGAGTTTTGGTCTTTGGCATTTTTTCGACCGCTACGGTCGTCGAATAAGCCATGCCAAAATGTCCAAAGTCCCGCGACTTCAAGAGCTCGATCAGCTTATTTGAGTGCTGATCGATTTCGTTGAATAAACGACCCTGCTTTGAATGCAGGAACGAGTAGACCACCATGACAGGAATAGCGACTAACAAACCGGCTGCTGTCGCATGCATCGCCAGCGAGATCCCATCCGCAAGAAGGGATTGCTTCTGCGAAGGGTCAGCAAAGCTAACTGCCTTGAACGACATGATCAGACCAACGACTGTACCAAAAAGACCGACGAGCGTTACAACGTTGGACACCATCGATAGGTAGCTGAGATTTTTTGTCAGCTTAGGCGCAACTTCCGAAGCGGCGATATCAAGCGAGTGCTCAATGGCAGAATCGTCTCTGTCTGCACGCTCGAGAACTCGTTTGATAACTGCAGCCAATGGTTTCTTTTCATTGGCAGCGCAGTAAGTGATAGCTTCTTCAATTTTATCCTCTTCGACCCACTTCATAACCTTTGCCATGAACTGGTCAGCTTTGATCGCATAGTCGAAGTACAGGGCTTTTACTCGCTCAAATATCAGAGCCGTGGCGAAGACACCCATCATACCAATCATCGCGTCGATGAGGTAGTAATCCACTGCCAGTTTCATTAGTGCGTCCATCGTTCCCCCTGATTCTTTAGACCGCTGCGCGGCCAGTTTTTTCTTTAAAAAAGTTTTTTACTCGCGTCTCGGCCGCCGCATCCATTTTCACGAAACGAATTCCGTAATGAATTGGTGCGCGACGATCCCTTGCCGATCTAACATATTTCTTAGAAACAACTTCCCCGACCGCATTGAAGGCCGGAAGACCTTGCATCGATGCGAAATGCACATTGACAGCTTGGCCGGGCACCAGCGTCGAATTCTTAACGATCAACCCCGAGCCACCAACACTTGCCTCAACCATCCGCCCTGAACTAACGCTCGAGTTGTCATGCACAAGAACGTCGTTCTCGAGCAAAAGTCTTGGGTGTTTGCGCTGAGCGAAAACTTCGACGTGCTCTGGTGAACTCGTCAAACTTCTCAAGAGGGAGCGAATAGATTCTGTCGCAAATTTTTCGTGTTCGGCGATCCGAATCCAAGTGTCCATTCCGGCCGTCCAGATGTAGTCGAATTCAAAAACCGACTTGTCCTGAAGAGCTTTAATCAAGGCGAGATACGAGAACGGTCCGAACTTTTGTTGGCCTCGGCTGACATACCACTCTTCTGGAATGGCTTCCGATTCCATTACCAGAACAGGCCTTGCCAGAGTTTCTCGTGGCGCGGGCGCTTTCGGTTTACGGGAATGAAGATAGGTCTTCAATTCGCCAAATTCCATCAACGTCACCCAGTCATTGGCTTTCTCGTCCCACGCGAAGTCCGTGACAGCAAGTTCTGCCATCGCAAGCTTCTGTGCGATCGTTTCGATCGCCCACGGTCCAAGCGTTTCGCCATTGCGGGATACCATGTACATATTCAAGACCCCTCTCATCGAAGCAACAGAGGGTCTATCGTTCGGGCGGCACCTGGTCTTAAGGGGCAGTAAGGTGGAAATCACCAAAACCCAGAATCCGCGCCGAATTGATTCAATCCATGGCGCAATTCGTTGAAATCATGTGCCTCTCATCACGTTTCAACGGTCTGAACTAAAATTATTGTCGAACTTTAGGACGGCAAGAAGTCTACGAGTTTGTCTCAGGGTGAGTCGTTTCATTCACAAATGAATACGGACTAAGGTGCGTTTTCTTCGTAATACTTTATGTACTCAGTCAAAAAAAGCTGAGCCAGTATGGACGACTTTACCCGCCACTTTTCCTCGTTTACGGTCAAAGCCGCAACCGCGATTCGCTGGTCGCCAAATCGTGCGTAACCCACAAACCAATCGCATTTGCCGCGCGGATTGAGGCCTGTCAGCGATCCAGTTTTACCGCCAAACTCAACGTTTTCAAAACGACGTTTTCTAACGGCTGACCGAAACGATTTACGTGACGTCCCTGAAATAATTGTTTGTTCGAATAGTTCCCGAAGCTGTCTTGCTGTTTCCGGACCGACAACGATCGCCGCCCGCTTGGGAACCGCCATGTAGAGTGGTTGCCCTCCTTGATCATGCACAGATTCGACAACATAAGGCTCCATCATCACGCCATCGTTAGCGACCGCCGCCGCAATCATCGCCCCTTGCACTGGCGACATCGTGTTATCTTGGGTAAATCCCGAAGCAGCGGCGACAACGCTCCAAGGATCATCTGCGGTGAACCTTGCGTAGCCGGTTTGAATGGGAACATCTGCTCGAATCGGATGATTGAAATGAAAACGTTCAGCATAAGCGCGCAACGTTTCCGGCCCTGCGTAAAACAAACCAAGCTTCCCGAAAATAGTGTTCACCGAGCTGCCAAAGGCTTCGCGAACCGACATTCGCCTCGTCCAACGATTTTCCTTCGTGTCGACAACGTTGCGTTTGTACAGAGTGTGATTGGCACCATTAAACGCAATTCTTGTATTTGGAGAAACTTTATCGGTGTCCAAAACCGCACCTGCAGTGACGACCTTGAAGATCGAAGCAGCGGGAAAGGTTGCGCGCAATGCCAAGTTTTCATCTTGAACGGATTTGTTCTGAGTTCGGCTTGCAAGCGTTAAAATTCGACCTGTCTTCGCATCCATTGCCACGAAGACCCCGTGATCGGGGCGATACTGGGAAAGCAACTTTTCCATGTAGGCTTGGCCCACGGCCTCGAAACCATATTGCACTTTACCAGTAACGGGAATTGCCCCGACTTCGAATTGCGCTTCGAGGGGATACCGATTGGCAGCAATCTCGGGTCCGACGACAATTGAGATATCTTCCTTCGAAAGAATCGAAAGTGGCAGGCCAGCGCCATCTCGTTCTGCTTCGCTATTTGCGGGAGCGCGCACCGATTTCACTGCGTCACATTGGGCAAAGCCCACTGAAACGAGCCCAGCAAAAAGAGAAAGTGTTGCAGCAAGGGACGTCCTGCCCCAGAAGTGATTCATAAGAAAATTGTGAAGGTCTTCTGCCTCCGCGTCAACCCGTTAGGCCAAGTCAATTGTAGAGCGAATGGACGCGCAGTTTTAGATCAGAAAAGTCCAGCGTGCGCTCTTCGGTCGGCGTGCGATTGCGTAGGTAAAAGAAAGTTTTCGATTCGCGCTGAATTTCGAGAATCTCATTAACCGGAAGTTCACGTATCGTGCTGGGGCCGCGTCCGTCGCTTGACGAAAAACACTGATTTCCGCAAGGAACTGAGTCGGCAAAATCTGCCGATGAAAAGCGAACTCCAACAACGCGCAAACCTAATCCTAGAACAGGCGTCGCTTTCGCCTGCACTCGCGCAAACATCCCACTCTGTTTTGCCGGCGGTGTCGCGTCGCTAGGAACAGCCGTCGGCGACCAGCTTCCTAAGAATGTCCACTTTCTCGCCGTCCGCGCGCGATCCGTGAAAACTTGCGCAGCCACTGTGCCGTCCGACCGAAATCGGAATTTCCATACTTCCGTTTTTCCTTCGATGCGCAGCTCTCGATCGAGAATGTCTTGAAATCCGGCTGTTCGAATCGTTTGGAGATTCGGCTCGCGGCCATCAGTCGATTGTAGTTCACCGGCTACCCAAGGCACCCACGCGAGCCCACCGGCTAAAAGTTGAACTTCGCCCAAAACGGGATCCTGGAATACACTGCCGTCGTACTTTTCTACTGCCGCAAGCTCCAGTGAGCGTAGCGGCAAGGCTTTCTTAAATTCTATTTTTTGAAATCCACGCCGATCGTCCAAACTTACACGTTCCGTCTCGCTAGGAAGTGATTTGATTCCCGGATTCGCTTTTATGACCAGCTCACGTACTCGCGCCGAATCCAAAAAACCTTCACCCAAATGTTGATTGCCGTTCCAGATGCGCATTCCCTCAACAATTAAGTCACGCTCCCAGGCCAACTCCCACACGTCTGACTTTTTTCCCTTGAGCTTCAATGGCGGAGAAAAGGTTCCGATTCGACCGTTGCCTAAGCGCCAATCACCATTTGCAATGACCGCTTCTGGCACAAATAGACTTGTCGTCTTTCCATCGGTCTTAAAAACAATCGATTGAAGACAAAGTCCTTCCGTTTCTAAAAAGGACAAAGTCAAAACACGAACTTCCGAGCGGGGAAGGAACTTCACTTTCTTGCGTCCGCCATCGACGAAGTATCGCTTTTCATCGAAATTTAAAAACAGCTCTACGCCATCCTCAAAGCCTTTCGTGTCTGGGCACGACGTGACCTCGATTTCATCTATTCGAACATTGTCTTCGAACACGACTGACCATTTCGAGTAGCGGCTACCGGGATCAAAACGCATAACGGTCCTCAACTCTTCGCGCTGGTCAGATTGTAAAATGAGAATAGGATGCCCCTCGACGAGAGGTGTGCTGATCGCTGTGAGTACTCGCCCTGGCAAGTTCGCTTTCTGTGCGGGCTTGGGCGTGGCGGGTTTAGCAGTGACAGTGGAAGGTTTAAATGCGAAAGAAAACGCGCTCACTGCCGCTATTGAAATCATCACTTTTGCCATCGACGCATGCGCCATCAAGGACACTTCACTTTCTCGACAAAACGAATAGGCGCTGTTTTCGAACCCAAAAATTTCAGCGGCAGTTCCGTCGTGTAAAAGAATCCGTTATCTTTATTGTAGGCGATTGCCTCTTGCTGTTCCAAATAGTCCAGGCCAAGAACTCGCCGCGAAACAATATTCCAATAATTCAGTGCTTTGGGATCCTCGACTTTCGTCATGTTGACGTTGAGCTCAATTGCCTTTTGGTAAGTCAAAAGTAAAATCCTTCTCTCTTTGTTGCCGCGCTCGCTGGAATGAACAGACATTCCCGTCACTAGGCCCGCAAGGCCACGATCTTTCACCCATCCAGGAACATCCCAACGCCCGGCTTCTCGCATTTCCGTCTTCAGCAGATCGATCTCAAAAACTCGCGCGGCCTCCGCTTCTCGAGATTTGTGCGACTGGCTCTTTGTGATGATCACGGCGACGTCGCGATCTAAAATCGCAAAGGCCTCCGCATTGAACGAAGACTTTCCCGGATACTTTAGTTGAATGACCTTACCTGGTTTGACAGAAATCGGTTTTTTGCCTGTTGGCGCTAGGGACTCCAAGGTGAAAAATCCGATGGAGATGGAAGTTCGCGATTCACGATTGTCACCGATATCTGCAAGGGCTAAACATTCGCCCTCCATCGGCGAGGGACACGGCCCGATGGCAAGATCCTCGAGATCAAAAGGCTTCCAACCGACAATTCGAAAGTCCTCTACTTTGGCCGGCAACTGTTTGACGTCAATTCGAAAGAATCGAGGCACGTCGCCCGAATCATTGATGACGAAAAATCGGCAGTCTCCCAACGACACTAATCCGCTGGCCTCATCTATATATTGGGCCGGCATTTGGCCGATCTCCTGACTCGCCGCACGATAGTCGCACGTTGTATCGCCACCGTGCGCAGGCAGCGACCACAGCGAAAGGAAGACGCTTAGTTTGATGACCGTGGTGGCAATACCCACTAGTCGTCGGTCAAAATCAGGCAGTAATTTCAAAGTCACACACAAAGGTTTCAGGGCATTTGGCAGGAAGGCAAGAAACCTCTACAACCCGTACCAGAGGATTTACAAAAGTCGTCGTCGCCAGGGGGGATTATGGAGTCGATGAAACGAGTGGTTCGCGCCACAGTTTTAGTTTCGGGCAAGTTGTTTTCGGGGCTTCTTGTCGTTGGTTTTGTTTCAGCTCTGGGGGGTCAGAGCTTAGCAGCCGGTGCACCATCGAGATTTCGAAGCTTCACGTCGGGTCCCGTTGCGATTTCGACTGAGGCGCCAGGGCCTTTGAAGACAGCCTCTGCTGTTTACAAGTTTGCTCCGGCGGTTGATGCCGATGTTCTTCCACATGTGACCACCGAAATCTGGGCCCGTGTTTACTGGCCCGCCCCGATGAAAGATCCATCTGGAAAAAAACGACCGCTCCTCATGTTCCTGCACGGAAACCACGGCACCTGCGGAACTGGCACTGGTCCTCGCAACGACAGCAATTGCCAATACACAAATGAAGGTGCTTGTCCTGCCGGCTATGTGGTCACACCAAACCACGAAGGGTACAATTACGCCGCCGAACATCTTGCTTCATGGGGCTACGTCGTCGTTTCCGTCAATGCCAATCGCGGGATCACCTGCGGCGGTGGAAATAGCGATGACTGGGGTCTGATCCTCGCTCGCGGGCGTTTGATATTAAAACATCTCGAGCACTGGAATAAATGGGCAAAGAATGGAGGAGCACCAGCAGAGCTCGGAAGCTCTGACCTGTTTAAAGATTCGATCGACATGAAACAAGTGGGCCTCATGGGCCATTCCCGCGGTGGCGAAGGAGTGCGAGCAGCACTCAATTTATATCGTGATCAAGGAAGTATCTGGCCCGCAAAGATTCCGGACCTCGATATAAAAGCTATATACGAAATTGGCGCGGTCGACGGTCAGTCGGATCGAGTGCTCGACGCTCCTTCCGTCGCTTGGAATCAACTGCTTCCGCTTTGCGATGGAGACGTGTCTGATCTTCAAGGTCGAATGCCGTTTGAACGTATGAGCTCTCGGTATTTCACTCAAAACGAAGCGGAATCGCGACCGTCAGCAAAATCGTTGCAAATGGTTTGGGGCGCAAATCACAATTACTTCAATACCGAATGGCAAACGAGCGATGCATGGGGATGCACTGGCGAGCCGACGCACAAGGCAGTTTTCTCTGATGCGAAAACGGAATCCAAAGAGCAGCAGACAATAGCGCTGCAATCTATGTCGGGCTTTTTCCGCGCCCACGTCGGCACCGATGCGAATCCTACATTAGCGCAGCAGTTCGATCCCGCGTTCGAACTTCCCACATCACTGACAAAAGCGAGCGCCATCGATCGCGATTTCATCCCCGCGTATGAGCTAGGAAAAGCGATGCGAGTCGATGACTTCACTCAGGCTACCGGAAAAAATCCCAATGGACCCTCCAACGTTGCGGCGGGAATCAAAGTCGTTCACGATAATTTTTCCGAGCCACCGGTCGCAAAAATTACCTGGGAACAGCCGGGAGATGATCGCTACTTCCAAATGAATTTTGCAGACTCTGGGAAAAGCTGGGACGTATCAAGCTTCGACACTCTTGATCTACGAATTGGGCGCCAGATGAGCGATCCCGCAAAGGACCTACAAACTCACGTTTCATTTGGAATCGCCCTGGTCGACGAAAGTGACTCGCTCTCTTCAGTCTTAGACCTTGCAACATACTCTCGGCTTTTAGGCCCGCCTAATGACAACGTTGACCTCTCGCAAACCGCCAGACTTCCGCTTGCGGATTTCTTGGGCGTTAACCTCAAGCGCATTCGTGCCGTACGATTAATTTTTAATCACACTAAAAAAGCTAGCATCCGCGTGGCTCAAGTACGTTTCGGGGTTTCAACTGAAAAAATCACGACACTCCCTACTTCACAACCGCTTGTGATGCTCGGCGATTTAACGGCTCTCGTCTCGATTTTCGACACGGCCTTTCTAGACCTGCCAAGCCGCCCTAGCGCAATCAGTAACATCCAGCCGATCGCAGCGGGCCACCTACGGGTAGCCTCGGCTACAAACCCGGGTCTAGTAAATCCTGGCTACAGCACTTTGAAAGGCTCGGCCTCTTGGTTGCGCTCGCAAAGCGTGAGCGTCAGCCCTCAGCTAAGAGGCGAACCAGCGGTTGAGATTTCAGTGCGCTCGAACAGCGGATTCTCGGTTAAAAACGCACTTCCTGTACTGCGAATCGGTAACGAACATTTTGTCGTGTCTCGTTACTCCAGCAGCGGGCAAACCCAGACACTGGTATTTTCAGTGCCACGATCATCCTATTCTCAACTTCCTGATCGCGCGAAGGCCCGGGTTCAATACGGCTTGGAAGTACCTTCCGACATTTGGTATCTCCCCGACTTCGAAAAAGAACTCGAGTTGTAGGGCAAGCTGCCTCTGTAGGCGTCAACGTGTGCGTCTCAAACCGAGGCGCACATTTTTTTCGAGACTAGACCCCGCATTGTCTATGTGAAGATCTGGAAAAACCGCCACAATTGAAGTGGTTTTGACAGAATTTTATTTGAGACCTACCCCCGCACTACCGAAAGGAGAAGGTAGTTAATTTATTTCGGGTGGGGTTTCTACAGTGCCAAAATTTCGCTGTTTTTCATTATTCGCTTTGAGCATTCTTGCCACTTGCACCGTGGGTGCAACGACACTGGCAAAACCGGATGGCCTCTTCCTTGCGGAATCAAGCGCCAACGATCGCTCCGCAAAAAAAATTCGAAATGAGGTCGCGGAACAGGGGTTGAAAACCATCACAACCAAAGAAGAATCCGCTTCTGCAAACACTTCGGATGTGTTGGTTGTTCAGGGAACATCGAATGAGCAGCTGGCGGTTGATCATCTCGAAAGCGGACCTTCTATTTTGAAACCAGTAATAAAAGTCGAAACAGCTCCGGGCGTACGTGAACCTGCCAACGAGCCAGAAAAAAACGAAACTCATAAGTCCGATCCATCCAAGCATCACGGTCATTCAGGTACTCCTTCGAAATCGCCAGCGCCGGATCTGGTGCAAAAATGGCTAGAGCATGGAAATAAACGCTTTGTTTCCAGTGCTGTCCGCAACGACGGCCGCAAAGCCGCAGATCGAAAAAAACTCATATCTGGACAAGCTCCTCATGCAATCGTTCTTTCGTGCTCCGACTCGCGCGTTCCACCCGAGACCGTTTTCGACCAGGCGCTTGGAGAAATTTTTGTCGTCCGCACAGCCGGCGAATCTTTAGACTCTTCGGTGATCGCAAGTATTGAATATGCAGTTGAACATCTGGGCCCGCAGCTGATCGTCGTCATGGGTCACACAAGCTGTGGCGCAGTGAAGGCCGCATTAACCACCGGGTTGAATGAGACAGCAGGAAGCGCAGCACTTGATCAAATGATCGCTGAAATTCGTCCTCGAATTCCGGGCGGCGTTGATCGCTCACCTTCGTCAGTGAGTTCGCACGCTTTAGAAATAGAATCTGCAGCGAACGCTCAAGGAGTTGCGTCCGAGTTGACCAAGAGATCCGAAATCATTCGCAATCGCGTTTTAAAGGGTCAGCTTAAAATTAAGCCCGCTCTTTATTACTTGGATTCAGGGCTGGTCAAATTCTACTAAACTTGTCAGCAATCGAACTTCGGCCAAACCATTCGATAAGGTTGGGCCACCCGAAAAAGACTGACGGCGAAGAGTTAGAAACGGACCTTCAGCACTTTCACACCAAGATTGGTTTGTGGGCGATGCTTGCCGGCATCTGCGCCTTCCATTTGCGCAACGTTCAGTTCCGCGAGTTCCCCTAAGCGGACAATCATTTTCGCGTTCTGCTCGGAAGAACCTAAAATACGAGTTTCGATCTCGACGACATCCGGTTCAAGCATAACAGCCCGAGCCTCCAAGCGGAGCCCTGATTTTCGGCCAACACCTGCTTGATCAGCGACGCGGGTCCATGTGGCCGAACCCGCCTGAAGAAGCACTCTACCTGAAATGGTTTCTCGGCCCTGTTCGACCTTTGCCTCCAGCATCAGTGCTTCGCGTCCTTCCGTTGCCGCGTCCGCTACTAGCGGGCCGAAGGGAGCAATCGGAACAACGGCAACAAGCGCAATAGCCAGACGGAAAAACAACACGTTAAACTTTTTTTGACCAAACTTTTTATTCACGCGATTAGCTTTCTTCAGCTTTCAGAAAGTTTCAAGACCCAATCTGTCTCAATTGAACTCACACCCCTCAATTCTTCTTTCCCAGGGCTTGTTATAATACGAACGGTCGTGCTATTTTTAAGGATATGCAGGACTCGGAAGGCACAACCGCCTCAAAAGGGCGCCAAACACGACTCCAAATTCTCGATGCGGCCCTCGCCGTCGCTTCGCGCGACGGGCTTTCGGGCCTAACAATTGGCGAACTGGCAAAATCTGTAGGCATGTCGAAAAGCGGGCTGTTCGCACACTTTCGCACAAAAGACGCTCTCGAGTTGGCTGTGCTAGAGGCGGCCGTTGATCGATTTGTTTCGACAGTGTTTAAACCGGCATTCGAAAAAGCTCGCGGCGAACCTAGAATTCAAGCGCTCGTAGAAAATTGGCTAGGCTTTTTAAATGGCACCCTTGAGAGCAGCCACTCAAAGCTGCCCGGCGGCAGCGTTCTGATCTCGGCGTCTTTCGAACTCGATGATCGTCCAGGTCCTGCTCGCGATTTTGTTCAAAAAGCACAAAGAGATTTGATCACAAACATCGAGAAATCCGCGAGAATAGCGGTTGATGAGGGTCACTTTCGATCGGATCTCGATTGCGAGCAATTCGCGTGGTCGCTTTATTCGTTCGTCCTTGGCTTCCACCATTTTTCTAGAATGTTGAACGATCCGAAAGCGGAGTTTCATTTGATGCGTTCAGTGAAAGGGCTATTGAAAGTTGCTCGAGGCACGACAGGTAGATCGACAACTGGAAAGCCAAAAGCTGGAATTATAAGAAAAAAGAAAACAAAAAAAACGCGCCGAACGACGGCGTGAACACCAGGGGGATAGAAGTGGATTCATTACATGGAATGTTTCTAGAGTCAGCGTCAGGCGCAGGCCTCGCAGGACTCTCGACAGGAATTTGGGTCGCGGCTACCGCGCTACTCGCTGTCGTACTCGGATATGTCGGAGCTCCGTTCTTCATTTGGACGATTGCGATCGCAGCCGTCCTTGTGGGTTTCGGTGCTCCACCAATTCTGCTGGCTATCGGCGCATTGCTGCTGGTGATTTTCAACGTTCCGGCGATCCGTCGAGTACTCGTCTCGGGACTTGTCATGAAAGTACTAAAAGGAATCATGCCCACAATTTCTGACACCGAGCGAATTGCGCTTGAGGCCGGCACGGTGGGCGCAGAGGGCGAGCTTTTTAGCGGTAGCCCCGACTTCAAAAAACTCATGGCCGAACCCTACCCAAACATGACTCCTGAAGAACAGGCGTTTCTCAATGGTCCCGTCGATCGACTGTGTGAAGCGATTGATGATTGGGAAGTTTGGGAAGAACGAGATATTTCGCCGGCGGCATGGGAGATTATCAAAAAAGAACGCTTCCTTGGAATGATCATTCCAAAAGAATACGGCGGACTTGGATTTTCAGCCCTCGCACACTCGGAAGTAATCAAAAAGCTTTCCAGTCGGTCGATCCCTGCTTGTATCAGCGTTATGGTTCCAAACTCTCTTGGACCCGCCGAACTTCTTATTCACTATGGAACAGACGAACAGAAAAAGCGCATGCTCCCTCGTCTCGCGACCGGAGAAGAAATTCCCTGCTTTGCATTGACCGAACCGACGGCAGGCTCCGACGCGGGCTCGATCACTTCCGAGGGAACACTGTTCAAAGGCGAAGACGGCAAGCTCTACATGAAGCTCAATTGGAATAAACGCTGGATCACTCTCGCTGCGATCTCGACGATCCTTGGTCTTGCGTTTCGCTTGCGCGATCCGCAGAACCTTCTTGGGAAAGGTGAAGATCTCGGAATTACCTGCGCTCTGATCCCGACAAAAACTCCTGGCGTTATCGTTGGCCAACGCCACGACCCGCTTGGAACTCCGTTCTATAATTGTCCGACACAAGGAAAAGATGTCGTCGTGTCGGTCGACACGATTGTCGGTGGCCTAGAGGGCGCCGGCCGCGGTTGGCTGATGTTGATGGAGTGTCTTGCCGCTGGACGAGGAGTTTCGCTACCAGCACAATCCGCTGGCGGTACCGCACTCATCACCCGAGTGATCAGTGCCCACGCTTCGATTCGCAAACAGTTCGGAATGCCAATTGGAATGATGGAGGGCGTAGAGGAGCCGATCGCACGAATTGCAGGCTTCAATTACCTCCTCGAGGCGATGCGAAAGTACACGCTTGGTGCACTTGATAAAGGTATCAAACCAGCGGTTACAACGGCGATGGCAAAGTACAATGCGACAGAGATCGGTCGCAAAGTCATTAATGATGGGATGGATGTCATTGGCGGTGCGGGAATTTCTCTTGGGCCCAAAAACCTTCTCGGCCATCTTTACATCGCAACTCCGATCGGAATCACCGTCGAGGGCGCGAACATCATGACTCGTACTTTGATCATCTTCGGCCAAGGCGCGATGCGCGCCCATCCCTTCGCTTACAAGGAAGTCGATGCGATTGGCCGTGGCGACTTGGTCGCGTTTGATGCAGCTTTCTGGGGACACATTGGCCATGTCACAAAAAATCTTTTCCGCGCCTTCGTCCTCTCGTGGACACGCGGACTGTTAGCATTCAGCCCCGTGGGCGGATCGACCGCACGATACTACCGCAAATTGTCGTGGGCGTCGGCCACTTTCGCCATCATGGCAGATATCGCAATGGGGTCACTGGGAGGCACGCTGAAAGCGCGACAAATGATCACAGGTCGCTTTGCCGACATTCTGTCGTGGATGTACATTTGCACATCCGTTCTTCGCCGTTTCGAAGCGGAAGGCCGCAGAAAAGAAGACCTCCCCTTCGTTCACTACTCGATGAATCACGGCCTCTACGAGATTCAAAAGTCCTTCGACGGGATTTTCGCGAACCTTCAAGTTCCAGGCCTTTCGTGGTTCTTTAAGTATGTCATTCGAGTGTGGTCGAACGTGAACGCGTTTGCCGGAGAAGCTGACGATCGCCATGTCCACAAGATTGCGTCGCTGATCTTAGCGGACACAGACCAGCGCATTCGCCATACTGAGGGCATCTTCGTTCCTAAGAACACTATCGAACAGTTGGGTAAACTGGAAGAGGCTTTCAAAGTGGTAAAGCGTGCAGAGGCGACAGAAAAGAAAATGAGGAAGGCCGTTCGCGATCGCCAGATTCCAAAGGCAAAAGGTCGCGCACTGACAGAATCAGCCCTCGCAAAAGGCTTGATCACGAAAGAAGAATACCAAGATGTACTTCGCGCCGATGAGCTAAGAACAGAGGCCATCCAGGTCGACTCCTTCTCGCAAGAGGAATATGTCGGTCACAAGTCAAAAGGCACTGCGCGCATTGCGAAAGCAAATGGTGGCGGCGCCGTTCACGCTAGCGCGATCAAGTAGCAGTCTAAATAGATGCCGATCGCCCCTTAGCCGAAAGCAGGGCCGCTCAGAAGTGAAAGCTGAAAATTAAAAGCCCCGTTTTCCAACGGGGCTTTTTCATACAAGTAGCGAACTTTCGAAATCTAGAAACAACTTCGAGACAAAAACGCTGCCTGCCCAGACTTGCTATAGACTTTCCAGTAGCCGGAGTCGCCAGCATCTTCGACCCAAAGTTTTCGCTGAGCCTTTGTCGTACCTATCGTATCACCTGCACCAGGCGCCGACTCCATCGCGCATTCGCGCGACGTCGACACATACTGGCCACCTGCATACTTTGCCGTACTTGCGACCTTGCGCTTGGCCGACTTCTTCGTGGCCTTCGCCTTAACGGCAACCGTCTTCTTTTTAGACTTCACGACCGCAACCGCTTTTTTTCGCGCTTTTGCTTTTCCAGTTTTTGTCGCGACTTTCTCCGACTTCACCGAGGCCTTGGATGCCTTTTTTACAGCCTTTACAGCTTTTTCGGCTTTCGCTTTGGCAATCGGCTTTGGCACAGCAGTTGTCGCAGTTGTTTTCGATTCAGCTGTAGACGTTGATGTCGAAGCATTCTTTTCAACTGCCTCTGTCACTACTGCTTCCGTCGGAACAGGTAATGTCGTTGCAGTATCAACAACGGTCGAAGCATCCGTCGAATCGCCCGGTGACGCTTTAAAGTCAGCATCAAGATCCAACGCTGTGTTTGAAACAGGAGACTGCACCGAAGTATCCAATGGAGTTTCTACTGGCGTGGGCTTATCAAAGTCGCCATCGCCCTCATCGATGAAAACGTCAGCCGCAGTTGCGTGCGCACCTGAAATTAGTGCGACAGCTAAAATTACTGCTGTCGAGAACAGCAGCCACTTCACGAACATTCGACGAACTGACTGCTCTAACGCCGAACCCGATGACTCACTCATGATCACTCCTAATAATGTCGGTCCTTATGGACCTATCGGAGCTTTCGTTGGCGCAAATGAGATGCCCAGACTTCAGTCGGGAGCACCGGACCTTCAGCTAGGCGGAATCTCAACATATGACAGTCGCCTGAGTATAGCGGTCTGGCGATATCGAACGTATCCTGAGGGCCGATCGACTTTAAAACGTTTCGGATTTGGGAGAACCGCAATCAAAAGTGCGGCCTCGCTTGCGCTCAGCTTCTCTGCGGGCTTTTTGAAATACTTCCGTGACGCCGCTTCGACTCCGTAAACGCCTTCGCCAAACTCAATAACATTTAAATACACTTCCAAAATTCTACGCTTGGACCAAAAAATCTCGATCCAAACTGTCAGCCACGCTTCTAAACCTTTGCGAAGGTAATTGCGCCCTGGCCATAAGAATACGTTTTTAGCAGTTTGTTGAGATATGGTGCTGCCGCCGCGAAGGCGGCCGTGCCCGCGCCGCTCCGCACGCTTGTTGGCCTCGATTGCTTTTTTTATGGCCTGAAAATCAAATCCGTTATGCTCGACGAATCGAAAGTCCTCGGAAGCAATCGCCGCCTTCAAGAGCACCGGCGACATCTCATCGATCGACACCCAGGATTTTTGAAATTTAACTGGCTGTCCATTGACAGCGGATTGCACAGCACGGATTCCCGCGAGCGGCGTAGCGGGCACGGGAAGCCATGTGAAAACTGCGACCAAGAGTACCGACGCAATCGCAACCCAGCTCGCGATGGCAATAGCCGATCTCACAAGCACCATCGTTCTACCCACCGCCCCACGCGTGGGGATCTTCCTTTGGCTCAAACTGATACGAGCGGCAAAATTTTCTTGAGCATGGTCTCGCACAAACACCTTCGCCACTTTCCTTCAGCGAGCACTTTTACGCTAGCCGGCAATCTAGGCCTGGAGTCTCTTCCACGTTAGGCAGCTTTTACACATAGAAAAAGATTTAACTTGGAAGGCGCTAGAATCAATCTTACCCTAACATAATTCTGACTTGACGTCAGACGTAACTATCTGAACGGAGTTTATTCAAACGATGCGATCGAGACCTCCTGCTAAAGGTCAGGCACCAACCCCGAAGTCCCTCACTACCGTCGCCTCTTCGGTCTCGGCATCGGTCGTATCGGTCGTCGCGAATTCCGTCAGTTTCGTACTTCCGGCGAAACTTCGACCGCAGAAGTCGTTGAACGCCGAACAGCACGTCACCAAAGCTATCATGCAGATCTCGAGGCACGATCATCACAACTTAGAAATCAAATCGGTGATCGAGTTCGCGCGGATTCCGCAAAAGATAACCACCGAAGTATTTCTGTATTTCCCGAAAAGTTTTGAAATCGGCCTAGTCGGCAAACCCGAACTCGCTAAAGACTTTCGGACCCGGCTTCGTCTTTCGATGCCAACACAGGTCGGATATGAGGACGAGAATTTCAATATCGCCTTGGCAGAGCTGAAACGCGCCAATTCTAGATACGAACTTGAAACGATCGCCAATAAAGCAATGGGCCAAGAAATCACTTCAGACCTTCGGGATGGAATTCTCGAAGCATCGAAAGATCTTGCCGCAATTGTTGCCGAGCGACTTAAGCGATTTTCTAGCGAACACGGCCGACAGTTCTTTTTGTCACAAAGCTTGCTCGCGAATTCCGCCAGTCGCTCGATTGGCTTCGACCAGTTCGACAAAAATCTTCAAGGAGTACGACGGAAAGTAGAAGCGTTGCGCGAATCGATGAGAGTTCGTACCGAAGAGGGACGGCAACTGAACGGTCTGTTGGACGAGTACGCCAGCCAACTCTACGTGCAATATCTGGGGGCTGTCGCAAAAGAATTCAATCAATACGAAGCCTCTCATGTGACCGAACGGACGGAGCCCACGGGGCCTGCCGCTTTCAATGATTCTTCTTCCGGCTCGACGATCGATGGAGATGCAGGTTGCGAATCGGCTCGAAGGCGGGCCCGACAAACCCTTCAAGCTCTGCAGGAAGATGAAGCACTCTACCGGAAAAACCGCTGCTGGTCGTTCGACACAGAAACTGACCTCGAGCGCGAGCAACACTTAATACGTTTAAGTCAGCTAAAAAAGTTTTTTCAAAGTAAGACTTTTGTTGATGTCGCAAAAACTCAGGCGGCCAAGCGAGTAAACGAATCGACAGCACTTATAGGAACAGCGATCGCGGCCATCACAGCCGCCTTTATAGAGCAGTTCGGCAGAAAAAATGTGGCGACTCTTGCCTCACAGGGTCTGCTCGTCGTCGGCCTGGGTGTCATACTTTATGTACTTCGAGATCGCATGAAGGACTGGGCGCGCGTAAAGCTTCAGGAAAAAGCCATGGTGCTTATTCCAGATTTCGAAACAGTTCTAGTCGCAAATCAAAAGCGATTTGGAATCAGTCGCGAGTGGCTTCAAATTCAACAATCGAAAGCCGTAGAACCAGCGGTAAACGAGGCTCGGCACGCAGAATCTGTCATCGACCGCAGCCTTCGACTTCCCGAGGACGTCTTGTATTTGCGCCGTGTGTTTTTTCTCGATCCAGGTTTCGATTCTCAAGATCAAACTCGTTCGCTTCATGAAAACGTTCGGCTGAATTTAGATCGCCATCTAAAATTTATGGACGATCCGTTTAAGGATTTAACCGACTTGGAGGCCGACGGACGCATTGTATTCTCGAGGTCACACCGGGTTTATCATTTTCATATGGTGACCAGAACAACGCTGCTGACTGGACCGTTCGCGAAGCCTTCGAAACTGAGAGTTTGGAAGCACGCTGTCTTAGCGCTGATGGGAATCAAAACCAAACTTCCCGCGCCGGACAAAACAGAAATCGCCACTCACCGAGTTGTGCTGGACAAATCAGGAATCGTTCGCGTTGAAAGCCTACACGGCTAATCCAGTTGTCGGCAGCTGCCCCAAGCAGCAATCTCAGGGTTCAAACACTGGAGTCTTGTCGGCTTGTAAGATTCCGTCCTGAAACCAAAACCGAAACACCGAGCCGTTAACCACATCGATTGGTTTCGGTTCTTCCGGATGAAGATGATGCAGAATCCGGCGCAACAATCCACCGTGAGTGGCAATTGCATATTGGGCAGGTGGAAGGACCTTCTGGTCGTTCGCAGTTTCAATTGTTAAATCCATCAGCCCGGCAAGTGCCCGATCGCGAACTTCGCCTTTTGACTCACCCTCAGGAAACCGTGCATGCCAAGAAGAAGAACCCAAGCCAATCCAGCTTAACCAAAGTTCTTTTCCAAAAGTATCAATCACCTCTTGATAGGTTAAGCCCTCCGCTAGGCCCATATGAGTTTCGCGAAATCGCGGATCAGTTTGAATCGAATCCTCTGCGGAGAAGCGAAAAGCGATGCGAGCGGTTGCAATCGCTCGGTCAAGATCAGAGGACACCAGGCCCATCTCAGGGCGAGACGACGTTTGCTTCCGCCAAGAATCAAAAAAATCGCGCAGTGCCTCTGCCTGCTTCACGCCAGTTTTGTTAAGCGGGATGTTCGCACTCCCCTGTAGCCGACCTTGATTGTTCCAATCTGTTTCGCCATGACGAAATAGAAAAAACTCAGTCATCGCAGGTTCAAATCTCCGCCGTGATCGAATGGCAGAGTGAATAAACCCACCCGGGCCGACCCAGTCACTTTATATGCAGCGGTGCCTTTAGAAATAAGCTCCAAAACAGAAGAGAAAATCTCGTTATATTTGAACGGAACTGGAATTTCGACGCGTGTCGTGGCCTCGGGCGCAAGTTTAGCGATGTTTGCAACCTCCGCTTTCGCAACATCGCGCCCGCCAATGGAAAGGGCGTAGTCGAGCTGATCCACTGTCAGTGAAATAGAATTGGGATTGGCGACATCCAACGCAATGACAGCTGTCGCCCCGTCTTTATTTCCATCTCGTAAGCTGACTGAATGAAAGTCGACTTTGGGCTTCTGCAGGACAGATTCAATAAACGTCTGACATCCTGTCAGGCAACCTAAGGTCATACTGGACACCAGGAAACCATTCATTAGCCGACAAATGAATAAGCCTTGCTTCCAATATTCTCTATTTATCATTCCTCGATTCCCTCTCGTGGTGCCCCAGCTTGTCGCTGAGAAGTGCTCAATTTCGGCACTTTCAGCGGTGATTGTGATGGTTAAATTACTACCATTGCCAGCAGGCCCCTGCCCAGAGCGATTTGAAGGAGATTTACCAGTTGGTTACCGATCTTGCACTCTCGAGCCGGGTCAATAAAGAGTTGGTCCAAAAGACAGGTTCAATAATATTTATTTTCTGGAGGCTTTCCGTGTTTTCATCTTCAAAGGTTTTACCTTCAATGAATTTACTGAATTCAATTTCAAAAAGTAAGCTGGCCGTATTGTCGATCCTGGCAATAGTAGGTGGACTTCAAGTTGGCTGTACAGATCGCGAACTAGCCGCCGGTGCAGCAGGCGCTGTGATTGGTGCAATCATCGTTGATTCCTCATACCACCGTCCACCACCACCACCACCAAGTCGCACCTGCCGCATCTACGATTCTAAAGTCTGCGATCATTACAGAACCTATGGCGGCGGAACTGTCTATCGGTGCGAAACCAAAACGGTCGACACATGTCGCGGCCGGTATCGCAACATGGGCGACAATAGTTTAACTGAAGGTCTCGACATTTCAGATATCTCGAAGACTTACGGCCTGCAGCCCGAGTCAGCTTCAAAGCTGATCGTTGCACTTGATCAAGCCATGAAGGCACAAGATGATCAATCGGCTTCGGCTGCGTGGGCATCGATTGGCGTCGACTTGCAAGAGGCACGTTCCATCGGGACAGCTGGATCACTTTCACCGGCAACCATTGACCGTATGGCGCAAGCGTTAGACCAAGATGTGAATGCCACAGAATCTATGGCGAACAAAATTTTGTCGACCGCACGCGAACAACAGGCGGCTCGTCAAGGCAATACAAACATGTAGTTGATGAGAGCCATTGACCAGGTGGCCACCGCAGAGAACAAAAGTCCCCACGCAGATCCAGTGTGGGGACTTTTGTTGACTCACTTCACCGGAAGGCAAACTGCCAGCACGCGCTCGCGAAAGAACTTAAGACTGCATGGTTTCGTTATAATCTCTTGCCCCTAGAGCCGCGAACTCTTCCCTCAAAATTTCGCGCAACTCCTCTTCGTCGTCGACGATAAGAATGGAAATTCCATCAAGCGGCGTTTCTAAATCATAGCTCGACAAAGTACGGCCCAGAGGGTGACTTCTTATCAATCACTTTCATTTTCCTCAGTTGATCCTCTAGCTCGGTCCAGCGAACAGCCTGCATCTTGCCCAGATCAGCTCGCGCTGCGGTTGCAGGCTCGATGAGAGGCTTCTGCGCTAAAGCCATTTCCTTCATCGTCGATGGATCGATAGAAGGGTTTAGCTCACTCATCTTTTCATTGGTCCCATCTGGTTGATCCAGATAATTTCGCCACCCGGCACGCACGGCCGCCACAACGTTTTTTACTAGTTCTAGTTTTTCAGCTAACAGCGCGCGGCGCGTGACTAACACTGTGGTATAGGGATTAAACCCGCTGTCCGCGACCAAGAATGTTTTCACCTTTGCACCTTGTCTAACGGCCAACAGAGGTTCCGAAGTGATAAAACATTGTTGAGAGTGGTCTTTGCGACCTAGAAAGTTTGCGACGCCACCAAGGTACGGAACCACGGATGCTCGTTTTCCCGACGAATAACGACTTTGCAAGTAAAGAGCATAAGGAAGACCTTTTTGCATCGCGATCGTTCCTGGACTTTTAAAAACATCTGCCAAAGATTCGAAGCCCCTTTCGGCGTGAGTCATCACTCCTTGAGGGTTTGTTTGATAGGTCGCAAAAAGAGCTACGAGATCGATTCCGCGAATGCGCGAAACTACAATTTCATCTCCGCTGGCTATGCCAAAGTCGAACTGACCCGACGCTATCATTTGCACGACGGGAGTCCCCGCTCCACCCGCGACCACTTCAAATTCAACACCATTTTTTTTATCGAGATCAGAAAATCGAGCTGCGTAAAATCCGCCAAATTGTGGTTCTGGTTTCCAGTTGAGCGCCAACTTAACTTTTTCTGGTGTAACTGTTGGCGCAGCGCCTGCCTGGGCCGTCATTGCGGCGGCAGCCAAAATAAAAAACAAATGCACCCAGAGTTTGGGAAGTCCCATCACACGCTCCGTTCAGTCGACCACGATTTCAATGAAAGCTTTGACACTAAATCAATCATTGCGACTAGAGCCAATCCCAAAAAGGACGACAGAAGCACCGCTGCAAACACTTTATCCAGGCGCTGCTGGGTGCGAGCGGCGTCGACCACCTCGCCAAGGCCGCCGCCAGCTACAAACTCGCCGACAACTGCCCCAATCACGGCGAGACCTGCAGCAATTTTTAGCCCCGTGAAGATCATTGGCAGCGCGGTTGGCAAACGAAGTTTCCACAAAATCTGCCAGCGTGACGCATGAAACAGGTGAAAAAAGTCGATCAGACGGGGATCGGCGGCCTGCAGCCCCGCGATCGCATTAGCAACCATGGGAAATACAGAAACAATAAATGCACTCGCGATGACAGTTGGCCTTCCAAAGCCAAACCAAATAACTAGAACCGGAGCCAGAGCTATGATCGGTACTGTTTGAAAAAAAACGGCGTACGGAAGAAATGCCCGTCGTAAAGAGGAGGAAAGAGACAACCCAATCGCGGCGATCAAACCGACGACTAAACTCATTATCAAGCCTGAAACGGCTCCGATGGCTGTGGATGCGAAGCCGTTTAACAATTCGACGCGATCAATCCAAAGCGAACGAATAACCTCAGACGTGGAGGGAACCAAGTAGCTCGGCAAAATTCCGGATGTCACGAGTATCTCTAGAAGAATGCCAATTAACAAAACTGGGGCTAGCGGCAAGATCAATTTCATCGGCCCACACCAGAAAGCTCTCGAATCTCAGACAGGAACTCAGCCGATAAGCGGAGCTCCGTATTTCGATTCTTTGCCGCGCTCGGCAGACGTGACATTCGATCAGCAATCATTCTCGCGGGTCGTTTCGAAAAAACTATTTGTCGCTGGGCCAGGAACGCGGCCTCCGAAATGGAATGGGTCACAAATACGACCGTCATTTTTTTTTCGTCCCAGTATTTCAGAAGATCTTCTTGCAGTTGAAATCTAGTGACTTCATCTAGCGCTGCGAAGGGCTCATCCAATAATAGTATACCGGGATTCGTGACAAGCGCACGAGCCAAAGACACTCGCATTTTCATTCCGCCCGAAAGCTCGTGCGGACGTTTTTGAAGAGCTTCTCCGAGGCCAACTTTTTCAAGAGCTCGAACCGCTATATCAAAACGCTCCGAACTTGGAATTCGACCGCGAAGCTCTAGCGGCAACATCACATTCTCTACCGTTGTTCGCCAAGGCAACAAGTGAGGCTCCTGAAATACGAAGGAGACTCCTTGAGTGCGATCATCCTGGACTGAAACCCGTCCAGAATCAGATTTTTCTAAACCTGCAATGAGGCGCAGTACCGTGGATTTACCGCATCCGCTTGGGCCAAGGAAACAGACAAACTGACCTCTTAAAATACTGAGATTCAAATTTTCGAGTACTGGCCCAGTTTTAGCGAACGACTTTTTTACATCCTCTAAATCGACGACGTGCACGTCGACTTTTCCTTCAGTTTGTTTTCGATCAACGAGGAAACCTCTTTGGCCGACGGCGAAACTTTAGATTTGAATCGACCGACAACTTTTCCATTGCGATCAACTAGGAACTTTTCAAAATTCCATTCAACCGGCCCGACCGAGGACGAATTTGAAATGAGAAACTTAAACGCTGGTTGAATTTCATTGCCCGTAACTGGCGCCTTCTCAAAGAGTGGAAACTTGACGTTAAAGTTTGTTTCACAAAACGCCTTTATATCTTTGTTTGTGCCAGGCTCTTGCCCGCCGAAATCGTTGGATGGAAAGCCAAGAACCACCAGGCCCTGCTCTTTGTATTTTGCAAAAACCGCCTGTAGATCTTGGTACTGAGATGTGTATCCGCACCGTGATGCTGTGTTGACGACCAAGGCGACTTTTCCCTTATACGAAGCCAGATTGACTGGCTCACCTTCGACACTTTTAACTTTTAGATCGTAGAAAGATGGCTCTGCAACCAATTCAGCGCCGCAAGTCCCAGCAGCCTCCGCACTTTTCATCGAACTATTATCGGCAGTATTTTCGGCCGCAGTCGCGGCGTCACCGAAAATCAATGCAGCGACCGATACAGCAAGCGCACAACGAACCTTTAGTGAGCTAGCCTTTTCTGTCTCAAATACTTTTCTCATTGTTTTCATTGGTCCCCCCAGAGGTTAGGCATCAGCTAACTTCCCTCGAAAGCACCTAGTTTAACAACTTTTCGGGATTAGGGAAGTGTCTCGGCCGCATCGCGCAGAGCGCCGATCCAGGGTTTGGAAAGCTTTTTCCACTGACTGAGGTGGGAGGAACTCATGTGCGGTTTCATTCTCTCGCCTGCGACAAGCATAGCTGCCAACGCTTCGAAGTCGGGAGACTCATCAGAATCAGGGCGATTAGAATAAAATGCGTTCCCCGGTCTAAAGAAACTTGAATTCGTCGCTGCCAAAAGATCCATCGCCTCGTTTTTGTAAACCTTCGCCGAGATCGCTTCAGATGCATCCAATAGCGCTCGAATAACTAGCGCTTGATCAAGAAGGCGCGGCTGACCGCGAGGACCAAGGACAAGATCCGAATCGGACCGAACGTAGAGAGGCCGAACTAAACCATCTAGTTCGCGAACTTCTTTGGACAGGAAATTCGCGATCGCCATAACTAAGAGTTTGATATCGGAGCGCCCACCGACGAACTGATCTAACGGGGAAACACCGCTGCCGTCCATTCCTAGAAGAACCGGTGACTTTGTTTGTTCAATGTTCTCAACCGCTTTAAGAAACACGGTGAGAGCAGAAAGAAATCGTGCAACGTCTCCCACGCGCGCTTCTTTCGCGCGTTCTCCATTAACCAAATCAAATACCGCCGCCATCGTTTCTTGCTCAGCAGGTCCGATGACTCCACCACTCGCCACACCACTTGAACCAACTGAAACAGTTCCGCTACCCAGGGGTTCATTCGCCCATCGAAGTTTCTTCTGTGAACTAATAAGTCCAACTGTCGAAGACTTCTTTGTGACATTTTGCAAGATCACCGCAGCATTTCCGATTGTTGCAGCAAAAAACAAGTCTTTCGGGAACAGTTTTTGGTCGACCGCCTCGCGCGGCAGATCGGGAACAAAATCGGCAAGAACGATGGGACCCAAAGTTTGGTCAAAGCCCGACTGCTCCCAGTCCTTGAGACGGATCGCCAACTGGCTCAAGCCGCGCAATAGGTCCGCCTGCCCGCCAACGCTTACCGTAACAGCCCTAGGCATTGTCGTGGCAATGATGTCTTCCGCAGTCGCTGGCTTCGTAACCGTGATCGCGTCTGGAACAGCGAACGTAAACGGTGAATCCATCTGATTGCGAAGATTGAAACGACTTCGCGCCGCAAGATCTCGATCCACCGTAAGAGCCAAAGCCTCAAATGGTTTTGCGGTCTCGGTTTTAAACCCCCCGATCATCAGGACTTTATTGATTTGCTCGAAAAGGGTTTTAGAAAGCAATTGTTTAATGCGGATAGGATTCACTCCACCAGCCTGAAGCTCCCGTTCAACGTGATGTTCAAAGTGCTCAATCGCAAGTGCAATTCCAGATCCGATAGCCGACGCGCCTGTCTTAAAATCCTCCGTTGTTGCACTCGACGATACTTGAATCCCGCCGCGTCCAAAATTAACATCCACCCGCAGCCGATTTGGCTCCACGCCGCTGAAGGTTGCTTTTTCTTTAACGCCCAACTTGGCGACCGCCATACGATTCATTGCCACCCGCAAATACGCGCCGTAGTCTCGAGAAATCTTTAGAATGTTTTCGCTTTGCCGCTGAAGCTCGCCATTCACCATCTTCGCCACTTCAGTATGAAGTGTCGGTAGAAAAGCGACCGCTTGCTTTTCTAATTCGGACTTAATCGAAAGCTCGGCAGCTTCGACCAATTTTTTACGTAGCTTGCGAACGCCATATTCTTCGATCTGCGGTAAAATAAAAAGCTCACGCTTTATAACCGTCAAAAATCCACAACTGCGCTTTAGACAATCGAGATCTTCCTCAGACTGATCCTTGAAAAAATCGTAGAGTTCAGGTGATACCGGTTTAAATTCTGTGTTTCGGGTCTCGGGGCTGGAGGCTAACCAAAAGTCTATAAGTACGGACAGCGCACCCTTCGCGTTCCGAATTTTCTCGGCGTTACGTGGCAATCGCTCTGCCATATCTAACTGTTTGTTGAGCTCTTTACCAAGATCAATGTCTTCCGACTTCAAGACAGCGCGGATTTTAGCGACGAAGTCGTAAACCTTCTCTTCATTGTATGCTAGGGCCACTTGGGCTCTAATACGGCTGATTTTCGGCCCAAAGTTAATACGAAGCTCCGTCACAAGCTGCTTCTTTACTTGCTCGTCGACGGAACTAACTTCTACTTCTTTTACGAATCGCACTAAGAAGTCTTCTATTTGTGCAAGAAGATCAACCAGCGAAACGCGCTCCGAAGACCAATTTGTTTCTGCGTTTCTCTTAGCCAAGAGGTCACTGATCAAAGGCTGTTGCGCAGTTAACATCACGACACCAGAATTGATCGCCTGCTCCGAGTCTTGGCGAGTTTCTCCGATCGCTGCGGACATGTAAGCAGAGTTAGAAACCGAGTGCTGCCAAGCGAGGGCCGACCGCATCACGGCCCCGCGCATCTGAACCGAGATCTTTCCGATTTGGGGAATTTCAAGCTGCCGAGAAAGCCATCCCAAATCTTCAGAAACTCTGTACCACTTTGACGTTTCCACTTCTCCGCGCCAGTTCAAGCTCTCCATCGTGGGAAGGGAATTTATAGCGATCGAATCCACATCAAGATCGCCGTCTCTGCGCCCTGGGCCGAAATCTTGATTGGCATCTTTGAATTGGCGAACAACAGGCTGCGGGCTGCAACCGACTATTCCAACGATTCCGCAAAGAACAATCCCAATTAAAAATCTAGAAGAACAGCTGAAGCCAGATTTCATGAATCGCCATCCTTTCTACGTTCACGCCACTTATGTTGTCAGAGAATTCATATGCAATAATTGACGGAAGCATCGCTTTGCCAGCGAAAAAAGATTCGATACTCGAGTAACTAATCCCAAATCGAAGCCGATCGGAGCTGGAGTCCCGTCCATCAATCAGGTCGTAACGAAGGGGTACGTTACCCGTGTAGGCATCTCCGCCCTTTCGTGTAAACTCCCAGCCGAGACCGATGTTCAACTCCTGCGAAAAGGAATAGGTCAAACTGCCGCCGCCGAAAAGAGCATCGCCTGACCGACGATTAACTGTTTGCTTTGTCTCGGGTCCCGGAAGCGTGTCCGCCTCATTTAGGGGAACTCGTCGCACCACTCGGTCCGGCAACGTATAGCGGTAGCCAATTTTAGCCGCGGCTTTCCATTTAGCACTTAAATTATAGTTACCCAGCAATTGATTTTCAATAGCCGTATAACCATACGCGCCCAAGTCCGCAAGATCATCGGGATCATCACCTTGACCAGTCGGCACAGCTAGGAGCGTTTTCAGCTGGGTCGAAAACTTCTCCTCCTTATTCATCTCAACCAGACTAACCAGCTGCAAATCGCCAATCTGACTTTCATCTCGATCGGTCAAAGGCTTATATCCTTTTTTCACCAGTTGATCTTGCGCGACGACCGCGAGATCAACACTCAGTTGATCAAACGCTTGATTGAGATCTGCTGATGCATTTCCAACTTCCGCACGTATAGCTTCGAGATTAGAGCCCGACTGCTGAAGGCGAATCCTATTTTTATACTGTAAGATTGGAAGGCCAAAGCCCACTGTCCACTGCTTCGTGAGTCCGATTGCGTAGACGGGGGCGAGATAGCGGACTTCCGGAGTGGTATCGACCCGCAACACACCCAACGAAAGTTGATCACCCAGTCGCTGGCTGCCAAACTGATTTAACACCGCGACCAGTTCGTTTACTCGCGGCTCGAACTGGCGAAGATTTGAAATGTTGAATTCAATAGAATTTAAATCCCCCAGCGACATTAGGTCCCCGTTAGACAGAAACTTCATACCGATACCAGACACTACGCCCATTCGAACCGACGGTGAATTAATCGACTCTGGTAAAACCTCCGTCGAATCCATCGCAGAAACTGGACGCACAACCGCGAAAGCCACAAAGCAAGCAAACAGTCTCACCAGACTGACAGACTTCAGGGCTATTGAGTTCGGCGTAGAGCACCGCCGTCCTTGAACATTGAATTTCACGATTCCCCTCCCAGGCAGGGAGGCCGAACTTCGAGAGCTAGGCCAACCCCTGGTGTTTTAAAATGCCCAACCAGCCTTTACCATCAAACGAATCGAATACCCTAAGTTTTCTCTGTATGAATTCGAATTGAATCAAAGAGTGAGTGAAGTATTTCACTTTCCATGTAGCCTCCGGGGCGATGATTTCAAAGCCAGTGCCGAAGAGCGGCGCTTTCTGCCCCCTCCGACTGATTTAGTGGATTGGTGCCAAAACTTCCGCTTGCCAGTTTTCCTTTAAAATCGTCAGTTGTGAATCGATGACCAACTCCGAGTACCTCTCGTGTTCTTATAGCAGCGTGTGCTCTGGCTGCTCCTTCCTGCACCTTTCAAAGAACGAAGTCCACGAGCTTCGAATTCTGAACTTGCGCGAGCTTGGAATTTCAGTTCCTGCCGAACACGAATGGATTGCCACAGGCCGGTTGCGCGATCGATTGGAGTTTACTTTAGAGATCGACGGCAGCGGACAGCAGAGGCTTGGACTTTATTCAAAAACCAATCGAGAAATCGTAGACCTCGAAGGCTGTCCGCAGCTATCTGAAGATCTTGAAGCCTGGTTACAAGAATTTAGACGCGACTTGCCGCCGACGAAACGAAGAGCGGCGATTCGACTGCGTGTCTCGCCTTCCGGATTACGCGGAGTTTGGATTGACGCCGCCAATGAAGATCTACGTGATTTGTTGGAAGAGAGTAAATGGTTCGAGCGCCAACTAGAGGCCGGAATCGTGGTTGAGGCCGGACAAAAAAGAAAACGCGTCGCACTTCGCGAGTCAGCCACATCAACCTCAGAAGATAGTAAAAGAAAAGTTGGTCTCATCGACGCGGTTACTGAGGCCTGGTTCGAAACCTCGGCAAACCCGCCCATAAAAGTGTTCGGTTCAGTTGGCACATTCACTCAACCTGGGTTTAAAGCGGGAAAAAAGCTCGTCTCGACCGTCCAATCACATCTTGAACAAGTAGCGACAGAAAAAACTCACCGAATTACTGAGCTCGGATGTGGTAGTGGCACCTTTACTCTTGCTTTACTTAAACTTGGGTATCAAATCCAGGCGTTTGAATTTGATCTCTCTGCAATTACTGCCTTAGAAAAAGGTTATACTGCTGCTGGGTTTGAAGGAAAAAAAGATAGTCGCTTACAGGTGTTTCGCGGCGACTTCATTCAGTCAGCTAAGGCATTTGACGAAGCCCGCAAGCGTGATTCCGAGCAAGCCACCGAACTTTCGGAGGGTCAACGGAAGGACGTTCTTTTGGTTGATCCGCCCAGAACAGGATTAGGTTCGTTTCTCGATAGAATTCTTTCGCTTGAAAACTATAAAGGCGCGCCGTGGGTCTACGTCTCGTGTTTCCCAGAAAGCTTTGCCAAAGACCTTCAACTGCTTCAGCGACATGGATACAAACTTGGTCGGCTTTCAATCGTCGAACAATTTCCGTTTACAAAACATTACGAAATCGTGGCGACAATTGAATTGTTTTAGGTTCCTTCGCTGCGAACCATGAGTTTTCCGAACATACACGCCGCAAATGGTTTTCTATTTCCGTTAGGCGCGCCAACATCACCTGGGGAGCTTTGGCCAATCGCCCATCACCACTTAAACGCCCTTGGTGAAAATTAGGACAGTACTCGCCCGGAACGAAAAGGTTCTCCAGGTCGTTCTCAGATTCAATCTCCGTAAACACTTTCTCAACTTCGGACTGTGACAAACGACCGCCGAGAAATTGAACAACAGCAATGTCGGCGGCCGAATCGAAGGCGTAAACATCGCCCTGATTCGGTGCGCGTCCACTGACTCGCCGAATGAAAATTTCGGTCTTCATTTTCCGTAGGTTCGCCATCTGCTGCTTTGCGACCTCATAAGCGTCGTAATCCACTTCGGTGTCATCACCGACAAGAACAATATCACTTCCATTGAGAGTATCTTGATCCAGAATTTTAGAGATTTCGACGGCTTTGAATTCCAACGTATCTGTTGCAATTGGTCGCATTGCCACGATCGACGGCTCAGGAAAAGCAAACTCCTCTAAAAACTCCCACACAGACCAACCCAAGACCCACGGGGTTCCAGATACAACGGCGAAACCGTTGGCGCGCCCGTCGCGATCGGCGTGATCAAGCAGTTGATGGTAAAGTGTCGACATCCCAGCAAACGCAACCGGGTCCGCCAGAAAGCGAATGACTTTTCCAACGGGATCCAGAATATGGGAAACCTTGATCGTGTCATCCACATCTGTAATCAAAACAAACGGCGTCTTTTGAGAAGGTGGCGTCGAGGCCAGTTGAGCTTTAGACACTGCAGGAACAGATAAGAAGCACGAAAAAATCGAGATACAGATGAAAATTCTAGTTACGAAAGACGTGAACATAAGCCCCCCTTTGGTTCACATCCTTCATATAGCGTTGCCACAAAGCTCTTAGCCAGTGCAAACTAATGTCTCACGAATGCGGGTATAGAATTCTGGGTGGCAGCGCATGGACGCTACGGAAATTATCCAATTTAGGGGTCAATTCAATCTCCCACTACAGCGGGCGATCGACGAGTGCGCCCGGTTTCAACCTGCACTTCCTGCCCTTGGTGGACACGGGCAAACCATACTAGGGCATTTTTTTACTGGCGCAGGAGAGCGTGATGCGCGGCCTACGTCTATATTTGAAATGGTTCACCTTCTGTTGCCAGACGGAGATGAGCTGCATGGTCGCTATTTTGCACCCGCCCTCTTCGCTGTTGACCGAGCTCCAAGGGCGATTGTCCATATTTTCCACGGTCTCGCGGGCTCCGCGGAATCGAAGTACATGCCAAGAGCCGCTGCCGCCTGTGTTGACCTCGGGTGTGCCGCGATTCTTTGGAATCACCGGGGTTGCGGCGACGGTCGGCATCGCGCGCTTGGAACCTATCACTCCGGCCGCAGTGATGATCTAGCTCGCACCATACATTGGGGACGAAAGAAGTTTCCCGGACAAGCGCAAATCATTATCGGCTATAGCCTCAGCGGAAACGCGTCGATCTTATTGAGTGCCGGAGTCATTCCTTCCGAATCAACCACTGCTTTCTCAAGGTCTGCGATCAATGAGCAGTTTCACGGCGACCTTCCGGATTTCATCATTGCGGTGAACCCGCCGCTTGATCTCTATAAAAGCGCGCAGCGGCTCAGCCAGAATGGCTCGCGGCTTTACGGACAACGATTTATGTTTGATTTAATTGAATGCTTGAAAGATCGAGAATCGATCCGCATTGATCCGAAAAATCCTAATTCTGTACTTTTACAAAATCTCGCCGCGAACGCGTTACGCGATCTCCGGCCTTGGAACTCAGTTGTTGATTTCGACCGACTGTACACAGGACCCGCAGGCGGGTTCTCAGATCATATGGACTACTACCGACGCGCTTCCAGTTGCCAAGTACTTGGCCAACAAATTGTACCTTTAGTCGTGTTGACATCTGAGGACGATCCCATCACTCACGGTCTTGGTGATCTCGCCGAGGAGCTATACAAATTCGACGTCGAATGTTTCGTACTTGATCGCCAGACACACGGAGGCCACATGGGGTTCGTCGATCGCGAGCTTTTGTTTGGCGGTTCTTCCACGCGCTGGTTGGAGCGCCGGTTACAATTGTACTTGGAACAGTACTTAGAGATTTATCTAAATCCAAAATGATGGCAGGGTTTCGAGCAATGATAAAAATTTTCCATACTACAAAAGCGGTTCTTATTTCGGTCTCTACGCTCGCTGCATCCACCGGATGTAGCGTGTTTTCTAATTGGGATAATCGGCTTGGCCCCAGTGATTCCACTTACCTCGGAGGGCGACTTGCACCTTGCCCCGACAAGCCTAACTGTGTTTCGACACAGGCAACTGATCGCGAACAGCTGATCGTTCCCTTTACCTATTCCAAACCGCTACCGGAGGCGAAAGAGGCTCTGCGGGCAGTTTTAAATAAAATGCCAAGAACCGATATTCGCAAAGAAGATGGGGTCTATTTGCACGTCGAATTTCGAACCGCTGTGATGCGCTTTGTAGACGATATTGAGTTCTTGTTTGATGAACAAACAAAAACTCTTCAATTTCGCAGTGCTTC
Source organism: Deltaproteobacteria bacterium (assembly GCA_017302795.1). Lineage (GTDB taxonomy): Bacteria > Bdellovibrionota > Bdellovibrionia > Bdellovibrionales > JAMPXM01. The sequence goes on along the minus strand of JAFLCB010000002.1, from coordinate 28,988 downwards.
GCGCGTCGGCTATAGTGACTGGAACGTCAATCGCAAGCGAATGGAAGAGATCCGCAATCAGATGCTAGGGAAAATGTAGTTGTCGGAAACACGAAAAGAAAGCAGTTCTAAATTTCGCTACCGTTAAGCCGCGACGGTGAGCTTTTGTCCGCACTCACCACAAAATTTTGGAGCACCTTCATACCCGTGCCCGCAGCTGGGACAGTGATTGCCTGCCGCAGCTTTTTGAAACTTTCGTGGATCGAAGGCGAGCTCATCAGGGTCGACAGTGCCTTTTTCATTCCACTTTTCGATTTCCTTCAACACGGTCCATATCTGACTCCAGCGCGCGAATTCCTTATATTCGAATTGGATAAGAACACCCTTGTCGGTGGAAACTCGTTTGACGAATAAACCTTTGTTTTCGATGACGCCGAAAAAATCAGCGTTCAACGTTATGCCGCTTTCGCTTTTGAAGCGTTCGACGATTTGCGAGAACTCAATTCGAACCGCTCCATTTCTATCAGCTTCAAGCTCGGCGCCGTATGCCACCAGCGCTGCTACGACCTGCATAACCTTTTCGTCAGTTTTCAAAAGCTCGGTTTTCCCGCCTTTAAAATAGTAGTATTGCCAATGTTCTGAAACCCACTCAACGATCTCAACGTTTTTGAACGTGACCGACGCTATTTCCTCAGGCGCTTCCGGATCCTCGGCGTTTTTCTGCATCGTGAGGGAAGCTAGTTTCAGCTTCACAAATATTTTTACCGCGGCCTCTAAGCGCTTAGGAGATTCTAAAAATAGGCGCTGCGCATACTGCTTCATCAAATGCCAGGACACTTCCAGTGAACCGTCCTTCTTCACTTCACCTTTGTATCGTGAGACGTGGTAAACAGTTGCGAAAATTTTCGCCAACTGATCTGGAGGACAGGCCTGACTGTCGCGCTCTAGACGAACTGACTTCAATTCGTTTTGCAGACCTTTAAGTCGATCCAGAGAGGACTTTGTCAGCAGCTTAACGACCTGCGGGCAAGCTTCAACCTGTGCCTTGACGGCTTCCAAAGGCAATTCAAGCACTTTGGTTTCTGCAGTCGCGACGGCATGGAACGGATGAGTGGAAATTCCCGTTAAAATGTAATCTCCCAGAACCTGATTGGGACCGATGTTGAAAAGATCGATTGGCCTACCACGCACGATTTGAACGGCAACTTGACCCGACTGAACGAGAAAAAGGTTTTGCACCTTGTCCCCTTCCTTGAAAATCACTTCACCCTTTTTAATTGTACGCGATCCACCAGGAGCACTGGACATACACGCTTCCTCCAATATTTCTCATCGTCGGAAATGGCTCCTGGCTGAATCGATTCGCAAAGTCTTTAGACTTGATGTGTCTCAGTCTGATTCATTAGCTAGAAAACCAGACTTAGCCGCTCGACTATCGGGCGGTCCAGCCGCCGTCGAGGGTCATTGCGATCCCTGTGATGGCGCGACCAGAAGGGCCTGCGAGCAAAAGGGCCACGTCTGATAGTGCTTCAATTTCGATGAATTCCTTCTTTGGCTGTGCCGCTAAAATCACATCTCTGATGACGCGTTCTTCAGATATTCCATGGGCCGCTGCCTGTTGCGCGATTTGACCATCGACCAATGGCGTTCGAACATAACCGGGGCAAATCGCATTGCAGGTCAGCGGTGTGTCCGCTAGCTCCAGCGCTATGGATTTAGTTAACCCGATGATTCCATGTTTCGCCGCCACGTAAGCCGATTTAAACGGAGACGCCACAAGTCCATGGACGGAAGCAACATTGATCAATCGCCCAAAGCCTCGCTTCTTCATCCCCGGAATTGCAGCCTTGGTTGAATGAAAAGCACTCGACAGATTAATTGCCAAAATGGCGTCCCATTTCTCTTCTGGAAAATCCTCAACTGCTGCCACGTGTTGAATTCCTGCGTTGTTGATCAATACTTCAAGGCCACCAGCAGTCGCCTCTGCGTCCAAAATCATCTGGCGCACTTCGGCTGGCTTTGCCATATTCGCATTCGAGTACCACGCCTTAATTCCGTAACTAGATTTTAATTCAACGAGGAGTTTTTCAATTGCCGCTGCTTCGCCGAGGCCGTTGATGGTGACACTGTAGCCTTTTGCCGCAAATCCTTTGGCCAATCCCCAGCCGATTCCACTCGTTGAACCTGTAATTAAGACGTGGGGTGTTGTCGAACTGCTCATTTCATCCTCCAAAATCAGAGATTCGTGACAAACGCGGATGGCTGTCTTAACTGCATTCCGCATGTCACGTCACCCAGATGTTCCGACCATTTCAATCGCCATGGGCGGATCGGTCTCATACGATCCCCCCGACGCAAATGAAGCCCGCTTCACTGCGCAAACCGTAGTGGTAAAACGAGTTTTTACTCTACCTGAGTTTGAACTAGAATCCGGAAGCGTCCTGAGGAACGTTCAAATCGGCTATGAGACCTACGGTCATTTGAATGCTAAACGCGACAATGCGATTTTAATCGCGCACTATTTCACCGGCACCTCGCACGCGGCCGGCCGCTATCACGAATCCGACGTGGAGCCCGGCTATTGGGATTCGATTATTGGACCCGGAAAAGCCATCGATACTGACCGCTTCTTCGTCATTGCAGTGGATTGCATTTCGAACATCAACACTGGAAATCCCATGGTGTTTACGACTGGTCCGCTGTCGATCAATCACGAAACCGGGAAGCCCTATCTTGGAGATTTTCCACTCGTCACGATCGGTGACTTCGTACGTTCGCAGTATGCTCTTTGCCGCTACCTCGAACTTCCAAGTTTGTTCGCTGTGGCGGGACCATCAATGGGGTCAATGCAAGCACTCGAGTGGGCCGCACGATTTCCAGATTACGTGCGGCGCGTGATTGGTGTTATCGGCGGAGGCCTCCACACTGAACCGTATCTGATCGGCCTTCTTCGGCAGTGGTGTGCGCCAATCTATCTGGACCCCAAATTCAAAAATGGGTTCTACGATCCCCTGAACCCGCCGCAGGCAGGACTTGCGGCTGCATTTGAACTCGTCACCCTGACCGCTTTGTCGCCTCAATGGGCCAACCGCGCTTTCGCGCGTCGTGCCGCAAGTTCCGACACTCCTCCTGAAAATCACCTGGCAAACATGTTCTCCGTAGAGAACGCACTGGCAGTCACTGCGCAATCAAGGGCGCAAATCGCAGATGCAAATAGCTTTCTTCGCATCGCAAAAGCGGTTCAGCTTTTCGACCTAACTCCGTTGAAGGACCGACTGAAGGCTAGAATTTTGTGGATTCCTGCCAAGTGCGATCTCTTACTCTTCCCTGAGTACGCCGAACGAGGGATAACTTCTCTTCGAGAGCTTGGCCTCGAAGTGAACACCCACCTACTTGAAACAGAGGGTGGTCATCTCGACGGACTCGGCGAAATTAAAGCTGCGTCAGCCGAAATCTCGAAGTTTTTAGCCTATTAGTCAGCAGGAACCTCGAGGTTTCAAATCAGCCAATCGCCATCGACTCACAGCCCAGCATCGAAAAAGATCGCGCTCGAGCCACTAACGCGGAAAGAGCTGCTTCTGCTGCTGTTGCTTGCCGGAGTTCAGTTCACCCACATCATGGATTTCATGATTTTGATGCCACTGGGCTCCAAACTCATGCGGATTTTTGAAATCGAACCGCTGGATTTTGGCTTGCTAGTAGCGGCTTACAATTTTGCTGCTGGTGCGGCTGGCTTCGCCGGAGCGTTTTTTTTGGATCGCTTTGACCGAAAAAAAGCACTGCTCGTCAGTTATTTTGCATTCACGATCGGCACCCTCGCCTGCTCGATTGCGCCAAACTTTTATTCCCTTCTCATCGCGCGAAGCTTCGCAGGACTTTTTGGCGGCGTGATGGGGGCGCTCGTGATGTCAATTGTAGGCGATGCCATTTCGCCCGCAAAACGAGGCCGCGCAACGGGGCTAGTGATGGCTTCATTTTCCCTGGCCTCGGTATTCGGAGTGCCGTTTGGAATTGTGTTAGCTAATCAGTTTGATTGGCACGCGCCATTTCTTTTTGTCGGCTTGATATCGGTAGCGATCGGCGCAATCGGATTTTTCGATTTACCCAGCATGACTAGCCACCTGCAAAGCCGGGAAAGTCGGCCGACTCCGTACCATGTGCTCGAGCGGGTAGTCAAAAACCCGTTGCAAATGCGTGCGCTCCTCCTGACCACGCTACTAACGCTTGGTCAGTTTTTGGTCATTCCGTTTATTGCGCCATCGCTAGTCGCAAACGTCGGTTTTCGAGAAGACCAACTTCCCCTGATGTATCTGATCGGCGGAGGCTTGACGATTTTCTCCTCGCCTCTGGTGGGTCGAATGTGTGACAAAATCGGAAGGAGTCCTGTCTTCACTTTTTTCGGAATACTTGTCTTGGTGCCAACATTTCTTGTCACCAACCTGGATCATACTCCGATTGCTTTTGTACTTGCGATCTCGGCGCTGTTCTTTGTTGCTTCCAACGGTCGCTTCGTTCCCGCTTGGGCGATGATCACATCGACCGTAAAACCCGCAGCCCGCGGAAGTTTTCTCAGTCTCAATTCCGCTGTGCAATCATTGGCTGGTGGCGCGGGCTCTTTTCTAGCAAGTCTCATGGTTATCAAGGCAACCGACGGACGATTGGAAAACTTTGAATTAGTGGGCTACTTATCGATTGCAATCGGGGTTTGCGCTTTGATCGTGGGAAGAAGATTAAAACCGAACGACGAATCTGCTAGTTAATATATTTTAAAGAAATCCACAGCTTTCGCGACAGTTTCTTGAGTCAGCGCTACGCTTAGAGCCAACGTGAGAGCATCTTTTTCGAAGCTGACGACCGAGTGGGTCTTCAGCGCGTTGAACAAATAGGGACGGCCAGGTTCATACTCCACTAGGCGGCCGTCATACACGAAGTGAAACCGATCGGCTCCTGTTCGTCCAAGTGGAACCAAAATTCGAAAGTAGTCCGGAATCTGAAAGTTCACAGAGCCATCTCGATGCGGCGGAAAATGTCCACCTGGTTGAAAGCGAACGAAGCGACACCGACCGACATTTGGCATAAAAGGCTCAAACAATGAATGAATCGAGCTGCAGGCTTTGTAGGCCTCCGTCGGCACATTGAAATCTTGCTCTGAAACGATTCTTCCAGTCTGCTTTGACCATTCATAAATCGAAAATAAATCTGGAACTCCCGACATTCCGCCATCCAGCGAAGTTACAGAAAGACCCTGTCGCGGATTACTAGACTTATCGGGATTGTACTGAACCCAATTACTATCAAGGGGAGCTAGCTCGCGATCGACTTGCTCCAGATCGATCTTCATACGCAAGGGAATGACGTCTCCGTAAACGTGCAATTGCTGAAAAAGCCCAAGGCGCCTCGAATTGATTTCTCGGACTTTTTCCCAATCGATGCTCATTTATTCGGTCCTCCCCTATAGGACGGGTCCTTTAAAAATTTTGCGATGTCTGCCGCCGAATAACTCACAGTAGGAAACAATACGGGGTCTAAGATCTTTAGACTAAGCCAATCAGCGAATCCTCCACGGTACCAACTGACATCCCCATACCCATAGTGACGAATAGTCAGGGCCGCTTTGTAGCCGCGCCAATCTCTTTCGTGATATCCGACCACAATAATCGGCACACCTGCAGCAATCTTGGGAGGAATAGATGCCCATTCCCCATATTCTTTTAGCATTGCCCCATTCAATCCCCGAACACGATAATAAAGATCATCGCGCTCAAAATACTCGTGGGTATACGCATCCTTAATAGTGCCGACTGCGAAGTGCTGTGCTCGCCGCACATCAATCACGACCGGCTTTTTCGTCCGGTCAGCCAGCATTTTCGCCACTTGATAACCATCAACAATACGGATCAACTCAGATCGCGCTGGTGGCGTCCAAACCATTCCGGTAAAATACTGCATGCCTTCCCAAAAAACCAATACGTTCTTCCAACCTTCAGATCGCAATACTACAGCTGCACGGTAGATATTGTGGTCGCCGAAGTTACCAATGATGACGAGTGGCTTCTCTTTTTCCACTTGTACACGACGCACATCAAACGCATCGCCGGACTTCACGTAATCAGCGTATTCTTCATAAAAGCGAAATCGCGGACCGGTCGTATACGGAATATTGACAGAGCCTTTGATTTTAAATTGAGAATAAGCGACTTTCGATCGGACATCTATAATCTGGGTGCCATCGCGGATCGCTGTTTCGATTTGCTCTCGGCTGATGAAACGTGCACCGACCATTCGTGATACGTTTAATGCAAACAAGGACGGGAAGGTCGCAATTACTCGACCTGTGACAAATACAACGTCTTGTGTGTCAGCAGGAAGACCTGCCTTAAAGAGCAATCGCGTTTCTTGATTTTCCATTTCTTTTCTGCGCCCGACCATCGCCGTTGGAAAAAACCAACCCAACTCTACGGCGATTCCGGCCGGTAAGCGCAAATTCGAAATTCGCATAGGATGACCGACTTTCACGCAGTTCGTGCTAGCCTGAACAGCCAAAACGCCGACTTCGGAATACCCCGTGGGGATGAATGGAGCAATCGCGCGCCATTGTTCGACTTGAACGACAACTGGCTGCCAAACCTCGAGCTTATCGCATCCCGTTGTTTGTTTGACCGGCGATTTCTCGGCGAACTTTGTGTCGATCAGCGAATCATACGGCCGCAGAGGATCCGGTAACGAGCTTTTACCTGCCACAACCTCTGTGCCGCTAGGAAACAACAACTTTCGCTTTGTATTCTGTCGCTCTTGAGCCTCAGCCCCGGGCACAAACGCCCCGATCACCAGTACTAACCCCAAGAGCCAGTTGCTTTTCGACGCCACACATCTTTGCGAACCAATATAGGTGTTTTTCATACAAAAACGTTAGCAGTGGGACTAGAGAACAGCAATACATGGTGAACATTGAAACAACGGATTTGACACGCTCCTATGAAACCTACCAGAAGGCCGAAGGCCTTTTGAAGTCTATCGAAGGACTATGGGCGAGAAAGATCGTTCACAAAATCGCCCTGCACCCGACGACCATTCGCATCGAAAGCGGACAAATTGTCGGTCTCGTTGGATCGAACGGCGCAGGCAAGACGACATTGTTAAAGCTTCTCTCAGGTCTAATTCACCCGTCGGCCGGCACAGCCAAAGTCTTGGGCTATAGTCCAACCTCGCGAGACCCAGACTTCCTTCGTCGAATCAGCATCTTACTGGGACAGAAAAATCAACTTTGGTGGGATCTTCCGCCCGCGGACAGCTATGACCTATTGGCCAAAATCTATGAACTTGACCGACCTCAAGCGCGAGACAGAGTACACGAACTCGCAGAGCTTCTTGATTGCAGTCGACTACTGAGAACTCAGCTGCGCAGGCTTTCGCTGGGCGAGCGCATGAAAATGGAAATTATCGGAGCTCTTTTGCATCAACCCGAGGTCTTGTTCCTCGATGAACCGACAATTGGGCTAGATATAGTCGCACAAACGACCATCCGAGAGTTTCTGGCTTGTTACGTACGAGAGCGAAAGCCAACGCTGATACTGACGAGTCATTATATGGATGACATTTCGCTGCTGGCAGATCGTCTTTTGTTGATAAGCAAAGGACAAATCGTTTACGACGGCAGCGTCCAGGAGTTCACCGCAAAATCCGAGGCCAGGCAGACACTATCATTTAAATTTTTCAATCCCACGACGATCGAGCTGTCTGTTTTTTCCGAAGATGGTTCAACTCCTGTTTGCCAAATCCCGGCAGAAACAAGAAGCGTCCAAGTCGAAGTTCCAGCTTCATCCATCGCAAGTGTTTTACAAGCGGCCATGTCCGCAGGACCAATTCACGAAATAAAAATTGAGGAAGTTGAATTCGAAGATGTCATTCATAAGTTCATGCAGCAAGATGTTAGCGTGCGCGCGGCTAGCAGCCCTCCAGCAATTTGAATATCGATTCAATCTCGTTGCCGACACATTAATTCAACCCACAATCGTCGGTCTAGTCGAGATCACGCTTTGGCTCGCATTCTTTTCTTCTACGGGACAAGTCGAATTGATGGGCTTTGGTAAAGAGCACTACCTTGCGTATGCTTTTTGGGCTGCATTTGTTTCGCGGATTTCGACAAGCTGGATATACGAAACGCAAATGATAGAAGACGTAGAAACCGGCACGATCAATTCAGTGCTCGTGCGCCCAATATCGTTTTTCGAATATTACCTGGGACAACTAATGGGGTATAAGGCGTTAACCACGGTGATATCCATGGTGATCCCGATCGCCATCTGCATTTCAATCAGTCTTCCGGTAGATCTTCTTCGGCTTCCGCTCGCGCTGACGCTGGTTTTTTACTATCTCATTCTTGTACACATTCTGAGTATGATTATCGCGTCCCTTGGCTTCTTCTTCACTCGAATCCACCACCTAACAGTTGCAAAAAACATCACGCTTTGGATGTTAACTGGCGAATTTTTTCCGCTCGATCTCGCGCCGGAACCTTTCCGCACCGCACTCGTCGCGTTGCCATTTTCGAGCGCCGTCTTCCGGCCTGTCGGCTACCTGACAGGCCGCCTCGATGCGACCACGATTCTTGACGGATTCATTTCGGTAACAGTTGGTATCTTGTTACTCGGACCGCTATCTGCGTGGCTATGGCTAAAAGGCCGGCGCAAATATTCCGGAACAGGGGCCTAACTTTATGAAATACTTTGAACTATTCCTCTCGTTTTTTAAGGCCAGTCTGATGGCAGAGCTTGAATTCCGCTTCAACATCGCAGCGCGATTTTTCACCGATATAATTTGGTACGCTGCGCAGCTTTCAGTGTTTGAAGTGTTGTTTCGACACACGAGTTCCATGAATGGCTGGAGCATTGATGAAACGCGTGTCTTTATGGGGGTGTTGTTCGTCACCGACGCGATCTACATGCTTTTGTTTTCTGAGAATCTTGATCGAATGGGCGAGAAAATTCGGCGCGGTGATCTCGACTTACTGTTAGTTAAGCCAGTGAACTCGCAATGGATGCTCAGTTTTCAAAAGGTTTCTATCGCCTACTTAGGTAACGCGATGTTTTCATTTGCTTGGCTGGTATGGGCACTTTTGCAGATGGAAAATCGACCGTTGACCGGACTGCTCTGGCTCGTCTTAACCGTACCGATGAGTTTGGCTATTGTATACACCATCCGATTCATGACGGCTGCAGCCGCGCTATTTTTTACCAAGGCTGATGCTGTTAACTATATTTGGTATCAGCTGCATCGACTAGGCACACGGCCGGACTCATTTTATCCGATGGTTCTGCGGTACGTTGTATTGACTGCCTTTCCAATTGCTTTCCTTGCCAGTATTCCGGCGCAGATCATCCTTGGCAAAATGGGACCTTTAATTTTGCTTTGGGGCTATTTTTTGGCATCGCTTTTCATATTTGGTTCTACGCGTTTTTGGAAGCGTGGTCTCAGATCTTATAGTTCCGCCTCATCTTGAGACAATGCTGGAACCGAACTGAATTTTTTTGTTGTCAAAGCATGAGGTCTTGGTCAGACAACGCCGATAAGCGATTATGGCAATGTTAGACCGATACAAAAAAGCGGGCGGCTTTATTCAATTGCTCAACCTCTTGGAAACAAGCAGTCCACAAAAACAAGAACGCTTTCTGGAAATCATTCGGCAAGAGGACCCCCGGTGGGCTGATGCTCTGTCTGCGAAGATCATCGATCTCAATCGGATCTTAACCTGGTCAGACTCGGCAATTTCAGAAGTTACGGGTTCGATGTTGGACATCAATATTGCTGCGATTCTGTCATGGGTCACCGCTGAACAGCGAGAGCGGTTGTTGAGAACATTAGGCATTATAAAGAGACGCAAAGTATTAGATATTTATGAAAGTTCCAACAAACCTGGCGCAGCCGATGTGGCAACTTCATTTAACAAGATGTACGAAACGGTACGAAGATTGGCACAAGACGGAACTTTGAGATTTGATAAAATCGATCCGCTAATGCATGTCGATAATGACATTGAAGATCGATTGAAACAGGGGAAAACAATCATTGGCGTTCCGGAGTTCAGCGAAAGCTTTGGCGCTAAACAAGTTTCTGCGTCAGCCCAAGGCGCAATACCGACCGCACCTTCGTCGCCGCCCACCTTGCAAGTGGTGACTTCACTGGATGCAAAAGCGTGGGCAAATGCAGATCAAAAAGTATCGTCTGAAGTCGAGGCCGAGCTTAACGGGCTAAGAAAAAGAGTGGCTACACTTCAGGCGGAGAACGGAACTCTTCGTCAGGAATTGACGGTGGCTCAAGATAAACTCGAGCAAATTAAAAAAATCGCCTAGCGGGCTGCGCGGTCTTCTTTCGCGGATTCCAATTTAACGGCGGGCACGCCGCCCCAGATTTCACCCTCGGGAATTTCGGCTTTAGGCAACACTACGGAATGCGCCATAACTCGGGCATTGCTTCCGATTTTAGCGCCACCCATAATCGATGCGCGCAAACCAATTGTCGCACCATCGCCAATAACGACCGGCGCTAAAATTAGGAAACCCGCTTGTCCATAATGGGCAACGATCGTCACAGAACCGCCGATGGTCACCTTTTCGCCGATAGAAACTAAACTGGGATCTGACAACGCTGTACTATTAATCACCGTGCCGCGGCCAATTTTCATTCCCATCAATCGATAAAAGAGCACTGCAATTGGAGACGGAGTAAAAAACTCAAGAAGTGTGTAGCGGAGCACATACGTGATGCCATTATGAATGTACCACCGAATTGCTTCTAAAGAATAGTACGGACCTCGCCAAGGCTTAAGCTTACCGCCCCACAGAAGCACGAAGTTTGTTAGAGGTAAGATCAACACCAGCAGGAAGCCGCTCAAAAATATCGCCGCTACAATAGCCGCACCTACAAGCCATGCTTGCAAGAACAAACCAAGCGCCCCGTCTATAGGTTGATTCAGCCGCGAAGCGAGGGCGACGAGGAGAACGCCCGGAGCCACGGCAAGACCAATAATCGCACAACCTACAAGGTAGAGCGGGACGATCAATGCAATGTGCAGCAACGTTTTAAATCGCCGCATGAGAGTTTCAAAAGCTCCAGCCAGACCGCCCCGTTGACTTGCAAGCGGGTCGAGGGTTGTTTTACGCGCCATAACTTTCTAGATCATGGAACTCTCTTTCGGGGACGTCAAAGGTGTGTTTCAATAATCTATTAAATGAACAAAATCGCCACACCCTTCCAGCTGCTTCACCCGAACGAAATCTATGTTCGCAGTCGGACACTGGACTTCGATATTGTCCGTGTACCATATTGCTTTTCAATAATCCGACTGCAGAGGGCGCTGGAAAGAGTGCGGGCGAACTTCCCCTGGAGCGGCAAAGACGGCGAAGATCTTTACCAAGCTATCGGCCTCCAGTACTCGGCGCTGAATGTACCAAGCGGCAATAGATCAATTCCAGCAGAAAGCACTTATCTTGATGCCGTGGACCGAAAGGCTACTTACGAGTATGGCGAAGGCTATGATCAAACCTACGACTCGTCGTCCGTGAAGGTAGCGAAGCTTCATGCGCCCTTTCGATTTTTCGATCTCGTCAATCCGGCCGGTGCACGATTTGACTTCGTTTTTCATCGAGTCCTACCGTTTCGATTGTACCGAAGTCGGTTGATGACGATTCTTCCAGGATTTGAACTGCCGGATTCCCATATCGATGGGAAAACCTCTGTCCGCCTCCATGTGCCAATCGAAACTAATCCCGATTCCTGGTTCGAAATTTCGGGTCGGCGCTATCACCTACCTGCTGACGGTTCTGGATATCTGATAAATACGTCGCGGCCTCACCGCGTTGGCAACTCGGGAGTCACACCGCGGACTCATCTGGTAAGCATTCTTTACCAAAATGGCGCGGGCCCCCTGAATGCTATTGCGGTCAACGCGATCCGCGACTTCTACGAGCGCCATCATGGCCGTGATGGCAAAACTGTTGCTACTGAGAAGGCGGAGTGTCGTAGGCTCAGTGGTGAGCGGTGTGAAATCTGCCAAACTTCAGACGGACGACGTTATGAAATCCCGTCCAAAGCCTCGCCAATCGAATCAGAACGATTGCGTTCTGTGTGTACCAGCTGTATCGAGAACCTCTGCCGACCGATCGCCAGCCGCCTAGGCACAGAAGGAGAGGCGCTGAATGAGTTCAAGTATAGCGTCGCCTCAACCTGTCGTCCGCGCTAGAAAGTTTAGGCCCCATGAAAATCCAGACGAACTTCATTTTGAATTTGCTGGTTTACTGTTCCAACCGGAACTTTTGAATTCCGACAGGCGTATCGTGCTTGAAATCGGCTGCGGTGTCGGCTGGCATCCAATTCAGCTCGCGGAGCAACTGGGCCCCAAAGCCCTGATTGTAGCGGTTGAAAGAACAGAGAACAAATTCAACTCGTTTCGGACTCGGCTCGACAATCACCCCGAGCTTCACACATGCATCTGTGCCGTCCACGGCGATGCCTATCATTTTGTCGATCGCCACTTTCCGCTCGCTCGAATCGACGATGTCTGGATGCTTTATCCCAACCCCGAAATGAAGCGTACCTCGTTGCGCTGGTACAACGCGCCCTCCTTCCAACGAATTGTTGACGCCATGAAACCGGGCGCCTTCTTTCATTTTGCAACGAATTTAAAAGATTTTGCCATTGAAGGCGTCAAGGCAGCGAAACAATTCGATTTGGACGCGGTTTCTAAAGTTGAAATCAATCGACAGTCTGATCCGCAATTTAAACCGCGTTCCCATTTCGAAAAAAAGTATTTTGAACGCCAAGAAACCCTCTTCTCACTTCAATTTCGAAAGAAATAAATGACATGACCACGGTTAAATCTGATTTGCTTAAACCCATCGCGCGGAGACTTAGAAATCACTTCGACACCACGATGTCGGACCGACACAATCCTGGCCGTTTTGTTTGGGATTGGTGGCACTTACCCGGCCGCTACACTCATCTTCGCACTCCTGCGGACTTGTTTTTTCCGGAAGAACTTTTTCTTCAGATTGAATCCGGACTCAAAAAAGTCGGCCGCGACCTTTTGGGTTGTTCAGGCATTTCCCCGCTTTGGCTCAGCAACTATGTTGAAGGTTGCGAACAGCGTCTACATGCCGATCGACCTCACGGGCCATGGGCTTTTGTTCTAGCTTTGAATCTGAAGCCCAATACGTTTACCGGCGGAGAGACCGTTTTGGTTCGTCCTGAAATTCTAGATTTTTGGAAAAACCCCGCCCGGTCCGGACTCGCATTTGAAGAAGACAATATTGTTCAAAAAATCGTTCCCAAATTTGGACGTCTCTTGATTTTTGACCCACGAATACCGCACGGGGTCAGTCGCGTATCTGGAACGGTGAACCCGCTAGAGGGTCGGCTCGTCATCCATGGATGGTTTACACCACCGAATCCCTTCATTGAAGGCAGCCTGAGGCCAAAGCAAATAGAAAAAGTTTTGGCGTCGTTCGATGAAAACTTCGCTGCGTTTAACCAGCCGTTAACAACTGGAACAGTTGCCTATCGAATTTCAATTGCCCCCAAGGGAAACGTCACGCGGGTGCAAAAATTGGCGAGCTCCATGACCTCCGCAGCGAGCAGCGATCAGCAAGCTAACCGTGTCCTTGACCGGCACGTTAGCCAGTTTTTCTTTACAACGAAGTTTCCAAAAGCGAACGGATCGTCACAGCTAACGCTTCCGTTGACGATTGAGGTCTAGCGCGCCCCCCAAGCCGACATCCATTCTTCGTATTCATCAAGCAGCTCAAGCTGCTTCGGTTCATACTGGCGCGGTTTTTTTCGAAAGTTCACTTCCGTCTCACCCGAGCGAAGCAGCAACACGGAACCGGACCCAGCCTCACGAATGATCTCGAGACGCCGCGTGATAGAACCCTCTATTCGGAAATCAACTGGTAGACCGTCTGGGTTAACGCTCACACTTGCTCGCTCTTTTCCAAGACCCATAGGACCCGGCTTAATAATTTCAATGCCGATGGATTTCGTTCCACCGTTTGGCGCTACTGCCGCTGGCGACGCCGTGATCTGACGATTCACGACCGGCTTAGCCGGCGCGGCTAGGACAGGTCTCAAAGCTTCATTCAACATTGGTTTCTGACAATTTTTCGATTCGCGCGCGACGGCAACAGATCCGCTTCGATCAAAAAGCCACGCAGACGTACACCCATCCGGCCATTGAACTGCCGACAACCACTCGGGGTTGGTATATGAAAATCGCCAAGTTCGAATTCTGTCGTCTTTCGATTCCTTGCGCAAAAGCCGCAAAATGTTTCCATCAGAATCGTACTCAAAATTTTCTGTGACGTCTTTCGAATCGGTTTTTACAAGCATCAAGCCCAGCTCATATCGTAAAATCACCTTCCCGGTTGAATCCAACATTGCATCAAGATCTCCCGACAAATTCCTTCGGAACTTTACAGGTCGATTTTTCAAATTGTCCAACGCCTCAGGGCGACCACTTGAATCACGACGGACATGCCAGCGAACGTTGGCTGACGTAGAAAAGCTATCAAGCTTTCCATCATGTCGAAAGATCGGGTGCGGAGATTCTGTTAGTTCCCACCGTCCGTCTGCTTTTTTCAAGATTCGGCTAGAACTTGAATCTTCCACCCATGCGTCCAAAACTTTGTGGAATGTCCTAGGTTTCAATGCGCCACATTGCCGGAGCTCGATTACTTTAGGTGAACCAGACTCGACGCCTATCAAATTCACATCGATGTTTGAGCACCATCCGGTGCCAAAAAGACCGGGCTCTTTTTCATTTCGGGAAAACGACCGAACGACAACCGGCTGTCCTTGCGAGGCGAAATCTATGCGCTCTATTTGAAGTGCCGCCGTTTCGGGCTCGACCTCAAAGACTTCATTAACCGCCACGGCAGCTCCGAAAGACGGGCTGGAAAAAACGCCGAGCATGAAAAGTACTGTCATTGCGCTCAGTTTCACCCTTTTAGTATCGCCGACGTGTCTCAAAAAGTGCGAACTGTTTTCGTCTCGACAGCCGGATTGTTTTATGAATTGTCTCGATATGAGACATCCTGCTAGGACATCCTCTATGGAAAATCACACTACAGGAAATAGCATAGAAATCGCGACACTTGCCGGTGGATGTTTTTGGGGAATGGAAGACCTGATCAGAAAGCTACCGGGCATCTTGGATACTGAGGTTGGCTACTCGGGAGGCGAAACGAAAAACGCTGTCTATCGAGATGTCAAAACTGGGAAGTCTGGTCACGCAGAATCCATCCAGATTAAATATGAGCCTCGAAAAATTTCGTTTGCAGAAATTTTGGACTTCTTTTTTCGCATGCACGATCCCACGACCTTAAATCGACAAGGGAACGACATCGGAAGCCAGTACCGATCTGCGGTTTTTTACCACTCTGAACGCCAAAAAACGCAGGCGAAAAAAATGATTGAGCTAGTCAATCAAAGTGGAAATTGGAAATCGCCAATCGTGACAGAAGTCGTTCAATTTGAGGCTTTCTGGCCGGCTGAACCCGAGCACCAAGACTATTTGGCAAATCAACCAAATGGTTACACCTGCCATTATCTTCGGCCCTTGAAAAGCGTCCTCGATAAGGAACTTTTGAACTCTGTGTTCGGATGAATGTTCTTCTTTTTGATTCACAAGAAGTTTCGGCAAATGTTCTTTCTATCTCGGACCATCGTTATAGCCACGTAAAGGACGTGCTCAAATTGCAGGTCGGAGACTCGATGCGGGTCGGTGAAATTAACGGCAAAGTCGGAACCGCAGAAATTGTCGAACTGGGTTCGGCGATCGTGCTAGAAATTAAATCTCTCAATGACCCCCCACCGGTCAAAAGCCCGATAGAGTTAATTTTGGCACTTCCTCGCCCGAAAAGTTTGCGGCGAATTTTTCGGGCGACTGCAAATATCGGCATTAAATCCGTCCACATTATTCACGCTTATCGGGTTGAAAAGTCCTATTGGTCAGCACCGGCCCTGAAACCCGAAATTCTGCGTGCGACGCTTCTTGAAGGATTATCGATCGCAAAAGATACGGTGATGCCTGAAGTTCATTTACATAAACTGTTTAAGCCCTTCGCGCAGGATTATGCGCCACGGCTTGAATCCGAAAAATCATTCGTAGCCCACCCGTCCGACATTTCCACCACGATTGGCGCCATTCCACTTACCAACAAGCCCGTCCTGGTCGCGATTGGTCCCGAGGGTGGATTTACGGACTACGAAGTGAAGCTTTTCAATGAGGCGGGATTCGAAAATCTTTCTCTCGGAAGCCGGGTGCTATCAGTGGAAACGGCGGTTCCAACTATCGAGACTTTTATGCGTGGAAAAATAAATTGAAAAATATGGCGAAAACAATCACTCCGCTTGCTATTCTGAAAGTGTCTTCAATATCCAAAAGCCTTTGAAAGGACGATAGCGCGATTGAATAACAATCCATCAGCAGAAACTTTGTACCGGAAACTTGAGGTGGATCTTGGCCCGTGGGGATGGACGAAGGATTGGACCGAGGTCTTTAAGACCTGGTCTGCGTCCGTTGAAGATTCACTGCTGGGTCAACCTGCGCGAATTCTGGCTGAACAACGAGACTATCTCGAAACTGTTTCCCTTTTAGGGCTTCAGCGAGCTGAGTCTAAAGGACGTCTCCGGAGAAAGTCGGAGATCCAGCCGGCCGTCGGTGACTGGGTCATTATAGATTCCAATTTTCAAATCACAGCGATTCTTCCGAGAAAGACCTGCCTTCGCCGCAAGGCTGCGGGCGAAAATGAAGATATTCAAATTATGGCGACTAACGTGGACTGGGTATTTGTGACGACCAGTCTTAATCGAGATTTTAATTTACGCCGCATGGAACGTTTCATCGTTGCCGCGAGAGACTCTCAGGCCGCAGTCGCACTTGTGCTAACAAAAGCTGATCTCGAACCCAATTTGGCCCCTGAGGTAATAAAGCAGGTTCACGACCGTCTTGGTGATCTTGAAGTCGTATTGACCTCGTCACATCTTGCAGAGGGTTTAGATGAGTTGCGAAAACTCTTACAGCCAAACAAGACGGCGGTTTTTCTTGGCTCCTCAGGTGTTGGCAAGTCTTCCCTTGTGAATGCGCTTCTGAGTTCGCAAACGCAGGTCGTCTCGGAAATTCGTCAAGACGACGACAAAGGTCGCCACACAACCACGGGACGCAATAGCTTCCTGCTGCCGAGTGGCGGCGTCATTGTGGACTCACCGGGAATTCGCGAGCTTCAGCTAGCCGATGGAACGATCCGGGTAGAAGATGAATTCAGCGACATCGAAGAACTTGCGCTCAAATGTAAGTTCACAAACTGCCGACATGAAAATGAAAAAGGCTGCTCTATTCAAGCAGCCCTCAAGTCAGGGGATCTCAACGACGATCGCCTATTGTCCTATCGGAAACTGAAGGCCGAAATCGATGCCAAAGCGTTGAAAAGGCAGCGCTAGATAGCGGCCGCGAGAGCGCTAGAACGGAAACACACCCGTTCGTGAAAACTGCTTCAGCTGTGCATCATTCATTTTTAAGATCTTTTGCAACTCTGGGGCTTTCTCGTTTACGAAGAAGCCATAGTAGCTTTCGTAGGCCGGCTCAACTTTTCGTCCAGCTTTCAAATGGGCAACGTTGGCATCATATCTTTTTCTCGCGTAGAACTTTTCTTTGCCGAAGTTATACAGAGTCGCAACGACACCGACGTTGTTTTGAATATCAAAGTTGGCAATCTTCAAATACGCCTGAAGGTACAAAGTTATATTTGCTGCGACATAGTGAACACCTGATAGAGGGTCGATAATTGCCGCATAGATTTTGTCAGGCTGCTCTATGGTCAGCAGTGGCAGTCCGCTCGTTTTATGAACGATATCATTCACCATCAACGCGCGAATGGGATCCAGCTGTCCAAGTCCATATGTCATGCCGACACCAACTGGATTGAAGAACTTCGTGCGAAAGCCAAGGTTGTCATTTTCTACTGTATCGTTGGGATTGTTCCTAAAATCTTTATTCCATACAAAAGCAACACAATCCCAGTATTCAGCATGTGAGGTTGCCAGCCATTTGTCACAACTCGCGGCCGTTTGGGGCGCCCTTAGAAGAACAAGTAGATCCTCAGAGTTCATCAGAAGTTTTGTCCCCCAGGATCCTGCCCATTTCGCGATTGTATCCTGGCCAAGGTCTGCATAGCCGACATTATAAGAATGTTCGCCAATCACAGTTCCTAGAATTAAAATCGGATCGATCCCATAAAGCCGCCCAGCTTTGATCATTTCATTGATCAGTTCAGGTTTTCTGGCGATTTTTTTAAGGGCCGTTTTATATTTGCTCTCGATAGCGGCCTTGAGGCCAACCGGATCAGCAGCATAATCAGCGAATTCTTTTTTGGTTGTGGTCGGCATGTTAGCGTAAAGCGTTTCCCAGCTGAGTGCTGGGTTCAAGTTTCCAGGCGGAACAACGATCGAAATCTTACGATATCGGTAGCTGTCATACGTTACTTCAGGCGAATCGAGCGCTACAGAATCGCGCGTGCTATTTTCCAAATCCAGTTTGGTACAACCAGCGATGCCGGCTGCAAGTGCAATGGCAACCATGGCCACTGATTTAGTGCGGGACAGATTAGGAAGGAAAATTTCAGAGCGCATTTATTAAGTTCTCCAGTTCGGAGACCGGTGTTGCAAATTCCGGAGCAAACAAGTGGCCAGCAGTCCTCCCCCCGCAACGGAATGATAACAACTGAGCTATTTTACTCTCTTAAAACAGGGACCTTGGACGGCAGGGAGTGACCATCTTCGTCACTGAACGAGGCCAAGGCTGAAATTAATGCATCGCTGCGGTTAGGATTCCGGCCCCGCCTATGCACTTCCAAATATGATGATGGTGATCTTTAGATCAAGCTTCTCGTTCGGTCTGATAACTATTGCGCATTTGTTGGCCGGAATGGCCATCGTAGCACCATCAGCAAAAGCCTCGGCTGAAGACCCGTGCTATGGGATTACAATCGAAATCCAAACCGAAATTGAAACGAGCCAGAAGAGTGGCAATAAGGGCGCGAAGGCCTTGGCTTCGGAAATCCGTAAGCGCCATCGCCTGGCAACTGTGCCGCCAGTGGCTCTGATCAATGATCGGTTATCCGAGAATCCAACCATCGTTTTTCAACGACCTACTGACTATGCCTGCGCGATCGCGATCAGCAGAGAAATGCTAAAGCTCTCCGCGCTCTCCATTGTTCCCCAAGCGGCGGCGCCGGCAGACCGATCCAATGTCGGAATAATTTCTGTTTGGTGGCCAGCCTATCCGGCAACTGTAATTGCCGACACGAATGGAAAATAAAAAAGCCCTCGCTCGTATTGGCGAAGGCCTTTCTCAAAGAAACCTGCCTGACTAAAAAAAATCCGTACCTAGATTTTAATTAGGCGCGGCCTTTAGGCTGTTCGCTGATGGAAGTCATACGGACGCCATCCATAACGGCCATCGCTGTCGCGATCATTGACGACGGATCACCGACATTCGATGGAACGATAATGGCTCGCGCGTCGTACGCAACTTGACCAAACTGCTTCACGTACTCTTCTGCAATTTTAAGCTTGGCGGCCGCTTCTCCCCCTGGGCCGCTCATCGCAATTGCAACCTGGCGCAGCCCCTCGGCCGTAGCATTCGCAACTGCTAAAATTGCCTGCGCCTTACCTTCAGCTTCGTTGATCTGCTTTTGTCGGTCGGCTTCCGAAGCTTTGATGGTCTCTTGCTTTTCACCTTCCGCGCGATTGATTTTAGAATCGCGATCCGCTTCCGACGTCAAGACGTTTGCGCGCTTCTCTCGCTCTGCTCGCATTTGCTTTTCCATCGCGTCCAGAACATCTTTCGGCGGCTGAATCGACTTCAATTCATAGCGAAGTACTTTAACTCCCCAAGGTTCCGTTGCTTGGTCAATTGCCAAAATAACGGCCGAGTTAACTTTGTCGCGCTCTTCGAACGTTCGATCGAGATCGATTTTTCCGATTTCAGAGCGCAATGTTGTCTGCGCCAGCTGAACAACTGCCTGGATATAGTCATTGATCCCGTAGCTAGATTTAATGGGGTCAACCACACGGAAAAACAAGACTCCGTCGATATGAACGGACACGTTGTCACGTGTGATACAAACCTGCGCCGGGATGTCGAGTACGATTTCTTTCAGCGAATGTCGATAGCGAATGATATCCACAAAAGGAACGACAAAGTGAAGACCAGCCGAGAGACTGCCCTGAAATTTTCCTAGTCGTTCCAAGATCCAAACTTCCTGTTGCGGGACAATTCGAACCGCTTTGAAAAGTACAACCGCCGCGAATACAAGAAACGCAATTGCAAAAATCGACATCTCGCCACCCATATTATTTTACCTTCTGAATAATTAGCTTAATTCCGCTTGTGCGAATCACTTTCACGCGATCGCCAGTGTTGATCGGGTCACTACCATCATTTTTGGCTGACCACGGAGACCCTTGGTACAATACAGCACCTTCTTGTCCGGGGGCCAGCGAGCGATCAATGGCAAACTCCGAATTCGAATCCAAGTTTACCGGAGGAGCTGCCTTGGACAAGAGTTTCGCTTTGATCCACTTTCGTCCAACTAACACTCCAACCAATCCGAGAGCGCCAAATATCATCAATTGAACGGCAGGGGGCAAATCCGGGGCGATAACAACAATGACTGCGGTCACCGCTGCAGCAACTCCAAAAAAGAGAAGCCCAAACGTTGCCGTCATCATCTCGCCAATCAGTAGAACCATCGCGACTGCCGCCCACATCCAAACTGAACTTAATTCCATGTTCGCTATTGGACGCGATGATCTTCTCGTTGTCCAGGCTCTGACGACAAATCTGACCAAAACCTAAGTACTAGGCTTTGGTCTAGTTTGATCTGATATCGATCAATCTCCCCAGCCAGATTGCGCAACCTCACGCCGCAGCCGTTCGCGTTCGAACATTTTCTCAAGGTCCTCTCGAGCTTGCTTGGCTCGCGCAACGAGATCTGCTTGGTTGTTTCGAAACTTGCTCATGTCCTGGATCATCTGAACGTTGTGATCGCGAAATCGATTCGTGGCCTGCCACGATTCATGGGCCGAAACTCCTAGCTCAGCCAAAACGTGTCGCCCCAAGCGCAGCGACGACTCGAAAGTTTCACGCTCGATGATTTTCACCTTTCGTTCAATTAACCCGTACATATGCTGCACATTTCGAGCGCGAGCTAAAATCTTTAGATGAGGAAACTTCGATTTAGCCAAATCGACAAGTTTTAAGCTCTCATCAATGCTGTCGATCGCAACTACTAGCACTTTGGCTTCAGCGGCGCCTGCTGCGTGCAGCAGATCTTCCCTCGTTGCATCGCCATAATAAACTTTGAAACCGAATTTTCTTAAAAGCTCAATTTGATCTGGTTCATGATCAAGAACCGTAGCGGTTGTACCGTTGGCGTAAAGAAGTCGCCCGACTATTTGCCCAAACCGGCCAAAGCCCGCAATGATGACTTCAGGATGACTGTTTTCAATACTATCTGCGTCTGGTTTTTGACCGATCGAAAACCGCGGCTCAATCCACTTTCCGTAGCCAGCCAAAAGTATCGGTGAAGCTAACATTGAAAGAGCTGTTGCGGCTATCAAAGGGCCCATCACGTTGTCCCCCAAAACTCCGGCAGCTTTTCCTGCGGCGAACAGTACAAATGCAAACTCGCCTACCTGAGCTAAAACAAGGCTAAAAAAGTACCGCGACGGATTTGCAATTTTGAACAGTGCACCAAGTGCGAAGTGAATCGCAAATTTAAGAGCAATGACGCCCATCACAATTCCAAATATCATCAGCGGGCTTTCGCGCACGCTCCCAACATCAATCGACATTCCCACCGACATAAAGAAAAGACCTAGCAACAAGCCTTTAAATGGTTCAATATCTGTTTCAAGAGCGTGCCGATACTCACTATCGGCCAACAAGACGCCTGCCAAAAATGCGCCTAAACCCATTGAAAGTTCGATCTGTTGCATCAGGGCCGACATCCCAACAACTAGAAACAATGCGAAGGCCGTAAATATCTCGCGCAATTTAGCCGACGCGACAGCGCGCAGGATGGGACGAACTGCAAAGCGGCCGAAAAAAATCGTGCCCGCAAGCACACCGATGACCTTTACGACCGAGACAAGTTTCGACCCTGCCGGCTCCCCTGCTCCCAACGCTGGCGCCAGCGCCAACAAGGGAACGATCGCGATCATCGGGATAACAGCGATATCCTGAAAGAGCAAAGTCGAGAATGCCGAATTACCGGCGTGGGTTTGTAAGTTACCTCTCTCTTTCATCACTTGAAGCGCGATCGCCGTCGACGAAAGAGAAAAACCCATTCCCGCCAAAAATGCGACCGGCCATGCGAAACCCAGCAGCCAACCGATCAACGTAAAGATCGCAGTGTTGGCTGCTACCTGCGCTGAGCCAAGGCCAAAGATCGGAACGCGAAGACTCCACAATCGTTTCGGCTCAAGCTCGAGACCGATCAGAAACAGAAACAGTACAACGCCAAACTCCGAAAAATGAAGAATGTCGTCGACATTTGATATCAACCCAAGACCCCACGGTCCGATTGCGATGCCACTGATAAGGTATCCAAGGACCGAACCCAGTCCGATGCGTTGAAAAATCGGGACCGTGATCACAGCGGCCGCAAGAAATATCAATGCGCTTTGAAGAACTCCTGCGCTCATGAGGGCACCGACGGGTGGTACAGTTTATTGGTGTAGCTTAATATCAAGTCCCGGACCCGCTCGGCGTAGGCCTCAATTTCTTCCATAGAAGCCCGGTGGGCGCCATGAAATGCAATTGGCTTTGGCCAAGTCATTCCACAAAGGTGTGCCGTTTGATCATAGGAACGAGTGAATTCGTCGATCGTAAACCGATTGTTGCCGTCCGATTTATACGCTTCCTCTGCTCCACCTGTTGAAATAGATAGCTGCAATGTTTTGCCTTTGAATGCGTCGCCACCCGGACCGTAGGCAAATCCGGATTCAAACACTTCGTCAATCCAAAGCTTCAAGAGGGGAGGCATGTTGTACCAGTAAAATGGGTGCTGCAAAAAAATCACGTCGTGCGCGACTACTTTTGCCTGTTCGTCTGCAACCGGAATATGAAAGTCAGGATAGGATTCATAAAGATCGCACACGGTCACGTTATCCAAATCTCGAATTCTTTTTAATACCGTGCTGCAGACCCGGGACTGATTTCGATGCGGATGCGCGAAGAGAAAATAGACTGACGCCAATCTACACCCCCGCCTCAACAACCTTCAAACCCGCCGACCGCATGACTTTAATTGCATTTGTCGAAGGGCACGGACCCTTCCTGTACTCGTAAGTAAACATCATTTTCCCTTCAATAACATCATCGCGGAAATGATGATTCGAAAGACCGTCAACCTGACCTTCGAGCGTCGACAGATCAAGGTCGTGAGTCGTAACCATGCCCATCGCCGTGGTTTCAGAAAGTGATCGTATGACCGATTCAGCGCCGATTCGCCGTTCGCGGTTGTTCGTACCGCGAAAAATTTCATCAATTAAATAGAAGACGACTTCTGATCGCGACGCAGTTTTCAATATCTCAACAAGGTCTGCAACTTCCGCATAAAAAGACGAAAACCCATCCGCCAATGAATCCGAGGGGCGCATTGAACTTTCCAAGCGAACTGGCGACAGAACCATTTGGTCTGCAACAACTTTTGCTCCGGCCTGGGCCAAAAGCAAATTCAAACCGACCGACCTAAGGAACGTGCTCTTTCCAGACATGTTTGAGCCTGTCACCAAATGACATCTCTCGCTCGAATTGACCTGCAAATTGTTGGCAACACGTTTTGCACTACTCAACAAGGGGTGAGCCATTTTTGTCGCGGTCACTGCCGCTGCATCTGGCTTTCCAGACGAAAGGTACTGCGGAAGGCAAACACCGTGCGCTTTGTTCCATTCCGCGAATGCAATGTACGCTTCCAGCTCCGCCAAAGAATCAAGCCATTGCGGCAATCGTTTTTCTACGTTCCGACGAGCGCGATCGAAGCGCAGTGTCCAAAACAAATCCCAAGGAATCAAAAAGTTAATCAGCAGCGCTAGAATTGGATTCTGCCGCACTCCCAAAGCACCAGCTGCTCGCTCGACGTCTTGCAAATGATGAATGGGATTTTCAACTTCCGAGAAGGCCGCAACCTGAGCCTCAGGCAAATGGCCGACCTTGCGCAATACAAAAGCCGTCTCTTTAAGAGCCCGCAGGCCGCGGCCCACTTGCATTGCGCGCGGATAAGAAGAAAAAATATCTACCCGCTTAGTCACATAGGCATAAGCTAAACCTAAAACCGCGAGTCCAAGTAACCCCGGAACTTTAGTTCCAAAAAAGATTCCGCCAATCCACAGTGCAAAAAATGAAACCTGTGCGACACCGACCATGACTAGCCACGGACCAGCGGCCTCGGGGGCGTTCGCCTCTCTAATCACCCGCAACAAAACCGCAGAATCCATTTGGCTTTCCATAGCGGTTGCGATTCGCAAAACTTTTCGTCGCAGAACGGGATGTCGCTCCCAAAATCCAATCGCGTTCTGCCGACGGCGAATTTCATCGACATTGAGCTCGGGTTTGACAAGGAAACTTATGAATCGATTTCGGCCTTCTGAGGAAAGAAAAAACGGAAACATTGAAACAAACTGCCCGACGTCGAGATCTCGAATCAAACGCTTCGCCGTTCCAAGCTCCGTTTTTCCAATGACTTTTTCTAACGTGGATTCGTCGATCTCAGCGGAGGCGCTTGCCGTCAGCAATTTCAATGCGTTCAAACGCTTTTCTAGCTCCAATCGCCACTCAAGTCGCGAGCCTCGACTTCGTGCAACTCGGTGAACTATAACTGCTGCGATAAATACACTCCAAGCAACTCCCGCCGCCCAGGCCGAAACTGGCGGGGCAGATTTGGTTGAAGCCCAAGTTGAAAACGCAACCGCAACTAAAAATGTCCACAGACGCCACTGTTTCAGCCGGCCATAAGCCTCTTCTAGCTGAATCAAGCGCCGGGAGAAAAAACGATGCTCGACAGGACTTTTCATTTTAACACTCCATACAAACCGAATTCTAACGGACTTCTCTCCGTCGAATTTCACCGATCACAACCCCAAACATTCCCGCTTTCGATACTTGATATCCAACCTTTTTCGCCTCTGTGAAAAAACCTTCGACGTAGCTTCGGCCCGGATCTGCGACCAGCGCTCGGCCTTTGGGCGACAGCGCCTTCATCAAAAACCGAAGTAAGGTGGCCGGCTGAGTTTTGTCATAGAGCACATCACTCGCGATAATCAAATCCCAGGTTTGCGCGACCGGCGACTCGTCACGCCAGTCGAGAGACAAGTACTCAGGTCCTACGGTTTGATTGAGCTTTTTATTTCGCTCAAGAAACGCAGCCACATCTGGATGAAGATCGGTCGCCTGCACGGACCATCCTGCTTTGGTCAAAAGCAGTGAAGGCAGTGCTAAACCGCAGCCGATTTCGAGAATTCGGGATCCTTTGGGGTGAAAGGCGCCGAACTCTCCGCTGACAATGTCATCCGCAATTTTATTTGCTAAAATTTTTCCTGCGGGCCAAAGAGTGCCAAAGTACGGACACATTTCTTCAAACAACTCTGTCTGACCGTTGGCTTGATAAACCTCGAACAATTGATCAATGGTTTGATCCACATCACTCAGCATTTCCAGCTGTAATGATTGGCCAGCCATTTCAATGGTATCGATTTTAGTTTCGTAGTTCATGCCCGAAATTGAAGGTATCAGAAATAGACTCGCACTCCGACACCAAAGTCGAAGTCAAAATTTGTTGCTGGGATCAAGTTCATCACAAGAGCAAGCTCCGAAAAAAGCTCGAAGGTGCTTTTGTTGAAATCAGTCGAGATTCCCACTGGAATTCTCGGGCCGAAATAGGTTCGGTCATTCACAGTCCGATTGTTCGAGTCTCGGTCGTCGATCGAAATCAAGCGTCCACCAATTCCGTAATGCCAATCGAATGAAACCTGTTCGATCCGAAACAGGTTTGCTCGGTGCCAAAGGTAGTCGGCGTGAAGTTCGAAACCCGGGTAGCGGCCAAAAGACCACGCAATCGCAGCATCGATCGATTTCTCCGCGCTTAGTTTATAGTTACCGCTCAATCCAGTCGGATCACCGATGACTATACCCAAGCCAAAGGGACCACCAGCCTCTGCCCTGGCGCTGCCGGCGGAAAATGTGATTCCAAAAAACAATAAAGTGGCAAGTAGTAAACCTATAGAATTAGTCGGCTTCACTTAATAACTCCTTCGCGAACTCGAAAACGTTCAGATCTTTGAAAAGCACGGTGCGTGATCATAGTGACAGCAATTCCAACATAGGCACCAATCAAAACGTCGCTCATCCAGTGATTAAGAGTAATCACACGGGTGAGCGCGATCAACCCTGCCGTCACAAACCAAACTATCCCACCCTTTGGCCAAATCAACCAGAGTAGGGTCGCCGCAGTAAACATGACTTGCGAATGACCGGAAGGGAACGAGTGAAATTCGTAATTCGCCGTAAAAAAATGAAACTCGTGCGGCGAGAGCGACTCGACCGCGTACGGTCGCTTTCGTCCCAAAAGGTGCTTGAGAAGCTGAACAACCACACCGCTGAATAAAAATGCCATCAACGCCTGGAATCCCCAACGCGTCACCTCCGACCACACGCTGTTTCGCGTCTTCTGGACCTTGCCAGCGACATAGCCAAGCATAGCGATCACAATCGAGACCGCGAAAAAGGGGCCAGCCTTTGCGACGTCCGTTAGTTCGGCTGCGTAAACATGAACGCTGCTACCGAACTGCGGCTTGAAGTACTCGGCAAGTGGTCCATCAAGTAAAACAATGAACAGAATGGAAGTCGAACTGACAAGAATTCCCGCAATAACAAGTCGCAAGTTTAGAAGGCTGTGCATGATTGATTCGTAAACCAGCCGCTTAAGCGACCATAGGAACAATATCGGACTTCACTTTCGCACTGCCGACCGCCAGACTCGATCGAGTTTCGATATGCCTTCACAGAGCTGAGGTGCGGAATGTACCCCCAAGGGAATTCGTTGCAGCCGAAATCTTCCGTACAATTCTGATAGCGATAAAAGCCGGACAGAAAACCGTTGTTACAAAAGCGCATCTCGGATTGACAGCGACGGCCTCCGGTTGCTCGGTCTTCATAGTAAGCGACGACAGACTGGCCTTCTCCTACCGGCATTCCCCAGGGAGCAATACACGTAGCGGAAGCTTCGCTAGCAAAAGCCGCACTGATGAGCAATACGGACAAAAGAAACTTCAAATTTCCCTTCACCTTAACTCCAAGAAAAATATCCACCAACGACGCTCATAGACTATGAGTGATTTGCGGCGTGAGGCAACGATTAACAAGAAAAGAAAGGCCCTGCTAGCTATAGCCGCAGGGCCCTATGGAGTTGACAGAGAGTCAGTTTGCGAGAGGGAGGGATTCCTAGGATTATTTATTTAATCATTATTGTTCGCGGCTTCTCGGCCTCGGATTTCGGAACCGTGACGTTTAGCACGCCGTCCAACAACGAAGCTTCCACCTTGGCCGCATCGACGCCAACGGGAAGAGTGAAACTTCGAGTAAACTTACCTGCAACACACTCGTATCGCTTAAAGCCCCGCTCATCACTTTCCGAAGACCGCTTGCGCTCGCCAGACAAAATGAAGGTCCGGCCGTGTACATCAACTTTTAGATCTTCCTTTTTCACTCCCGGAAGATCAAAGCTCAGCAAGTATGCGTTTTCTGTCTCCTCAATGTTCGCTCTTGGAGAAAATGCAGCTGCTGTCGCCGTCGCTGTTTCATAGCGATCAAAAAGCGTGTCAACATCGGCCAACATATTCCAGATCGAAGCGCCCGGACGGTAAAGATCGAGTCCATTAAGTCGTGACATTTTTTGCTCCTTTGTTGATCCGTTCATGAAAGAAATGTGTTTTCGATTTCTGCTTGGTCAATGCCTACAGGCATGTATTTATTTTTTCAGTGACTAGCTTGACCGCGTTTTTTTCGAACTCAGTCAAAATCCAAAAGTGTCGAACGGCAGGTGAACCGGAAATTTTCGATTTTTTGAATACGGTTGCGACACTCTCGCAAAGAGGAACTATGAAAATATGAATAAGATTTGCTTATGGGAAGTGTGACGAATCACAAACACTTGTGATTTCAAGTACTTGTATATCTATTCAGCAGTCGCAGTGAACTCGACAGTTGAGATCGAACCAAACGGCACTTCGCGTGGCCCCTCGCTTGCTCATAAAGAAAGATGCAGTCGGCTGAGGCGAAGGAATGCCCTGTCGGTTGCGTCAATGTCTGTATCCAACGACACTTAAAATCATCGTCGGAGCTCTGCACCAAGCCGGCTTTCCGGACCCGATTCAATTAATTGTCCATTATCTCGCTTTTAAGCGGTCCCCATATTTTCTTTAGATTTAAACAAGGAACACTCGATCTTTTGATCTGAACCGTGTTAGATTTACGGGCAATAAGTTAAGCCGGTCTTCGAGTCAGCGGGCATCCTGCCCAGTCCTCCGAAGTGGCACCTAAGCCTTAAGGAGGTTTTATGGGTAAGAAGCTATATGTAGGTAATCTTCCGTATTCAGCAACAGAGCAGGCTCTGACGGATTCATTCTCGGAGTGCGGAACAGTCACAAGCGTGAAAATCATCACGGACCGTGAAACAGGTCGAAGCAAAGGCTTCGGATTTGTTGAAATGGGAACTGACGAAGAGGCGGCATCTGCAATCACTAAATTCAACGGCGCAATGTACGAAGGCCGTGCGATGACTGTTAGCGAAGCAAAACCAATGGCGCCACGTGAAGGTGGCGGCGGCGGACGTGGCTTCGGCGGTGGCGGCGGACGTGGCGGCGGCTTCGGCGGCGGTGGCGGCGGCGGACGCAGTGGC